>NZ_JBEZXS010000006.1:0-320915 GCF_040638185.1 Streptomyces sp. NPDC026672
TCGATGGCGACGGGTGCGGAGGCGCTGAAGACGTTCGCGGTGTCGCGGCTGCTGTTCGACAATGTGCCGCATGTGAAGGTGTTCTGGGTGATGCATGGTCTGCACACGGCGCAGCTGGCGTTGCAGCACGGTGCGGACGACATGGACGGTTCGGTCGTGGAGTACAAGATCACGCACGATGCGGACAACTACGGGACGCCGAACAAGCTGACGCGTGAGGACCTGCTGGACCTCATCCGGGACGCGGGGTTCAAGCCGGTGGAGCGCAACACCCGTTACGAGATCATCCGCGAGTACGACGGACCCGACCCCGCCCGCCGCGACTCGCCGCAGCCGATGCGCGTGTGACACGGTGTCCCTGACCTTCGAACTGGACCCGGCGGTCACGCCCGCCCTGCGGGACGACGTGCTCACCCTGTGGGCCGACGTGTCGAACGCGGGCGGCTCCGTCGGCTTCGTACCGCCCGTGACGGCCGACGACATACGGCCCGAGCTGCTGCGGCACCTCGCGGCCATGGCCGAGGGCCGCACCCGGCTGCTGGTCGGCCGGGACGGGACCGGCGCGGTCGCGGCGACGGCGTTCATCACCCACAACACCCACCGGCTGATGCGGCACTGGGTGTGGCTCTACACGGTGATGGTGCACCCCCGCCACCAGGGCCGCGGGTACGGGCGCGACCTGCTCGCCGCGGCGGCGGACACCGTGACCGGCTGGGACGGCGTCCGGGCGATACGGCTCACCTGCCGGGGCGGCACCGGCCTGGAGCACTTCTACGCCTCCTGCGGCTACAAGGAGGTGGGCCGGGTGCCCGGCGCGATCCGGGTGGCCCCGGGCGACGACCGCGACGACATCACCATGCTGCTGCCGCTGCCGTGACCCCCGTGACCCGCCTCCAAGATCGGCCGCGGCCCGTGCTTCACTGGACGTTCGGGCCTTTCGGCACGGATCGATATGGAAGAGTGGATTGAGATGCTCCGCTACACGCTGATGCGCCTCGGGATCTTCGCGGGCTGCCTCCTCGTCGTCTGGGGCCTCGTCTACGGCGGCGTGGTGCCGCGTGGCTTCGGCGACTCCAACTTCCTGTGGGTCCTGCTGCTCTCCCTGGTGATCTCGGCGCCGATCAGCTTCGTCGTGCTGCGCAAGGAGCGGGACCGGGCGTCCGAGCAGATCGTGCGGCGGGTCGACCGGGCCAAGGCCAACCTGGAGGCCAACCGCAGCCAGGAGGACGTGGCCGACGACAGCGCGCGGGCCCAGGAGCAGACGTCCTGAGCGGCGCCACGACGGCACCGGGGGTGCGGGGGCGCCTCTAGGCTTGGCCCATGGGTGCCGTGAAGACCAAGCGGATGCCGCGCGCGGTCCGGGAGCAGCAGATGCTGGACGCCGCCGTGGCGACGTTCGGCCGGCGGGGGTACACGGCCGCCTCGATGGACGAGATCGCCGAACTGGCGGGTGTGTCCAAGCCGTTGGTGTACCTGTACCTGAACTCGAAGGAAGACCTGTTCACGGCGTGCATCCGCCGTGAGGCGGCGGCGCTGACGGAGGCGGTGCGGGGCGCGGTGCGCCCGGAACTGCCCGCCGACCGGCAACTCTGGGACGGCCTGCGGGCGTTCTTCGCGCACACCGCCGAACATCCCGACGGCTGGGCCGTGCTGCACGTCCAGGCCCGTACCCACGGCGGGACGTTCGCCGCCGAGGTGCGGGCGATGCGCGCGGAACTGGTCGCGTTCGTCACCGAGTTGATCGCGGTCGCCGCCCGTGCCGCGCACCGTGACCCCGATCTGCCCGAGCGGGAGGTCGCCGGGCTCGCCGAGGCGCTGGTGGGGGCGGCGGAGTCCCTCGCGGCCTGGGCGAACGCCACCCCCGGGGTGACGGCCCGCCAGGCGGCGGCGACCCTGATGAACTTCTCCTGGGCGGGTCTGGGCGACCTGATGACGGGCCACCCGTGGAGCCCGCCCCCGGCCACCGACTGACGGACCCGTGCGTGCGGGGGCGTGTGCGGACTCGGAGGAGCGGGGCGTGCACGGATTCGCGGGGCGCGGACGGACTCAGGCGCGCGCCGGGCGTATGTCGCCGGCCACGTGCGGACGGCCCCCCGCCGCGTCCCGGAGTGCGAAGCGGCCGGCCCCGTCCGCCGCGTACTCCACCGTGGCCGGCAGCGGCAGCGGCGACCTGAACTCGGCGCGCAGGGAGACGGCCCGCGGGGTGCCGTGGGCGGCGAGGCAGCGGGCGACGGCCCACATGCCGTGGGCGACGGCGCGCGGGAAGCCGAACGGCCGGGCGGTGAGCGGGTGCAGATGGATGGGGTTGCGGTCGCCGGACGCGGCCGCGTAGCGCCGCCCGACGTCCCCGGCGATCCCCCACACCGCCACCGCGGGCAGCGGCTCCCGTGCGGGCAGCGGCTCCCGCGCGCTCGGCGCACCGCCGGCCGGGACACCGCCCACGGGGGCGTCGGTCCGGTGCCGGGCGAGAAAGGTGCTGCGCGACTCCCACACGACGTCCCCGCCGGTCCGGGCCTCGGTCACGACGGTGGCCTCCGTCCCGCGCCGGTGGGGCGCCAACCCGTCGACGCGCACGGCGAGTTCGTACTCCCCGGTGGCCGGCAGGACGGTGTGCCGGGTGATCTCGACCGACGTGTGCACCAGGCCGAGCAGCGGCAGCGGGAAGTCCCGCCCGCTCATCAGGCGCATCGCCAGGGGGAAGCCCAGGACGTGCGGATAGGTGACGGGCAGCGCGTCGTCACCGGTGGCGAAGCCGCACACCCGCTCGTAGGCGGCGAGCCGGGCCAGGTCCACGCGGACACCGGGCAGCACCAGCCGGGTGCGCGGGAACGGGGCGTCCGGGCGGGGCCGTCTGAACGGGGAGCGCAGGGCGCCCGCGGCGAGCAGCGGCGCGAGGGCGGGCGCGGCCGGCAGGACGACGGACGGGACGGCGGGCACGGTGCCGGTGAGGCTCGGGCGGCGGTCGGCCATGTCGGGGCTCCCACGGGAATCGACCATAGTGTTACCGAAGGTAAGCCTAGGTGACGGCGGAGACGGGTCGGGCGTGACGGTCGTCAGGGGGCGTACGTGAAGGTTCCTCACGTAACCGCCGATGTTGCACAGGCCCGGCGCCGTACCGACGCCGAAACCGCACAGGACCCCCACGGCGGGGCCGTACGATCGCGTGCCTGACTGCCGGTAACTCCCTTGTGGCGCACCGCCGGTGAACGCCTCGGTGTGCGAGGCACGTACGTCATGCAGCAAGCAGTCGTCGCTGCACGCCCGAGGAGCCGCCCCCGTGTCCACCCCGTATCCGAACGTCCCCGTCTCCTCCGGCGCCACGGTCTCGGCGGTCGACTACGACGGCGAGCCCATCCTGATCGAACCCGTGACCCGGCGCCTGGACGGGGCCGTGCGGGAGGTGTCCGTACCGCCGTTCGCCCCTCCCGTGAGGCACGGGTCGCTGGCCGACCTGCCGTTCGAGAACGCGGAGCGGGCTCCCGGTGCGGTCGTCCTCAGCCGCCGTACCGTGGACGGCAGTTGGGAGGACCTGACGACGGGCCGGTTCGCCGAGGAGGTGCTCGCCGTCGCCAAGGGCCTGATCGCCGAGGGGCTGGTCCCCGGCGACCGGGTCGCCATCATGTCCCGCACCACCTACGAGTGGACGCTGCTGGACTTCGCCGCGTGGGCCGCGGGCCTGGTGACCGTCCCCATCTACCCCACCTCCTCCGTCTTCCAGACCCGCTGGATCCTCCAGGACTCCGGCGCGGTCGCCCTCGTCACGGAGACGGCGGCCCAGGCGGCGGCGATCGGCCCCGAGCTCCAGCACCTGCCCGACCTGCGGCACATGTGGGTCATGGAGAAGGACCACGTCGTACGGCTCGGTGAGATCGGCACCGCGCAGGTCCCCGAGTCCGAGGTCGCCGTGCGCCGGGGCATGCTCGGCCCCGACACCCTCGCCACCCTCATCTACACCTCGGGCACCACCGGCCGCCCCAAGGGCTGCGCGCTCTCCCACGGCAACTTCTTCGCCGAGGTCGACAACGCGATCGAACTCCTCTACCCGATCTTCAAGGCGCGCACCGATGAGGAACCGTCGGTCCTGCTGTTCCTGCCGATGTCCCACGTCTTCGGCCGCATGGTCGCCATCGCCTGCGTCCGGGCCCGGGTGCGGCTCGGCCACGCCCCCAGCCTCAAGGCGGAGGAACTGCTGCCCGACCTCGCCGCGTTCCGGCCGACCTGTCTGCTGACCATCCCCTACATGCTGGAGAAGGTCTTCAACACCGCCCGCGCCAAGGCGGAACGCGGCGGCCGGGTCTCCACCTTCGACCGCGCCACCTCGATCGCCGTCCGCTACGGCGAGGCGCTGGAGGCCCGCCAGACGGGCACCGGCAACGGCCCCGGCCGGGGGCTGCGCACGGCCCGCGCCTTCTTCGACCCGCTGGTCTACCGCCGCATCCGCACCGCGATGGGCGGCCGGGTCAAGTACGCGATCTGCGGAGGCTCACCGCTCGGACGGCGGCTGGGCGCGTTCTACGCCGGTGCGGGCATCGAGATCTTCGAGGGCTACGGGCTCACCGAGACCACCGGCGCGTCCACGGTGACCCCGCCGCTCAAGCCCCGTCTGGGCACGGTGGGCTGGCCGCTGCCCGGCACCAAGGTCCGGATCGCGGCGGACGGCGAGATCCTGATCGCCGGCGAGCACGTGCTGCGCGGCTACTGGGACCCGGCGGCGGGCGGAGTCGTCCCGGTGACCCGCGACGGCTGGCTGCCCACCGGGGACATCGGGGAGCTGGACGACGAGGGATATCTGACCATCACCGGCCGCAAGAAGGAACTCCTCATCACCGCCGGCGGCAAGTCCGTGGCGCCGGCGCCCATGGAGAACTGGCTGCGCTCGCATCCGCTGATCTCCCAGTGCATGCTGATCGGCGACGGCCGCCCCTACGTCACGGCGCTGATCACCCTCGACGCCGACGGCATCACCCACTGGCGCCAGATGAACCGCAAGCACCCGGTGCCTGCGGAACTCCTCGTCGACGACCCCGACCTGAACGCCGTCCTCCAGCGGGCCGTGGACGACGCCAACCGCATGGTCTCCCGCCCCGAGTCGATCAGGAAGTTCGCCGTCCTGCCGATCGACTTCACCGAGTACGCGGGCCATCTGACCCCGTCGATGAAACTGCGCCGCGACCAGATCATGCACGACTTCACGGAAGTGGTGGAGCAGTTGTACGTGCGACAGCCCCCCGTCAGGTGATCGCGCGGGCGCGGGGCCCCGTGTCACGATGCCTCCCGTACCGCTTCGAGCCGAGGGGGGAAGCCGAGTTGACCGCCTACGCCATCGCCCGTCTCCGCGAGGCCGCGCCGCATCCGGAGATCGCGGAGTACATCGAACGGATCACCGCCACCTTCGAGCCCCACGGCGGCCGGTTCCTCGTGCACGGCACCGCGCACGAGGTCAAGGAGGGCGACTGGCCCGGCCACGTGGTCGTGATCGGCTTCCCCGGGATCGACGAGGCCCGCGCCTGGTGGGACTCACCGGCCTACCGGGAGATCGCCCCGCTGCGCTCCCGGCACATCGAGGGCGACATCATCCTCGTCGAGGGTGTTCCCGAGGGCTACGACCCCGCGGTCACCGCCGGGACCATCCGCGAGGCGGTCTCCGGCGACTGACCGAGCGGGAAGCGGTGACGGGAGCGCGGGAGGCCGCGGCGGGTCAGCGTTTACGCGTGAGCAGGGATGCCTGGCGGGCCGTCTCGCGGCGTTGTTCGTCCCGCTCCCGCACCATCCGTGCCCGTACCTCGAAGCCCGCGTCCTCCAGCAGCGCGGCGACCTCGTCGGGCTGCCGGCGGAGGAAGTCGAGGCTCACGTCGTGCCCGAAGGGCCGGTCCAGCCGCAGCGGTTCGTCCCCCACCTGGAACCCGACGAGCAGATGCCCGCCCGGGGCCAGCACCCGCGCGAACTCGGCGAACAGGCCGGGCAGCCGCTCCGTCGGGGTGTGGATGATCGAGTACCAGGCGAGGACCCCGTCCAACTCCCCGTCGGGCAGGTCCAGATCGAACATCGACCCCTGCCGGAAGGACAGGCCCGGATGCTCGCGGCGGGCGTGCTCGACCATGCCGCCCGACAGGTCGATCCCGAACACGGACAGACCGAGCGAGGCGAGGTACGCCGTCACCCGGCCGGGACCGCTGCCCAGGTCCGCCACCCGGGCGCCGTGTCCGACGAGGCCCGCGAAGGCCGAGAGCACACCAAGGTCGACGTGTTGCGCGGGGAGAGGGTCCCGGAAGTGTTCGGCGTAGTCCGTCACCACCGTGTCGTAGAACGTCCGTGTCCTGTTCAGGAAGTCGGCGCCGTCCGGGGTTCCCGCGTCTATACCGGTCATGACCGTGGACCGTAACCGAATCCCGGGGACTTTCCCGCGTACGACATACGCCCACGGCACGTGTGGGCGGGAAATGGCCCCGGGAAAAGGGCAGGAGCCCCGCCGCCGGATGGCGTGGGGCTCCTTGGGTACTGCACTCGGGCTGCGATTCGATCAGACCGCTGCTCAGACGGGGGTGACGTTCTCCGCCTGCGGGCCCTTCGGACCCTGGGTCACGTCGAAGCTCACCTGCTGGTTCTCCTCGAGGGAGCGGAAGCCAGAGGCGTTGATCGCGGAGTAGTGAACGAAGACGTCGGGGCCGCCGCCTTCCTGGGCGATGAAGCCAAAGCCCTTTTCGGCGTTGAACCACTTAACGGTTCCGGTAGCCATAAGCCCTCCTTGGGCTCACAAAGGGTCGCCCTGCTCCAGAACCTGCAAGTGTGAAACAGCACAAGTGCATACGTCTGAAAACGACGAGAGCCCGCGGTCACATGCTCCGCAGGCTCTGTACTGCAAGGGAAACCAAACTGCAACTTGCGGCGAGCCTAGCACGCGGGCACCCGAAAGCAATAGAGGTCAAGATCACGTCACCCGGACGTTTGAAAGATCCACCGGAAGGGTTGACGGTGGGGTCGGTCTCGGCCCGCCGACCCATGGGTCTAGTCTCGCGATGTGGACAATTCTCGCACCCGGCCGCGTGTCGGCCACATCCAGTTCCTGAACTGCCTGCCCCTCTACTGGGGGCTCGCGAGAACCGGCACCCTCCTCGACTTCGAGCTCACCAAGGACACCCCGGAGAAGCTCAGCGAGCAGCTGGTGCGCGGAGACCTCGACATCGGTCCCATCACCCTCGTCGAGTTCCTCAAGAACGCGGACGACCTGGTCGCCTTCCCCGACATCGCGGTCGGCTGCGACGGTCCGGTGATGTCCTGCGTGATCGTCTCGCAGGTCCCCCTCGACCGGCTGGACGGCGCCCGCGTCGCCCTCGGTTCGACGTCCCGCACCTCCGTCCGCCTCGCCCAGCTCCTGCTGGCCGACCGCTTCGGCGTGCGCCCCGACTACTACACCTGCCCGCCCGACCTCAGCCTGATGATGCAGGAGGCGGACGCGGCCGTGCTCATCGGCGACGCGGCCCTGCGCGCCAATCTGCTCGACGGACCGCGCTACGGCCTCGACGTCCACGACCTGGGCACGCTGTGGAAGGAGTGGACGGGCCTGCCGTTCGTCTTCGCGGTCTGGGCGGCCCGGCGCGACTACCTGGAGCGCGAGCCCGTGCTCACCCGCCAGGTGCACGAGGCGTTCCTGTCCTCCCGCAACCTCTCCCTGGAGGAGGTCGGCAAGGTCGCCGAACAGGCGGCCCGCTGGGAGGCGTTCGACGAGCGGGTCCTGGAGCGGTACTTCACGACGCTCGACTTCCGCTTCGCCGAGCCGCAGCTCGCCGCGGTCGCGGAGTTCGCCCGCCGGGTGGGCCCGACGACGGGCTTCCCGGCGGACGTACCGGTCGAGTTGCTGCGACCCCTGGCGTCGTAGCCGCTGCCGTCTCCCGGCGGTGTGCCGTGCGGGCGCACGGGGGAGAGAGGCTTCGGGGAAGGGCCCCCGGGGGAGGGGGCCTCGGGGGAGAGGGGGAGGCATGCAGCCGCTCGGAGCCGACGAGCCGACCGCCGTCGGGCCCTACCGGCTTCTCGGCCGGCTCGGTGCCGGCGGCATGGGCCGGGTCTACCTGGGCCGCAGCGCGGGCGGACGCACGGTCGCCGTCAAGATCGTGCACCCGCACCACGCGCTCGACGAGGAGTTCCGCGTCCGCTTCCGGCGCGAGGTCGAGGCCGCGCGCCGGGTCGGCGGGGCCTGGACGGCACCGGTCCTGGACGCCGACCCGGAGGCCCCCGTGCCCTGGGTCGCCACCGCCTACGTGGCGGGCCCCTCCCTGGCCGCCGCGGTGAGCGCCACCGGCCCGCTGCCCGCCCACACGGTACGGGTGCTGGGCGCGGGGCTCGCCGAGGCGCTCGCGGCCGTGCACGAACTGGGGCTGGTGCACCGGGACGTGAAGCCGTCCAATGTGCTGCTCACCCTCGACGGCCCGCTCCTGATCGACTTCGGGATCGCCCGCGCCACCGACGGCACGGCCTCGCTCACCGCGTCCGGCGTCTCCATCGGCTCGCCGGGTTACATGTCCCCCGAGCAGATCCTCGGCAAGGGGGTCACGGGAGCGGCGGACGTCTTCTCCCTCGGCGCGGTCCTCGCGTACGCGGCCACCGGCGAACCGCCCTTCCCCGGGGACTCCTCGGCCGCCCTGCTCTACCGGGTCGTCCACGAGCCGCCCGAACTCGGCTCCCTCGACGGTGAGCTGAGGGAGGTGGCGGAGGGGTGCCTGGCGAAGGACCCGACGGGCCGCCCGGCCCCGCTCGCCCTGGCCCGCCGCCTCGCCCCCCGGGGCGCGGCCGGACTGGTGGCGGCCGGCTGGCTCCCGGGGCCCCTGGTCGAAGAGGTCAGCCGCAGCGCGGTGCGGATCCTGAACCTGGAGTCACCGGACGCGGTGGAACCGGGGGCGGGGCCGGAACCGGTGCGCCGACCGGTGTCGGGGCCGGTGGAGTTCAGCGCGGTGTCCACACCGACGGCCACCTCCGGGCCGCGGGACGCGGTGCCGGGGCAGGGGAAGGTGTCGGTGAGTCTCGCGGCGACGGCCGCCCCCGCCGAGGGCGGACGGGGCCGCCGGGTGAGCTGCACGGTGGCCCTCGCGGTCGCGGGCGCGCTGGCCGCGGTGACGGTCGGCCTCGGTGTGCTCCGCCCGTGGAGCGGCGGCGACGGCGGCGACGCGGCCGGGGACACGGGGGCGCGACCGCCCGCGGCGACCGCTTCCGCATCGGCGTCCGCTTCGAGTTCGGCCTCGGCGTCCGCTTCGGCGTCCGGCGCGGGTGTCGTCCCGGCCCGCTACCTCGGCACCTGGGAGGGCCGGGCGACGGCCCTGGACGGCACCCTGCCCATCGGCACCTTCCGCCTCACGGTCCGGCAGGCGGCCGTGGGGGGCGAGGTGGGGCGCCTCGTGCAGACCGACCAGCTCGGCGGCACCTGCACGGACGTGCTCACCCTGAAACGGCTGACGAAGACCCGCCTCGAAGCCACGTCCACGGGGGCGAAGACCAACCACGGCGGCTGCAACCCCACCCCCCACACCATCCATCTCACCCCGACGGGGGACGACTTGACCTATACGTCCACCAGCGGGGCGGAGGGCAATCCGACGGCCCGGCTGTCGAAGACGGGGAGCGGGAGCGGGTCGGATGGCTGAGTGGGGGCTTGTCGTCGTGGCGCTCGTCTGGGGCGCGGCGGCCGGAGCGGTGCTGCCGCGGGCCGTGTACCGGTTCGCCGTGCCGTCGGGGGAGCCCTGGCGGGACCGGTGTCCGGCCGGGCATCCGGTTCGGGGGTGGCTCGGCGGCGGGGTGTGCGCGGAGTGCGCGCGGGCCGGGAGCACGGGAGGGGACCGTCGTGGTGACGCGGTTCTCGCCCGTCGGAGTGGGGTCCTCGCCGTTGTCACCGCCCTCGTCTGCGGCGGGCTCGCCCTCGCCACCGGTACCCGGCCGGAGCTGGTGGTCTGGCTGCTGCTCGCTCCCCTCGGGGTGCTGCTCGCCGTCGTGGACTTCGCGGTGCGGCGGCTGCCCGACCCGCTCACCCTGTCCCTCGCCGGCGCCGCCCTCGCCCTGCTCGCGCTCGTCTCCCTCGTCCCCGAGCACGCCGGTGACTGGCCCACCGCGCTGTACGGCACCCTCGCGCTCGGCGGCGGCTATCTGGTGCTGTTCCTCGTCAACCCGGGCGGCATGGGCTTCGGAGACGTCAAGCTGGCCCTCGGCGCGGGCGCCGTCCTCGGCTGGTACGGCTGGGCGACCGTGCTGCTCGGCACCTTCGCCGGGTTCGTGTTCGGCGCGCTGTACGGGGGTGCGCTCGTCGTCGCCCGGCGCGCGGGGCGCAGGACGGCGATCCCGTTCGGGCCGTTCCTGATCGCGGGGGCGTACACGGGGCTGCTGGTCGGGGCCTACGCGGCCTGACACAAACCCGGCCAAGACGCTGGCGTAGGCTGGTTCGGTCCGTCCACACCCTTGACGAAAGGGACGCCCGGTGTCCGAGAAGGCCGACCTCCAGCCCGTCCTCGACCGTGCCGCCGCCGGTGGTCGGATCACCCCCGAAGAGGCGCTGTCCCTCTACCGTGACGCTCCGTTGCACGCGTTGGGCGCGGCTGCCGACGCGGTGCGTCGGCGTCGGTACGCGGGCACTGAGCACATCGCGACGTACATCATCGAGCGGAACATCAATTACACGAACGTGTGTGTCACGGCGTGCAAGTTCTGCGCGTTCTACGCGGCCCCCAAGGACACGGCCAAGGGGTGGACGCGCGATCTGGAGGACATTCTGCGCCGGTGCGCGGAGACCGTGGAGCTGGGCGGGACCCAGATCATGTTCCAGGGTGGCCACCACCCCGACTACGGGGTCGAGTACTACGAGAAGCACTTCGGTGCCATCAAGAAGGAGTTCCCGCAGCTGGTCATCCACTCGCTCGGGGCGTCCGAGGTCGAGCACATGGCCCGCATCTCCAAGGTCTCCGTCGGGGAGGCGATCAGCCGGATCCACGCGGCGGGTCTGGACTCCTTCGCGGGCGCCGGTGCGGAGCTGCTGCCGGAGCGTCCCCGCAAGGCCATCGCCCCGCTGAAGGAGAGCGGCGAGCGCTGGCTGGAGATCATGGAGACCGCGCACGGCCTGGGTGTCGAGTCCACCACCACGATGCTGATGGGCACGGGGGAGACGAACGCGGAGCGGATCGAGCACCTGCGGATGATCCGTGACGTGCAGGACCGCACGGGTGGCTTCCGCGCGTTCATCCCGTACACCTATCAGCCCGAGAACAACCACCTCAAGGGCCGCACCCAGGCGACGTTGTTCGAGTACCTGCGGATGATCGCCATCGCGCGTCTGTTCCTGGACAACGTCCAGCACATCCAGGGCTCCTGGCTCACCACCGGCAAGGAGGTCGGGCAGCTGTCGCTCCACTACGGCGCCGACGACCTGGGCTCGATCATGCTGGAGGAGAACGTGGTCTCCTCGGCGGGTGCCAAGCACCGCTCCAACCGGCTGGAGATCATCGACCTGATCCGCAAGGCGGGTCGGGTCCCCGCGCAGCGCTCGACGACGTACGAGCACCTGGTCGTCCACGACGACCCGGCGAACGACCCGGTCGACGAGCGGGTGGTGTCGCACATCTCGTCCACCGCGATCGAGGGCGGCACCGCGCACCCCGAGTTGAAGCTGCTCGCCTCCAACTAGCCGCACCATGCTGACTCTTCACACCGCCGACCTGCTCGTGCCGGGCGGCCCGGGGCAGTTGTGCGTGCCCGGCGGCGCGGTGCTCGTGGACGGGCGGGAGATCGGGGCCGTCGGACCGTACGAGGATCTGGCGGCCGCGCATCCGACCGCCCGTGTACGCCGCTGGCCCGGCCTGCTCGCTCCCGGTCTGGTGAACCCGTACGGGCCCGAACTCCTGGAGCGGGCCTACCATCCCGACCCGCGCGAGGCGGACGAACTCGGCACGGAACCGATCACCGGGGACGACGCCCTCGCGACGCTCGGCCTGACGGACGCCCGCCGGGGTGCGAGCGCGCGGCGCGGGGTGCAGCGGATGCTGGCCCACGGGACGGTCGCGGTCGCCGGGGGACCGCTGCGGCCCGTGGTGCGCGACGCGGTGGAGCGGTCGGGGCTGACGGTCGGGGCGCGGTCCGCGGAGCCCGCGGGGCCGCCGTCCCTCGATCCGCTGGCCGGGCGGAGCCTGGCGGACGCGATCCTGGCGCCGCTGCTGCCGTTCGCCGGCCGTGTCGCCACTTTCGTGGTGTTCGACGTACCGGACGGGACGGCCCTCGCGGAGCGGGGCGCGGGAAGCTGCGTGGCGACGGTCGTCGCAGGCCGGCTGCTGTTCCGCCGGCGCTAGCGTCCACTCCGGTGGGACGCGGTGCCGGGGTTCAGCCCGCCAGGGCCTCGCCGAACGCCCCCGGGCCCTGTTCCACCCCGCTGCAGTCGGTCGCCGCGTCGTCGCGTCCGGCCCGCCCCGCCACGCACTGCCGGTCGCGGAAGGAGGCCCACATCGACACCCGGGCGAGATCCTTGTCCTCGGCGAACTTCCGTACCCGGGCCGCGTCGGCGAGGGTGAACGTCTCGCCCTCGATGTCGTTGGCGCCGATCATCGAGGTCACGGCCAGCCCCCGCCAGGCGTCGGCGTCGGACAGCCCGAAGACCTTCCGCACCTGGGCGTGGGCGGCGCGCGCCGAGGCGAGGGCGTAGTCGCCCATGTCGCCGGTGTACGACTCCGCGTAGTTCATCGTCATGATGTTCACGGTGTCGACCCGTACGTCGTGGTCGTTCGCGGACTCCAGCAGCGCCAGGGCGTCGGCGTCGAGCCCGGAGGGCATCACCGGCAGCGTGAAGGAGACGTCCAGGTCGCTGCGTTCCCTCTGGAGCAGGGCGATCGCCCGCGAACGCAGGGCGACGGACGCGGAGTCGGCGAGTGTGTCGCCCTCGACGTCGAAGTCGGCGCGGGTGGCGCCCGCCGCGTCCAGCGCCCGGCCGTAGGCCGCCGCGAGGTCGGCCGCGCTGCCGCAGGTCCGCGCGAGTTCGCTGCCCGAGGCCCCGCCGAAGGAGACGCGGACCGTCGCGCCGTCCTTCTTCAGCGCGGCGATCCGGGCCTTCACCGCCGGGTCGTCGAGGGCCTCGGAACCGTCCCACGCCGGGGTGCAGCCGTCGCCGTCCGCGATCACGAAGGCGAGGTTGTACGCCGTCGGCGCCCCGGCCGTGTCACCGGCGGAGGCGTCCGTCGCGCTGACGTAGGGGGCGTACACGGTGTCCGGTCCGTCGGGTTCCGCCGACTCGGCCGACGACGCGCAGCCCGCGACCGCCAGAGCGAGGGTGCAGGTGAGCCAGGTGATCGGGGTGCGAAATCGTCTCATCGCGGTCCATCCTCGGGCATCCGGCGGGCCGTGCGGGGCGGGTTGCGGAAATCGGCCGCCGCCCGAGGGCGCTTCCCCACCTCCGTACCCCCTGCTGCCACAATGGGCGGGTGACCCGCGCATCCCTGGACAAGCAGCCGCACGAAGTCGCCTCGATGTTCGACAACGTGGCGGAACGGTACGACCTCACCAACGACGTGCTGTCCCTCGGGCAGGACCGGAGATGGCGCAAGGAGGTCGCGCGGGCGGTCGACGCGCGCCCCGCGCAGAAGGTCCTCGACCTCGCCGCCGGCACCGCCACGTCCTCGCTGCCGTTCACGCGCACGGGCGCCTACGTCGTCCCCTGCGACTTCTCCATCGGCATGCTCCAGGTCGGCAAGAAGCGCAACGCCTGGCTGCCGTTCACGGCGGGCGACGCGACACGGCTGCCGTTCAAGGACGACACCTTCGACGCGGTGACGATCTCCTTCGGGCTGCGCAACGTGCAGGAGACGGACGCGGCGCTGCGGGAGATGCACCGGGTGACGCGACCCGGCGGGCGGGTCGTGATCTGCGAGTTCTCGCACCCGACATGGACGCCGTTCCGGACCGTCTACACCGAGTACCTGATGCGGGCTCTGCCCCCGGTCGCCCGCGCGGTCTCCTCCAACCCCGACGCGTACGTCTACCTCGCCGAGTCCATCCGCGCCTGGCCCGACCAGCCCGCGCTGGCCGAGCGGCTGCGCGGGGCGGGCTGGACCAAGGTGGCGTGGCGCAACCTCACCGGTGGTGTGGTCGCCCTGCACCGCGGCTTCAAGGCGGAGTGACCCGCGGCGTCATCGCCCGGGTGGGGTGACCGGCGCGGACGGGGTGACCGGCGCGGGCGGGCTCATCTGTTGATCATCTCGAAGGCGTCCCCGGGCTGGTCCAGCTCCCGTTGCAGACCGCCCGTCGGCGGCCGTGGGACGCGGGGTTCGCGCACGCCCCCGCCGCCCTCGCCCTCACCGAAGTCGAACCAGACGTAGACCATGGAGTCCCGCGGCACCTCGGCACCGGGCTGCGGGTACTGGCGTACGACGTAGTCGACGACGGCGAGGTGGAAGTCCGGCCGGTCGGGCGAGTTGACGAACAGGCCCTGGGACCTGGCCCTCTCGCGCGCGTCCACGGCCATCAGGCCGACGAGCCGTGGCACGCGCACTTCGGGCGTCTTGGGTGTTATGTGCACAGATGTCACCCCCAGCGGTACTGGAAGGGTAACCCCGCGGCCCGCCCACCCGGAAGTGAGAAGTGGCGTTCTGTGACAGTTGATTACCCAGAGTCACAGATCAAGGGCGTAACAATGCCCCTGCCGTTGGGACAGCGGCGTCGTGAACCTCTCGGCCAGCCGCATCCCCAGCCGCCGGGTCACCGCGATCGAGCGCTCGTTGCGGGAGTCCACCATCGCCACCACCCGCGGCACGCCCAGCGCCCGCAGCCGCTCCAGGGTCTCCCCGGCCGCCGCCGTGACGTAGCCCCGCCCCCAGTGCGCCCGGCCGAGCCGCCAGCCGATCTCGATCTCGCCCGCCGGACCCCAGTCATGGTCCCACGGCTGGGCGCCCGTGAAGCCGACGACGTCGCCCGAGCCGTCGACCACGGACCACAGGCAGAAGCCGCGCTCGGCGTCGTGCCGCCGCTGGCGGGCGGTGAGTTCCTCGTAGACGGACGGCTCCGCGGACCTGCCGCCGTGGAACTCCATGACGTCCGGGTCCGCGAAGATCCGGTGCCAGACGAAGGCGTCCTCGTGCGTGGGGACGCGCAACCGCACATCGGGAAGAACTCGCTCCACTGGGCATCCCTTCGGCCGGTGATCGATGCCGCTGAATAGACTGCCCATGTCCAGTGCCGGTCGGCACGCAGATTTCGAACCTTGGGGAGATCCCGCCGTGACCGAGCCCCTCTCCGACAACTCCGCCGATGTGATCGTCGTGGGGGCGGGGCCAGCAGGCTCCACCACCGCGTACCACCTCGCCCGGGCCGGCCTCGACGTCCTCCTCCTGGAGAAGACCGAGTTCCCGCGGGAGAAGGTCTGCGGCGACGGCCTCACCCCGCGCGCGGTCAAGCAGTTGGTGTCCATGGGCATCGACATCTCCGAGGAGGCCGGCTGGCTGCGCAACAAGGGCCTGAGGATCATCGGCGGCGGCGTCCGGCTCCAGCTCGACTGGCCGGATCTCGCCTCCTTCCCCGACTACGGACTCGTGCGCAAGCGGGACGACTTCGACGAGCAACTGGCCCGCAACGCCCAGAAGGCGGGCGCGCGGCTGTACGAGCGCTGCAACGTCTCCGGGCCGATCGTCGACGACCGCACCGGCCGGATCACCGGGGTGAAGGCCAAGCTCGGCGAGGAGAAGCGCGAGGTCTCCTTCCACGCGCCGCTGGTCGTCGCCGCCGACGGCAACTCCACGCGGCTGTCCCTCGCGATGGGGCTGCACCGCCGCGAGGACCGGCCGATGGGCGTCGCGGTCCGCACGTACTTCACCTCCCCGCGCCACGACGACGACTACCTGGAGTCCTGGCTGGAGCTGTGGGACCGGCGCGGGGCCCAGGAGCGCCTGCTGCCCGGCTACGGCTGGATCTTCGGCATGGGCGACGGCACGTCCAACGTCGGTCTCGGCGTGCTGAACACCTCGGCCGCCTTCAAGGAGCTGGACTGGCGCGAGATCCTCAAGGCGTGGTGCGCGTCCATGCCGGAGGACTGGGGCTACACCCCGGAGAACATGACCGGCCCGATCCGCGGCGCCGCCCTCCCGATGGCCTTCAACCGCCAGCCGCACTACACCAAGGGCCTGCTGCTCGTCGGGGACGCCGGAGGTCTGGTGAACCCCTTCAACGGCGAGGGCATCGCCTACGCCATGGAGTCCGGGCAGATCGCCGCCGACGTCATCGTCCAGGCGCACGCGCGGGCCACGCCGGGACAGCGCGAACTCGCCCTCCAGCGCTACCCGCGCGTCCTCAAGGACACCTACGGCGGCTACTACACGCTGGGCCGCGCCTTCGTGAAGCTCATCGGCAACCCGAAGGTCATGCAGATCGCGGCCCAGCGCGGACTGACCCACCCGCTGCTGATGAAGTTCACCCTCAAGCTCCTCGCCAACCTCACGGACCCCACGGGCGGCGACGCGATGGACCGCATCATCAACGGCCTGAGCCGAGTCGCCCCGAAGGCGTGAACAGAAGGGGCTGATCCCGCCGGTACCGGCGACCCCGTGGGGTTCGCCGGTGCACGGCGGGCGGGCACACGTGGCTCGCCGTGCCTCCCCGTGTTTGTGAGGATGCTGTGGGTGAGGGGCCGGTGGGGTTCCGGGGCGCGGAGGCCCTCCCTACCCTCCGGTTCTCATGACAACAGAACACGCGCGGCAGCCCCAGGGGCACCTCGGACACTCGCGCAGACGCTTTCTGACGGCCGCCACGGCCGCCACCGGGGCCGTCGCCACCACCACCGCCTTAGGCACCGCCGCCGGCAGCGCGGCCGCCGCCCAGGCCGCCCCGGCGGCCAAGCGCGTCGCCGTCCTCGGCGGCGGCGTCTCCGGTCTCAGCGCCGCGCAGGAACTCGCCGAACGCGGCTACGCCGTCACCGTCTACGAGTACTACGACGTCCTCGGCGGCAAGGCCCGCTCCATGGACGTACCCGGCACCGCAGGCCCCGGCCGCAGACCGCTCCCCGGCGAACACGGCTTCCGCTTCTTCCCCGGCTTCTACCGCAACCTCCCCGACACCCTGCGCCGCATCCCCTTCCCCGGCAATCCGCACGGCGTCCACGACAACCTGCGCAACGCCACCGAGGTCCTGTTCGCAAGGGACGCCGGCCGCCCCGACCTCCACTTCCCGCTGCGCCGGGTCACCACCCCGCCCGCGCCCGGCGACATCACCCCGTCCTGGATCCGCGACCAGCTGCTGTCCGTCCTCGACCTCGGCACCCGCCTCCCCGCCCACGAGGCCGCCTACTTCGCGGGCCGCCTCCTGGTCCACCTCACCAGCTGCGACGCCCGCCGCGAGGACGAGTGGGAGAGGACGCCCTGGTGGGACTTCATCCGCGCCGGTGAGATGAGCCGCGAGTACCAGGTGCTCCTCGGCATCGGCCAGACCCGCAACCTCGTCGCCACCCGCGCCGAGACCGCCTCCACCCGCACGGTCGGCCGCGTCATCATCGAGGCCCTGATGCTGTGGGGGCTGCTCGGCCGGGGCATGGACGGCGACGCCGACGTCGACCGCGTCCTGAACGCCCCCACCAGCGAGGCGTGGATCGACCCCTGGGAGACCCATCTGCGCACCCTGGGCGTCGAGTTCGTCCTGGGCACGGAGGTCCGCGAGGTGGAGTACGCGGACGGCCGCGTGACCGGCGTCCGTGTCACGGACCGCGACGGCGGCAGGGAACGTACGGTCACCGCCGACCACTACGTCTCCGCCCTGCCCGTCGAGCACGCGCGCCTCACCTGGGGCCCGGCCCTGCGCGCGGCCGACCCGCAGCTCGGCCGCTGCGACGCGCTGCGCACGGACTGGATGACCGGCGTGATGTTCTATCTGCACTCACCCACGCCCGTGGTGCACGGGCACATCAACTGCCTCGACTCGCCCTGGGCGGTCACCGGCATCGCACAGGCCCAGTTCTGGGACGTACGGGACTTCTCACGCGACTACGGCGACGGACGCGCGCACGACTGCCTGTCGGCGATCATCTCGGAATGGGACAAGCCCGGCATCCTGTACGGCAGGACGGCCCGCGAGTGCACCAAGGAGGAGATCGTCGCCGAGCTGTGGGCCCAGTTGAAGGACGGCCTGAACGACGCGGGGAAGACGGTGCTGCGGGACGAGGACCGCCTCGGCTGGTTCATGGACCCGGCGGTGACCGGTCTCGGCGGCCCGGACCCGCAGAACCGCGAACAGCTCCTCATCCACCCCACGGGCACGCTCTACAACCGCCCGTCGGCGGACACGGCGGTGCCCAACTTCTTCCTCGCGGGCGACTATGTCCGCACCGACGTGGACCTGGCCACGATGGAGGGTGCCAACGAGTCCGCGCGCAGGGCCGTCAACGCCCTTCTGGACGCCGACGGTTCGGACGCCGCGCGCTGCCGCGTCTGGGACCTGTTCCGGCCGCCGGAGCTGGAACCGCTCAAGCGCATCGACGCGCTACGCCACCGGCTGGGCCTGCCCAACACCTTCGACCTGGGCTAGAAGAACACCTTCGACCTGGGCTAGAAGCGTCTCCAGGACCGGACCCGGAAGGGTTCCGGGTACGCCGGAAGGGCCGCTGCCCCCGAGCGGCTGCGGCCCTCTCCCGTGCGGGACGCCTCAGAGCACCCGCACCGCGCCGGACGGCGGGTCGTACGACAGCGGCTTCTCCACGACGCCCGAGGACGGGTTCTGCGCGCCGACGAACATGCCGTCGCCCACGTACACCGCCACGTGGTACGCGCTGCCCGCACCGCCCCAGTAGAGGATGTCGCCGGGCTGGAGGTTGCTCAGCGACACCTGGGTGCCCGCGGTCGACTGGTCCTGGGACACCCGCGGCAGGTTCACGCCGATCTGCTTGAAGGCGGTCTGGACGAGACCGGAGCAGTCGTAGGCGGAGGGGCCGGTGGCGCCGGAGACATACGCCTTGCCGACCTGGGCCTTCACGAAGGACACGATCGCGGCGGCCGAACCGGTGGCCGTGGACGTGCTCGTGGAGGCGGTCGAGGTCGACGTGGTCGCGGAGGCGGACAGGACGGTCCGCTCGCTGGTGCGCGAGGCGCGCTCGGCGGCGGCCTTGCGGGCGTCCTCGGCGGCCTTCTTCTTGGCCTCGGCCTTCTTCTTCGCGTCGGCGAGGTCCGCCTTGGCCTGCTTCGCGGCCTTTGCGGCGGCGGCGTCGCGCTCCGCCTGGAGCTGGTAGTCCGCGGCGGTCTGCTGCGTGGCGTCCGCGGACTGGGCGACCTGGGTGGCCATGTCGGCCGTCAGGGTGGGCAGTTCAAGGGTCTGCGTCACCGGCTCGGCGGCGAACGCCGTCGCCGAGGCGCCGGCTGCGGCCAGGCTGAGAACGCCACCGGCGACACCGGCCCGCATCGCGATCGTCGACGCGTTGCGGTTCCGGGGCTTCCGGTGGCTGCGTATGTGAGCGGTGTGGGACATGGGAACAACCGGTATCAGGGGCTCCTTCATATCTACAAGCAACGTGTGGTGCGCCACAGTTGCTCAATGGAGGCTGTGAATACCTCGCGTGTTGTTCCTTATTGACGCCGTAACGGACAAATCGCGCACACGTGATCATGCCCGTGATCATGCCCTTTCGCTAATACGCCCGAATTGCCCCGCACCTACCATTCGTTGGGCTCGTTGGCCAAGCCCCGTTCTTCGGCCACTCCCGCGGGTGTGGCGGAGGTCACGGAACGATTACCGGGGGCGTCGCGTCCCGCGCGCGGCTCGGGGTCCGTCGACTTCGTGAACGCGCGCACGCGTCCACATCCCGTTCCGCGCCTCCCCCTGATGTGTGAATGCAGTCCTCTATCAAGCGGTCCGGTCCAGCACCAATTTGCATGCAAGGGAAGCCTCTTGATATGGAGACTCACCCTCCGGCCTGCGATGACGAGCGAAAATGTCACTTCTCGTGATGGCTCTGACGCTTCGAGTGCGAAGATCACCGCTCATCCGACTTCATGATCCTTCGTCAGGTGGTGGAGATCACAAAGCTTCGGCAATACGCCGTGTCGCAGATCACAGAGTGGCGGGCATAGGATGCCAGGCAGTTGGGCTTGTGACCTGCTTCACATGTTCTCGATCTTCGCCGGGACAGGCGGGGTTCGTGGGGCGCGTGGGGCGGAAGTGAGCCCGTGAACCGCCAGCAGTCAGTGCCGACTGAGAGGAGCGAGGAGCGGTGAACGCATATGCGCCCATCCTCGTACTGGGAGCCCTCGGGGCAGGCTTTGCGATCTTCTCCGTGGTCATGGCCACGCTGATCGGGCCGAAGCGCTACAACCGCGCCAAGCTCGAGGCCTATGAGTGCGGCATCGAGCCGACCCCCACGCCGGCCGGCGGCGGGCGTTTCCCGATCAAGTACTACCTGACGGCGATGCTCTTCATCGTCTTCGACATCGAGATCGTCTTCCTCTACCCCTGGGCCGTCACCTTCGACGCCCTGGGTGTTTTCGGGCTCGTGGAGATGCTGCTCTTCGTGCTCACCGTCTTCGTCGCGTACGCGTACGTATGGCGGCGCGGCGGTCTGGAATGGGACTGAGGGGCCTAAGGACATGGGACTCGAAGAAAAGCTGCCGAGCGGCTTCCTGCTGACCACCGTCGAGCAGGCCGCGGGCTGGGTGCGCAAGTCGTCCGTCTTTCCCGCGACGTTCGGCCTCGCGTGCTGCGCCATCGAGATGATGACCACCGGCGCGGGCCGCTACGACCTGGCGCGCTTCGGCATGGAGGTGTTCCGCGGTTCGCCCCGCCAGGCGGACCTGATGATCGTCGCGGGCCGGGTCAGCCAGAAGATGGCGCCGGTGCTGCGGCAGGTCTACGACCAGATGCCCAACCCGAAGTGGGTGATCTCCATGGGCGTCTGCGCCTCCTCGGGCGGCATGTTCAACAACTACGCGATCGTCCAGGGCGTGGACCACATCGTCCCGGTCGACATCTATCTCCCCGGCTGCCCGCCCCGGCCCGAGATGCTGATGGACGCCATCCTCAAGCTCCACCACAAGATCCAGACCTCCAAGCTCGGCGTCAACGCCGAGGAGGCGGCCCGCGAGGCGGAGGAGGCGGCGCTCAAGGCCCTGCCCACGATCGAGATGAAGGGGCTGCTGCGGTGAGCGACGCGAACGGCAACGGGACGAACGGCGTGAACCCCGAGAAGGACCTCTCCGCGTCCAACCTCCCCGGTCAGCGCGGCCAGGGCGGTGAGGAGATCCGCGTCCAGCGCGGCATGTTCGGCGCCAACAACGGCGGCGACACCTCCGGCTACGGCGGCCTGGTCCGCTCCGTCCGGCTCCCCGGCCCGGCCGCCCGCCCCTACGGCGGCTGGTTCGACGAGGTCGCCGACGAGCTGGAGGGCGCCCTGGAGGAACAGGGACTCGTCCCCGGCAACGCCATCGAGAAGACGGTCGTCGACCGCGGCGAAATCACCTTCCACGTCGAGCGCGAGCACCTGCCGCGCGTCGCCCGCACCCTGCGCGACGACCCGGCCCTGCGCTTCGAGCTGTGCACGGGCGTGAGTGGTGTCCACTACCCGCACGACAAGGGCCGCGAGCTGCACGCCGTCTACCACCTGCGCTCGATCACCCACAACCGGCTGATCCGCCTGGAGGTCAGCGCACCGGACGCCGACCCGCACGTCCCGTCCCTGGTCCCCGTGTATCCGACCAACGACTGGCACGAGCGCGAGACCTACGACTTCTTCGGGATCGTCTTCGACGGCCACCCCGCGCTGACGCGGATCATGATGCCGGACGACTGGCAGGGCCACCCGCAGCGCAAGGACTATCCCCTCGGCGGCATCCCCGTCGAGTACAAGGGCGCCCAGATCCCGGCTCCCGACCAGCGGAGGTCGTACTCGTGAGCACGCAGTCAACATCGGCAGCCTCGGCGCGCGAGACCACCGAGGGAACGGTCTACACGGTCACCGGCGGTGACTGGGACGAGGTCGTCCAGACCGCCGCCCGCGCCGACGACGAACGCATCGTCGTCAACATGGGACCCCAGCACCCGTCCACCCATGGAGTGCTCCGTCTTATTCTGGAGATCGAGGGCGAGACGGTCACCGAGGCCCGCTGCGGCATCGGCTACCTCCACACCGGGATCGAGAAGAACCTCGAATACCGCACGTGGACGCAGGGCACCACGTTCGTGACGCGCATGGACTACCTGACGTCCTTCTTCAACGAGACCGCGTACTGCCTCGCCGTCGAGAAGCTGCTCGGCATCGAGGACCAGCTCACCGAGCGGGCCAAGATCATCCGAGTGCTCCTGATGGAGCTGAACCGGATGTCCTCCCACCTGGTGTGCATCGCCACCGGCGGCATGGAACTCGGCGCCACCACCATCATGATCTACGGATTCCGTGATCGTGAAATGATTCTCGACATCTACGAGCTGGTCACGGGCCTGCGGATGAACCACGCGTACATCCGGCCCGGCGGACTCGCCCAGGATCTGCCGCCCGGCGCGGTGGACCAGATCCGCGAGTTCGTGAAGAAGATGAAGAAGAACCTCCCGGAGTACGACAAGCTCGCCACCGGCAACCCCATCTTCAAGGCCCGCATGCAGGACGTCGGCTACCTGGACCTGGCCGGCTGCATGGCCCTCGGTGCCACCGGCCCGATCCTGCGCTCCACCGGCCTGCCGCACGACCTGCGCAAGTCGCAGCCCTACTGCGACTACGAGACCTACGACTTCGAGGTCCCGACCACCGACTCCTGCGACTCCTACGGCCGCTTCCTGATCCGGCTGGAGGAGATGCGCCAGTCGCTCAGGATCGTCGAGCAGTGCCTGGACCGGCTCCAGCCCGGACCGGTCATGGTCGCCGACAAGAAGATCGCCTGGCCCGCCCAGCTCGCCCTGGGACCGGACGGACTGGGCAACTCCCTCGACCACATCAAGCAGATCATGGGCACCTCCATGGAGGCCCTGATCCACCACTTCAAGCTGGTCACCGAGGGTTTCCGCGTACCGCCGGGACAGGTGTACGCGGCCGTCGAGTCGCCCAAGGGCGAACTCGGGGTGCACGCCGTCTCCGACGGAGGCACCCGCCCCTTCCGGGTCCACTTCCGGGACCCGTCGTTCACCAATCTGCAGGCCATGGCGGCGATGTGCGAGGGCGGCCAGGTCGCCGACGTCATCGTCGCCGTCGCGTCCATCGACCCCGTGATGGGAGGCGTCGACCGGTGACCACCAGTTCTTCGGAGCGCGGCGTCAGCCTGGGCATGCCCGAACTGCCCGCGCCCGCGTATCCGGACGACATCCGCGCCCGGCTGGAGGCGGACGCGCGCGAGGTGATCGCGCGCTACCCCGACTCCAGGTCCGCCCTGCTGCCGCTGCTGCACCTCGTGCAGGCGGAGGAGGGCCACGTCACCCGCACCGGGATGCGGTTCTGCGCGGACGTGCTCGGCCTGACCACGGCCGAGGTCACGGCGGTCGCCACCTTCTACACCATGTACCGGCGCCGGCCGGGCGGTGACTACCAGGTGGGCGTCTGCACCAACACCCTGTGCGCGGTCATGGGCGGCGACGCGATCTTCGAACAGCTCCAGGAGCACCTGGGCGTCGGCAACGGCGAGACCACCGACGACGGCAAGGTCACCCTGGAGCACATCGAGTGCAACGCGGCCTGCGACTACGCGCCGGTCGTGATGGTCAACTGGGAGTTCTTCGACAACCAGACCCCCGGCAGCGCCACGCGCCTCGTCGACGACCTCCGCGAGGGACGCCCCGTCGAGCCCACGCGCGGGGCCCGGCTGTGCACCTTCAAGGAGACCTCCCGGATCCTCGCGGGCTTCCCCGACGAGCGGCCCGGGGCCGTCGAGGAGAGCGGCGGCGCGGGACCCGCCTCGCTGGTGGGCCTCCGCCTGGCCAAGGGCGAGACCGCACCCGCGCGTGTGGTCCACCCGCGCGACGAACCGCGGGACGGCGCCGTGCACCGGCCGTCCCCGGCCGAGCACCTCAGCTCGCACGACGCGCCGCAGGAGACCTCGGCCTCCGATCCGGCCCACCCGGCGGGCCCCGCAGCCGAGGAGGGGGAGTGATGACCGTGGCACCCGACCTCAAGGACACCAGTCCCGAGAAGCTGCTCGCACCCGTGCTGTCGGCCTTCTGGGACGAGGACAGGTCCTGGACGCTCGACGTCTACCACCGGCACGACGGGTACGAGGGCCTGCGCAAGGCGCTCGCCATGTCGCCGGACGACCTCATCGCGTACGTCAAGGACTCCGGTCTGCGCGGACGCGGCGGCGCCGGGTTCCCGACCGGAATGAAATGGCAGTTCATTCCCCAGGGCGATGGAAAACCGCACTATCTCGTTGTCAACGCCGACGAGTCGGAGCCCGGGACCTGCAAGGACATCCCGCTCCTCTTCGCGAACCCGCACAGCCTCATCGAGGGCATCGTCATCGCCTGCTACGCCATCCGGTCGTCGCACGCCTTCATCTATCTCCGGGGCGAGGTCGTCCCCGTCCTGCGGCGGTTGCACGAGGCCGTGCGCGAGGCCTACGCGGCGGGCTACCTCGGCAAGGACGTCCTCGGCAGCGGAATCGACCTGGACCTCACCGTGCACGCCGGCGCCGGCGCGTACATCTGCGGTGAGGAGACCGCGCTGCTCGACTCGCTCGAAGGCCGCCGTGGCCAACCGCGGCTGCGTCCTCCCTTCCCTGCCGTCGAAGGGCTCTACGCCTGCCCGACTGTGGTGAACAACGTCGAATCGATCGCATCCGTTCCCGCCATCCTGAAGAACGGCAAGGACTGGTTCAGGTCGATGGGCAGCGAGAAGTCGCCCGGCTTCACGCTGTACTCGCTCAGCGGCCACGTCGCGAGCCCCGGCCAGTACGAGGCGCCGCTCGGGATCACCCTGCGCCAGCTGCTCGACATGAGCGGCGGCATGCGGCCCGGACACCGGCTGAAGTTCTGGACCCCTGGCGGCTCCTCGACACCGATGTTCACCGACGAGCACCTCGACGTCCCCCTCGACTACGAAGGGGTGGGCGCCGCGGGCTCCATGCTCGGCACCAAGGCGCTCCAGTGCTTCGACGAGACGACCTGCGTCGTGCGCGCCGTCACCCGCTGGACCGAGTTCTACGCCCACGAGTCCTGCGGCAAGTGCACCCCCTGCCGCGAGGGCACCTACTGGCTCGTCCAGCTCATGCGCGACATCGAGGCCGGCAAGGGCGCCATGTCCGACCTCGACAAGCTCGCCGACATCGCCGACAACATCAACGGCAAGTCCTTCTGCGCCCTCGGCGACGGCGCGGCCTCACCGATCTTCTCCTCGCTCAAGTACTTCCGCGAGGAGTACGAGCAGCACATCACGGGCCGGGGCTGCCCCTTCGACCCGGCCAAGTCCACAGCCTGGGCGGACCGCCCGGAGGTGACCGCATGACCGTGACCAGCAGCGCTCCCTCAGGCGGGGGAGAGGCGGCGGTCCCGCCGGAGGACCTCGTCTCGCTGACGATCGACGGCGCCGACATCAGCGTGCCCAAGGGCACCCTGGTGATCCGCGCCGCCGAGCAGCTCGGCATCGAGGTCCCGCGCTTCTGCGACCATCCGCTGCTCGACCCCGTCGGCGCCTGCCGCCAGTGCATCGTCGAGGTCGAGGGCCAGCGCAAGCCCATGGCGTCCTGCACGATCACGTGCACGGACGGAATGGTCGTGAAGACGCAGCTCACCTCGGAGGTCGCCGAGAAGGCCCAGCACGGTGTGATGGAGCTGCTGCTCATCAACCACCCGCTGGACTGCCCGGTCTGCGACAAGGGCGGCGAGTGCCCGCTCCAGAACCAGGCCATGTCGCACGGCAACGCCGAGTCCCGCTTCGAGGGCCGCAAGCGGACCTACGAGAAGCCCGTCCCGATCTCCACGCAGGTGCTGCTCGACCGCGAGCGCTGCGTGCTGTGCGCCCGCTGCACCCGGTTCTCCAACCAGATCGCGGGCGACCCGATGATCGAGCTGGTCGAGCGGGGCGCGCTCCAGCAGGTCGGCACCGGCGAGGGCGACCCCTTCGAGTCGTACTTCTCCGGCAACACCATCCAGATCTGCCCGGTCGGAGCGCTCACCTCGGCCGCGTACCGCTTCCGCTCCCGCCCCTTCGACCTGGTCTCCTCGCCGTCGGTGTGCGAGCACTGCGCCGGCGGCTGCGCGACGCGCACGGACCACCGGCGCGGCAAGGTCATGCGGCGGCTCGCCGCCAACGACCCCGCGGTCAACGAGGAGTGGATCTGCGACAAGGGCCGCTTCGGCTTCCGGTACGCGCAGCTCAAGGACCGCCTCGACACCCCGCTGGTGCGGGGCGCCGACGGCGTCCTGGAGCCCGCGTCCTGGCCCGAGGCGCTGGACGCGGCCGCCCGGGGCCTCGCCGCGGCGCGCTCCCGCGCCGCCGTCCTCACCGGCGGTCGCCTCACCGTCGAGGACGCCTACGCGTACAGCAAGTTCGCCCGCGTGGCGCTCGACACCAACGACATCGACTTCCGCGCGCGCGTGCACAGCGCCGAGGAGGCCGACTTCCTGGCCGCCCGCGTCGCAGGCCGCGGGTACGACCTCGACGGCACGGGTGTCACGTACACCTCGCTGGCGCAGGCGCCCGCGGTGCTGCTGGTCGGCTTCGAGTCGGAGGAGGAGGCCCCCGGCGTCTTCCTGCGGCTGCGCAGGGCCTGGCGCAAGCGCAAGCAGCGGGTGTTCTCGCTGGCCACGCACGCCACCCGGGGCCTGGAGAAGGCGGGCGGCACACTGCTGCCGGCCGCTCCCGGCACCGAGACCGAGTGGCTGGACGCGCTCGCCGGCGGGGTCGGCCTGGACGAGGCGGGCGCGGTGGCCGCCGAGGCGCTGCGCGCCGAGGGCGCGGTGATCGTGGTCGGCGAGCGGCTGGCCGGCGTGGCCGGCGGCCTCACCGCCGCCGTACGGGCCGCGTCCGCCACCGGGGCACGACTGGTGTGGATCCCGCGCCGGGCCGGGGAGCGCGGCGCCGTCGAGGCCGGCGCGCTGCCGTCGCTGCTGCCGGGCGGGCGCCCCGCGACCGACCCCCGCGCGCGTCAGGAGGTCGCCGCGGCCTGGGGCCTGGCCGAACTCCCCGCCGGCGACGGCCGGGACACCGGCCGGATCGTCGAGGCCGCCGCCACCGGCGAACTGTCCGCCCTGGTGGTCGCCGGCGTCGAGGTCGCCGACCTGCCCGACCCGGCCCGCGCGCGTGAGGCGCTCTCCGCGGTCGGCTTCCTGGTGTCGCTGGAGCAGCGGCCCGGTGAGGTCACCGAGCGTGCCGACGTCGTCCTGCCGGTCGCCGCGGTCGCCGAGAAGGCGGGCACCTTCCTCAACTGGGAGGGCCGCGCCCGTTCCTTCGAGGCCGCGCTCAAGCCCGAGCAGATGACCCGGCGCCTCGCGCCGACCGATCTGCGGGTGCTCCAGATGCTCGCCGACGCCATGGACGTGCACCTGGGCCTGCCCGACCTGCGCACCGCGCGCGCGGAGCTGGACCGGCTCGGCGCCTGGGACGGCGCCCCGGCCGACGGCCCGCGCGAGTCCTCGGTGGCGCTGCCCCGCCCGGCCACGGGCGAGGCGGTGCTCGCCGGGCACCGGCTGCTGCTCGACCAGGGCCTGCTCCAGGAGGGCGACGACGCGCTCGCCGGCACCCGGCACGCGGCCCGGGCGCGGCTGTCGGCCGCCACGGCCGCCGAGGCCGGCGTCAAGGACGGCGACGTGCTCGCCGTCAGCGGGCCCGTCGGGTCCGTCGAACTCCCGCTCCAGGTCACCGAGATGCCCGACCGGGTGGTGTGGCTCCCGCTCAACTCCGCGGGCGGCGGGGTCGCCTCCGACACCGGGGCGCTGCCCGGCTCGCTCGTCCGCATCGGCCCGGCGCCGCTCGCCGGTGAGGCTCCCGAGGAGGTGGAGGCATGAGCCCGTACACCGCCGCCGAAGACCTCTCGATGTTCGGCACGGACCCGTGGTGGCTCGTTGTCGTCAAGGCGGTCTTCTGCTTCGCCTTCCTGATGGTCACCGTGCTGTTCTCCATCGTGTGGGAGCGCAAGGTCGTCGCCTGGATGCAGCTGCGCATCGGCCCCAACCGGCACGGCCCCTGGGGCATGCTCCAGTCGCTCGCCGACGGCATGAAGCTGATGCTGAAGGAGGACGTCGTCGTCAAGCGCGCGGACAAGGTCGTCTACGTCCTCGCGCCGATCGTCGCGGCCATCCCCGCCTTCATGGCGATCGCGGTGATCCCCTTCGGCCCCTCGGGCAACGAGGTCTCGATCTTCGGCCACCGCACCGCGATGCAGCTCACCGACCTGCCGATCGCGATGCTCTACATCCTCGCGGTCGCCTCGGTCGGCATCTACGGCATCGTCCTCGCGGGCTGGAGCTCCGGATCCACGTATCCGCTCCTCGGCGGCCTGCGGTCCTGCGCGCAGATGATCTCCTACGAGATCGCCATGGGCGCCGCGTTCGCCTCCGTGTTCCTCTACTCGGGGTCGATGTCGACGTCCACGATCGTCGAGCAGCAGCACGACCGCTGGTACATCCTGCTGCTGCCGGTCTCCTTCCTCCTGTACATCGTCACGATGGTCGGCGAGACCAACCGCGCCCCCTTCGACATGCCGGAGTCCGAGGGCGACCTCGTCGGCGGCTTCAACACCGAGTACTCGTCGATCAAGTTCGCGATGTTCATGCTCGCCGAGTACGTGAACATGGTGACGGTGTCGGCCGTGTCGACCACGCTGTTCCTCGGCGGCTGGCGGGCCCCCTGGCCCATCAGCACCTTCTGGGAGGGCGCCAACCACGGTTGGTGGCCGATGCTCTGGTTCGTCATCAAGGTCCAACTGCTGCTGTTCTTCTTCATCTGGCTGCGCGGCACGCTCCCGCGCGTGCGCTACGACCAGCTGATGAAGCTCGGCTGGAAGGTGCTCATCCCGGTCTCCGTGGCCTGGCTGATGCTCGTCGCGACCGTGCGGACCCTCAGGAACGAGAACTACGACTTCGCCGACATCGCGCTGTACGTCGGCGGAGGCGTCCTGGCCCTGCTGCTCCTGTCCTTCGTGGTCGACATCTTCCGCGACCGCTCGAAGAAGGCCGAGCAGCCCGCGGCCGAGGCGATCGGGTTCGACCCGATGGCGGGCGGGTTCCCCGTCCCGCCGCTGCCCGGCCAGGAGCTTCCGCCCGTGCCCAGGCGCCGGCCCCGCCGTGAGCGGGAGCTGATTGTCAGTGGCGGGACGGACACTGTCAGTGACGGACCCACGGATGGAAAGGAGGCGTCCGATGGCTGAGGAGCCCAAGGAGACCGAGCAGGTGAAGCCCGGCTTCATGAACCCCGTCGCCGGCTTCGGCGTGACCTTCAAGGCCATGTTCAAGAAGCGGCTGACCGAGCAGTACCCGGAACAGAAGAAGACCACGGCCCCGCGGTTCCACGGACGGCACCAGCTCAACCGCCATCCGGACGGCCTGGAGAAGTGCGTCGGCTGTGAACTGTGCGCCTGGGCCTGCCCCGCCGACGCCATCTACGTGGAAGGCGCCGACAACACCGACGAGGAGCGCTACTCGCCGGGCGAGCGGTACGGCCGCGTCTACCAGATCAACTACGCCCGCTGCATCCTGTGCGGGCTGTGCATCGAGGCGTGCCCCACGCGCGCGCTGACGATGACCAACGAGTTCGAGCTGGCCGACTCCAGCCGCGCCAACCTCATCTA
Source organism: Streptomyces sp. NPDC026672 (assembly GCF_040638185.1). Taxonomy (NCBI): domain Bacteria; kingdom Bacillati; phylum Actinomycetota; class Actinomycetes; order Kitasatosporales; family Streptomycetaceae; genus Streptomyces; species Streptomyces sp. NPDC026672. The sequence goes on from NZ_JBEZXS010000006.1 coordinate 29,676, forward strand.
CACCAAGGAGCAGCTGCTCGCCGGTCTGGAGGAGGGCATGGTCGACACCCCGCACGCGATCTTCCCGGGGACCGACGAGCAGGACTACTACCGGGGCCTGGTCACGGAGGCCGCGCCCGGGACCGTGCGCCAGGTCGCCGTCTCCAAGGGAGAGCGGCCCGAGGACCAGGAGGTGGACGCATGAGCCAGCAGCTCGCCGCCTACACCACCTCCACCGGTGAGGCGTTCCAGTTCTGGGTCCTGGGCAGCGTCGCCGTGATCGGCGCCCTGAGTACCGTCTTCATGAAGAAGGCCGTGCACAGCGCGCTCAGCCTCGCCGGGACCATGATCATCCTGGCGGTGTTCTACCTCGCCAACGGCGCCTACTTCCTGGGCATCGTGCAGATCGTCGTCTACACCGGCGCGATCATGATGCTGTTCCTGTTCGTGGTGATGCTCGTCGGCGTGACCGCGGCGGACTCCCTGAAGGAGACGATCAAGGGCCAGCGCTGGCTGGCCCTGCTGTGCGGGGTCGGCTTCGGCGTCCTGCTGATCGCCGGCATCGGCAACGCCTCCCTCACGGAGTTCGACGGCACCGGCCAGGCGAACGCCAACGGCAACGTGGAGGGCCTCGCCGCCCTCATCTTCACGAAGTACGTCTTCGCGTTCGAGATCACCGGCGCCCTGCTCATCACGGCCGCCGTCGGCGCCATGGTGCTCACCCACCGCGAGCGCACCGAGCGCGCCAAGACCCAGCGCGAGCTGGCCGAGGAGCGCGTGCGCGAGGGCAAGCACCTCCCGCCGCTGCCCGCCCCCGGTGTCTACGCCCGGCACAACGCCGTGGACATCGCGGGTCTGCTCCCCGACGGCACCCCCTCGGAGCTGACGGTCAACAAGACGCTGCGCGGGCGCGGCCAGATCCGCGACGTCTCCACGGAGGCGCTCAACGACCTGCGGGCCCTGGAGCAGCGCGCCGAGGAGCGGCTGGAGCGCACGGCGATCGAGCCGGCGAACTTCAAGCGGGCCGAGGAGGCGTCGAAGTGAACCCGGTCTACTACCTCTACCTCGCCGCCCTGTTGTTCACGATCGGCGCGACCGGCGTGCTCATCAGGCGCAACGCGATCGTCGTGTTCATGTGCATCGAGCTGATGCTCAACGCCTGCAACCTCGCGTTCGTCGTCTTCTCCCGGATGCACGGCAACCTCGACGGCCAGATCATCGCCTTCTTCACGATGGTCGTCGCCGCAGCGGAGGTCGTGGTCGGTCTCGCGATCATCGTGTCGCTGTTCCGCACCCGCCACTCGGCCTCGGTCGACGACGCCAGCCTGATGAAGCTGTAAGGGGTCGGAAGAATCGTGGAGAACCTGATTGCGCTGCTGATCGCGGCGCCCCTGCTCGGAGCGGCCGTCCTGCTGGTCGGCGGTCGCCGGCTGGACGCCGTCGGCCACTGGGTCGGCACGCTCCTGTCGACGACGTCCTTCGTGTTCGGCGTGCTCCTCTTCGTCGACCTGCTGGGCAAGGACGCCGAACACCGCACCCTGACCCAGCACCTGTACACCTGGATCCCCGTCGAGGGCTTCCAGGCGGACGTGGCCTTCCGGCTCGACCAGCTGTCGATGACGTTCGTCCTGCTGATCACCGGTGTCGGCTCGCTGATCCACCTGTACTCCGTGGGGTACATGGAGCACGACGAGCGGCGCCGCCGCTTCTTCGGCTATCTGAACCTGTTCCTCGCGGCGATGCTGCTGCTCGTCCTCGCCGACAACTACCTCCTGCTGTACGTCGGCTGGGAGGGCGTGGGCCTCGCCTCGTACCTGCTGATCGGCTTCTGGCAGCACAAGCCCAGCGCGGCCACGGCGGCGAAGAAGGCGTTCCTCGTCAACCGCGTGGGCGACATGGGCCTGTCCGTCGCGATCATGCTGATGTTCACGACGTTCGGGACCTTCGCCTTCGGGCCCGTCCTGGACGGCGCGGGCGAGGCGTCCGAGGGCAAGCTCACCGCGATCGGGCTGATGCTGCTGCTCGCCGCCTGCGGCAAGTCCGCCCAGGTGCCGCTCCAGTCCTGGCTCGGGGACGCGATGGAGGGCCCGACCCCGGTCTCCGCCCTCATCCACGCCGCGACCATGGTGACCGCGGGCGTCTACCTGATCGTCCGCTCCGGCGCGATCTTCAACGGAGCGCCCGACGCACAGCTCGTCGTCACGGTCGTCGGCGCGGTCACGCTGCTGTTCGGTGCGATCGTCGGTTGCGCGAAGGACGACATCAAGAAGGCGCTGGCCGGCTCGACGATGTCGCAGATCGGCTACATGGTGCTGGCCGCCGGCCTCGGCCCGATCGGCTACGCCTTCGCGATCATGCACCTCGTGACGCACGGCTTCTTCAAGGCCGGGCTGTTCCTCGGCGCCGGTTCGATCATGCACGGCATGAACGACGAGGTCGACATGAGGAAGTTCGGCGGCCTCAGGACGTACATGCCGGTCACCTTCGTCACCTTCGGCCTCGGCTATCTGGCGATCATCGGCTTCCCGTTCCTGTCCGGCTTCTACTCCAAGGACGCCATCATCGAGGCGGCCTTCGCCAAGGGCGGCACACAGGGCTGGATCCTCGGCGGCGCGGCCCTGCTGGGCGCGGCCATCACCGCGTTCTACATGACGCGCGTGATGCTGATGACGTTCTTCGGGGAGAAGCGCTGGCAGCCCGACGCGGACGGCCACCAGCCGCACCCGCACGAGTCGCCGAGCGTCATGACGATCCCGATGATGGTGCTGGCCGTCGGCTCCGTCGGCGCGGGCGCGCTGTTCGGGATCGGCGACCGCTTCCTGCACTGGCTGGAGCCCGTCACCGGGCACGAGGGGGGCCACTCCCCGGTCAGCGCGGGCGCCGTCACCGCCGCGACCCTGGTGCTCCTGGTCGTCGGCGCGGGCATCGCGTACCTGATGTACGGCCGCAGGCCCGTCCCGGTCGTCGCCCCGCGCGGTTCCCTGCTCACCCGGGCCGCCCGGCGCGACCTGCTCCAGGACGACTTCAACCACGTCGTGCTGGTCCGCGGCGGAGAGCACCTCACGCGCTCCCTGGTGTACGTCGACCACACCCTGGTCGACGGGGTCGTCAACGGCACGGCGGCCTCGTTCGGCGGCCTGTCCGGACGGCTGCGCCGGCTCCAGAACGGCTTCGCGCGCAGTTACGCGGTCTCGATGTTCGGCGGTGCGGCACTCCTCGTCGCCGCGACCCTGCTGATGAGGGCGGTCTGATACCGATGTCCTTTCCTCTGCTGACAGCGACGGCGGTGCTCCCGGCCGTCGGGGCGATCGCCACGGCCGCCGTACCGGCCGCGCGGCGCACCGCCGCCAAGTGGCTTGCGCTGCTGGTCTCGCTGGCCACGCTCGTGCTCGCGATCGTCGTCCTGGTCCGCTTCGACCCGGACGGCGCCCGCTACCAGCTCACCGAGTCCCACGCGTGGATCTCGGACTTCGGCGTCAGGTATGAACTGGGCGTCGACGGCATCGGCGTCGCCCTGCTCGCCCTGACCGCCCTGCTCATGCCGTTCATCGTCCTCGCCGGCTGGAACGACGCGGAGCCGCTGGAGACCGGCAGCCGGCGCTGGCGGCCCACCCAGGGCTTCTTCGCGCTGATCCTGGCCGTCGAGGCGATGGTGATCATCTCCTTCGAGGCGACCGACGTCTTCCTCTTCTACATCTTCTTCGAAGCCATGCTGATCCCGATGTACTTCCTCATCGGCGGCTTCGGGGACCGTGCCCACGAGCACGGCGAGGAGGCGGCGTCGACCCAGCGGTCGTACGCGGCCGTGAAGTTCCTGCTCTACAACCTGGCCGGCGGTCTGATCATGCTGGCCGCGGTGATCGGGCTCTACGTGGTCGCCGGGAACTTCAGCCTCCAGGAGATCGCGCAGGCGCGGGCCAACGGCACGCTGGACATGGCGACCAGCACCGAACGCTGGCTGTTCCTGGGCTTCTTCTTCGCCTTCGCGGTGAAGGCCCCGCTGTGGCCGGTGCACACCTGGCTGCCCAACGCGATGGGGGAGGCCACCGCTCCGGTCGCCGTCCTCATCACCGCGGTCGTCGACAAGGTCGGCACCTTCGCGATGCTGCGCTTCTGCCTCCAGCTGTTCCCGGAGGCCTCGAAGTGGGCGACACCGGTCATCCTCGTCCTGGCGCTCGTCAGCATCGTCTACGGGGCGCTGCTCGCGGTCGGCCAGCGCGACATCAAGCGGCTGGTGGCCTACGCGTCGATCTCGCACTTCGGCTTCATCATCATGGGCATCTTCGCGATGACCAGCCAGGGCCAGTCCGGGGCGACGCTCTACATGGTCAACCACGGGATCTCCACCGCCGCGCTGATGCTGGTCGCCGGCTTCCTGATCTCCCGGCGCGGCTCGCGGCTCATCGCCGACTACGGCGGAGTGCAGAAGGTCGCCCCGGTGCTCGCCGGCACCTTCCTGATCGGCGGTCTCGCCACCCTGTCACTGCCCGGACTCGCCCCGTTCGTCAGCGAGTTCCTGGTGCTGGTCGGCACGTTCACGCGCTACCCGGCCATCGGCATCATCGCCACCTTCGGCATCGTCCTCGCCGCGCTCTACACCCTCGTCCTCTACCAGCGGACGATGACGGGCCCGGTCCGGCCGGAAATCTCCGCCATGCCCGACCTGCGGGCGCGTGAACTGCTCGTCGTGGCCCCGCTGATCGTGCTGCTGATCTTCCTGGGCGTCTACCCGAAGCCCGTCACGGACATCGTCAACCCGGCGGTCAAGCAGACCATGTCGGACGTACACCAGACCGACCCCAAGCCCGAAGTGGAGGCCGCCAAGTGAGCGCAGCAGCCGTCCACAGCCTGTGGACAACCGCGGCCGACCCGATCTCGAAGATCGACGCGCCGAAGATCGAGTACGGCCAGTTGTCGCCCACCCTGATCGTCGTCGGAGCGGCGATCGTCGGGGTGCTGGTCGAGGCGTTCGTCCCGCGCAAGTCCCGGTACTACGCCCAGGTGTTCGTCTCCGTCGTCGCCCTGTGCGCCGCCTTCGCCGCGATCATCGCCCTGGCGGCCGACGGATACGGCACGACGAAGTCGCACATCGCGGCCATGGGCGCCATCGCCGTCGACGGACCCGCCCTGTTCCTCCAGGGCACGATCCTGCTGGCCGGCCTGGTCGCCCTGTTCACCTTCGCCGAGCGGCGCCTGGACCCGGAGGCGCACGGCAACCGGGTCGACTCCTTCGCCGCGCAGGCCGCCTCCGTGCCCGGCAGCGACAGCGAGAAGGCGGCCGTCAAGGCCGGGTTCACCACCACCGAGGTCTTCCCGCTGCTGCTCTTCGCGATCGCGGGCATGCTGGTGTTCCCCGCGGCCAACGACCTGCTGACGCTGTTCGTGGCCCTGGAGGTCTTCTCCCTGCCGCTGTACCTCATGTGCGCGCTGGCCCGCCGCAAGCGCCTCATGTCGCAGGAGGCCGCGGTCAAGTACTTCCTGCTCGGCGCCTTCGCCTCCGCGTTCACCCTGTTCGGCATCGCCCTGCTGTACGGCTACGCGGGCTCGGTGTCGTACGCGACGGTCGCGCAGGTCGTCGACGGCACGGTCGCCAACGTCGACCCGGCGCTCGCCGACACCATGGGCAACGACGCGCTGCTGCTCATCGGCGTCGCCCTCGTCGTTATGGGCCTGCTGTTCAAGGTGGGCGCGGTGCCCTTCCACATGTGGACGCCCGACGTCTACCAGGGCGCCCCGACCCCGGTGACCGGCTTCATGGCGGCGGCGACCAAGGTGGCCGCGTTCGGCGCGCTGCTGCGGCTGCTGTACGTCGTCCTGCCCGGCCTGCGCTGGGACTGGCGGCCGGTCATGTGGGCCGTCGCGATCATCACGATGCTCGGCGGCGCGATCGTCGCGATCACCCAGACCGACATCAAGCGGCTGCTGGCCTACTCGTCGATCGCGCACGCGGGATTCATCCTCGCGGGTGTCATCGCGACCTCGAAGGACGGTGTCTCGTCCGTCCTGTTCTACCTGGCCGGGTACTCCTTCGTGACGATCGGCGCGTTCGCCGTGGTCACGCTGGTGCGCGACGCGGGCGGCGAGGCCACGCACCTGTCCAAGTGGGCCGGCCTCGGCCGTCGTTCCCCGCTGGTCGCGGCGGTGTTCGCGGTGTTCCTGCTGGCCTTCGCGGGCATTCCGCTGACCTCCGGCTTCGCCGGGAAGTTCGCCGTGTTCCGGGCGGCGGCGGAGGGCGGCGCGGCCCCGCTGGTCGTGGTCGGTGTGATCTCCTCGGCGATCGCGGCGTTCTTCTACATCCGCGTGATCGTGCTGATGTTCTTCAGCGAGCCCCGGCCCGAGGGCCCGACGGTCGCCGTGCCGTCCCCGCTGACGACGATCGCGATCGGTGTGGGCGTGGCGGCGACGCTGGTCCTCGGTGTGGCCCCGCAGTACTTCCTGGACCTGGCGAGCCAGGCGGGAGTCTTCGTGCGCTGACCCGGCGCACGCCCGCATCCGGCGGCCCGGCACCCCTGAGTGGGGGCCGGGCCGCCGTGCTGTGCGCACCGGACCTGTGGACAACTCCGACGCTGTCGGCGCGGACCCCTATCGTGGACGCAGTGGTCGAGGGACGACGTACGGGGGACACGACGATGCGCGGGACGGGCGGGATCGGCGAGATGCCAGAGGCGACCGAGAGCGAGGCGCTGGCCACGCTGCACCGGGTCTTCGGGTACGAGGCATTCCGGGGCGAGCAGGAAGCGATCATCGAACATGTGGTGACGGGCGGCGACGCCGTCGTACTCATGCCGACCGGCGGCGGCAAGTCGCTGTGCTACCAGATCCCGGCCCTGGTCAGACCGGGCACGGGCGTCGTCGTCTCACCGCTCATCGCCCTGATGCAGGACCAGGTGGACGCGCTGCGGGCGCTCGGCGTGCGCGCCGGGTTCATCAACTCCACGCTGGACTTCGACGAACGGCGCGTGGTCGAGGCGGAGTTCCTCGCCGGCGAACTGGACCTGCTCTACCTCGCCCCCGAGCGGCTGCGCCTGGACGCCACCCTCGACCTGCTCTCCCGGGGCAAGATCTCCGTCTTCGCCATCGACGAGGCCCACTGCGTCTCCCAGTGGGGCCACGACTTCCGCCCCGACTACCTCTCCCTCTCCCTGCTGGGCGAGCGCTGGCCGGACGTCCCCCGCCTCGCCCTCACGGCGACGGCCACCCGCGCGACGCACGAGGAGATCACCCGGCGCCTGGGCATGCCGTCGGCCCGCCACTTCGTGGCGAGCTTCGACCGCCCCAACATCCAGTACCGCATCGTCCCCAAGGCCGACCCCAGGAAGCAACTGCTGGCCTTCCTGCGCGAGGAGCACCCGGACGACGCGGGCATCGTGTACTGCCTGTCGCGCAACTCGGTGGAGAAGACCGCCGAGTTCCTCAGCCAGAACGGCATCGAGGCCGTGCCCTACCACGCGGGCCTCGACGCGGGCACACGCGCGGCGCACCAGTCCCGGTTCCTGCGCGAGGACGGCCTGGTCGTCGTCGCCACCATCGCCTTCGGCATGGGCATCGACAAGCCGGACGTGCGCTTCGTCGCCCACCTCGACCTGCCCAAGTCGATCGAGGGCTACTACCAGGAGACGGGCCGGGCCGGCCGCGACGGACTGCCCTCCACGGCCTGGATGGCCTACGGCCTCAACGACGTCATACAGCAGCGCAAGCTGATCCAGTCCGGCGAGGGCGACGAGGCGTTCCGCCGCCGTGCCGCCGCCCACCTGGACTCGATGCTCGCCCTGTGCGAGACGGTCCGCTGCCGCCGCGGCCAGCTGCTCGCCTACTTCGGCCAGGACCCGGACGCGGCAGGCTGCGGCAACTGCGACACCTGCGTCACCCCGCCGGAGACCTGGGACGGCACGGTCGCCGCGCAGAAGGTGCTCTCCACGGTCGTGCGGCTCCAGCGCGAGCGGGGACAGAAGTTCGGCGCGGTGCAGATCATCGACATCCTGCTCGGCAGGCGCAACGCCAAGGTGATCCAGTTCGACCACGACCAGCTGTCCGTGTTCGGGATCGGCGAGGAGCTGACCGAGGGCGAGTGGCGGGGTGTCGTCCGGCAGTTGCTGGCCCAGGGCCTGCTCGCCGTGGAGGGGGAGTACGGCACGCTGGTGCTCACCGAGGACAGCGGCACGGTGCTGCGGCGCGAGCGGGACGTGCCGCTGCGCAAGGAGCCGAAGAAGCCGGCCGCGGCACGCGGCTCCTCGTCCTCGGGCAAGGGCGGCAAGGCCAAGGCGGCGGTGGCCGAACTGCCCGCGGAACTGCTCCCGGCGTTCGAGGCGCTGCGCGCCTGGCGTGCCGAGCAGGCCCGCGAACAGGGCGTCCCGGCGTACGTCGTCTTCCACGACGCCACGCTCCGGGAGATCGTCGTCCGGGCCCCCGGCTCGGTGGCGGAGCTGGGCACCGTCAGCGGTGTCGGCGAGAAGAAGCTGGTCACCTACGGCGAGGGCGTGCTCGCGGTGCTCTCCGCGCTGTCCGGGACGGGCACCCCGGCCCCGGCGGGCGGCGGCGCCCCCGCGGACGACGACTGGCCGCGGTCGGAGCCGGACGAGGAGCCCGAGCCCGACGACTGGATGTGAGCGCGCCCCCCCCCGGGGCGCACGGCGGCGCTCAGGACAGCGCGGTCAGCCCCGGGGCGAAGGTGATCAGCAGGGGCAGCAGCGGGATCAGCGTGGCGAGCGTCGTCGTCAGGGCCCGGTGCCTGCGCAGCAGCCGCGGCGGGGGTTCGAGGAGCCGGTCCACACGCTCGCCGAGCAGCCGCCGGCTGGACGCGCAGGACAGCACGCCTCGGTGCTGGTTCAGCTCGATCAGCGCGAGGGCCGTGGTGAGGTGGCCGCAGCGCCGGGAGGCCGCGTCGTCGGCGGCGAGTTCGACGAGACGGTGTGTCTGGTCGCAGAAGTGGGAGAACAGCGGCACCCTCGGGAAGCCCGTGGCGAGCGCCGTGGAGAGATGGAGCAGCCAGTCGTGGTGGGCGCGGGCGTGACCGCGCTCATGGGTGAGGACGGCGTCCAGCTGGGGGTCGGTGAGGCGGTGCAGGGCGCCGGTGGTGACCACGAGCTGGGGCGGATGGCCGGGCATCCACCAGGCGTCCGGGTACTCGTCCTCAAGCACCAGCATCGGACCGCGCGCGGCCGGTAGCCCGGCGGGCAGCTCCGGGGCGCGCTCCCGCAGATGGGCCCGGGTCCGGCCGCGCCGTCTGCGGGCCTCGGCCATCTCCCGGGCGAGCATCGCCGTCGTCCAGGCGGCCCCGCAGGCGAGCAGCACCGTGAGGGCGGCGGCCCACAGCGGGGCGGCGGACAGGTCGTAGGCGGCGGTGACGGCGGGCGGCGCGGGCGCGAAGACGTGGTCGCGCACGGTGTGGAAGACCGCCGCCGCCCCCAGCGTCAGCGCCGCCAGACAGCACAGCAGCACGGTGGCGACCAGGCACTGCCACGCCCACAGCCCGACCACGGGTTCCCGCTCGGGCCACACGGCCCTGGTCAGCGCGCGCGGCGCCGGTACGGAGGCCGAGAGGGCGACGAGGCTCAGCAGGAGCAGGCAGACGGTCATGCCAGTGGCTCCGGTTCCTGGTCGGAAGGGGGCGGGAGAGGGGTGGTGGTGCGCATGCGGAACGGGGGTGGTGCGACGGGCGGTGCGGTGTCCCGCCGCCAGTATGACGGCCGCGGGGCACAGCGGTCAGTCTCCGGGGACGAACGGGTTTCCGTCGGTACGGTCCGCTCCCGCCCGCGGGCCGGGCCGAGGGCTCAGCCGGCCGTGATCCGTCCGGTGACCTCGCCCAGGCCGACCCGGGTGCCGTCCGGGCCCGGTGCCCACGCGGACAGTGTGACGACGTCGCCGTCCTCCAGGAACGTCCGCTTGCCGTCCGGGAGTTCCAGGGCGTCGCGGCCGTTCCAGGTGAGTTCCAGGAGGGAGCCGCGCTCGTGCGCGGACGGTCCGCTGACCGTGCCCGAGGCGTACAGGTCGCCGGTGCGCAGGGAGGCGCCGTTGACCGTCATGTGGGCGAGCTGCTGGGCGGCGGTCCAGTACATGGTGGAGAAGGGGGGTTCGGAGACGACATGCCCGTTGATCGCCACGGAGATCCGCAGGTCGTAGCCGCCGGGACCGTCGGCGTCGGTGTCGTCCAGGTAGGGCAGCAGGGGGTGGGTGCGCTCGGGCGGGGTCACCCGCGCCGCCTCCAGGGCCTCCAGCGGGGTGATCCACGCCGACACCGAGGTGGCGAAGGACTTGCCGAGGAAGGGGCCGAGGGGGACGTACTCCCACGCCTGGAGGTCGCGCGCCGACCAGTCGTTGAGCAGGCACAGCCCGAAGACGTGCTCGCGGAAGCCGTCCAGCGGCACCGCCCGGCCCATCGGCGACGGCACACCGACCACGAAGCCGACCTCGGCCTCGATGTCGAGCCGGACGGACGGCCCGAAGACCGGTGCCGGGTCGGCCGGGGCCTTGCGCTGGCCCGAGGGGCGGACGACGTCGGTGCCCGAGACCACGACCGTGCCGGAGCGGCCGTGGTAACCGATCGGCAGGTGCTTCCAGTTGGGGGTGAGCGAGTCCGCGGCGTCCGGACGGAAGATCCGGCCGACGTTGCGGGCGTGGTTCTCGGACGCGTAGAAGTCGACGTAGTCGGCGACCTGGAAGGGCAGGTGCAGGGTCACCGACGCCAGGGGGTGCAGCAGCGGGGCGATCACCTCGCGGTGCGCGGGGACCGTCACCCACGCGGTGAGTGCGCGCCGCACGTCGGACCAGGCGGTGCGGCCGGCCGCCAGCAGCGGCCCGAGGTCCGGGCGGGCGAGCAGGGAGACGTACGGGGAGCCGAGCGCGGCGGCCGCGGCGCCCGCGTCGAGCACGTGGTCGCCGAGCCGGACGCCCACCCTCCGCTCCGTGGAGCCGGAGGGAGAGAACACGCCGTAGGGAAGGTTGTGCGGGCCGAAGGGGTCGCCCTCGGGGACGTCGAAGGGGGGCATGGGGTGCTGCCTCACTCTCATCCGTGCCGGGCACGGCCGAACGTTCCAGGTGGTCGCGGCTCAGGTTACGGGGGAGTCACCGCCCTCGGGCAATGTCTAAAGAGTTCGCAATGTCCGGATAAGCCTTGTCGGAGTACCCAATTCCGGCTTAGCGTCCTTTGGGGGACGCGGGCGGGGTGGGTCCGGTCCGTGGAGGGGGACACGTGGGGGGACCCGTGGCCAGGAATGCCGTCGGCGTGCCGTTCGAGGCGGACCGTGATGTGCCGGGACTGATCGTCAAGTTCGGCGACTACCCGCTGCACCACGGCGGCGTCGGAGCGATCCGCAGCCTGGGCCGCCTGGGCGTCCCCATGTACGCGATCACGGAGGACCCGTACACACCGGCGGCCTCCTCCCGTTACCTGGAGCGGGCGTTCGTCTGGCCGACGAGCGGCGCGGAGGACCCGGGCCACCTGGTGGAGGGGCTGCTGCGGATCGGCCGGCGCATCGGCCGCCCGGCCGTCCTGATCCCGACCGACGAGGAAGCGGCCGTCCTGATCGCCGAGCACCAGGACGCGCTGGGCGAGCGGTTCCTCTTCCCGCGGGTCGACCCCGGACTGCCGCGCCGCCTGGCCAGCAAGCAGGGGCTGCACGAACTGTGCGTGAAGCACGGCGTGCCCAGCCCGGAGGCCGCCTTCCCGGAGTCCTACGACGAGATCGTGGAGTTCGCCGAGAAGGCCCGCTTCCCGGTGGTGGCCAAGAACCGCGAGGCGTTCGTGCGGCGCCGGCGGCCCGCGGTGAACGGCACCACCCGGATCACCACCCGGGAGGGCCTGCTCGCCCTCGCCCGGGACTGGGGCGAGCGACCTGGCGTGATCCTCCAGGAGTACCTGCCCCGGGAGCAGGCCGAGGACTGGATCGTGCACGCCTGCTTCGACGCGGACTCGGTGCCGCTCGCCCTGTTCACCGGCGTCAAGGTGCGCTCCTGGCCGCCGCACGCGGGGATGACGGCGCACGCGTACGTCGTCGACAACCCCGAACTCGCGGACCTCGCCGCGCGGTTCGTCAAACAGATCGGCTTCACCGGCATCGTCGACCTCGACCTGCGCTTCGACCGCCGCGACGGGCGGTACAAGCTCCTCGACTTCAACCCGCGCATGGGCGCCCAGTTCCGGCTCTTCGAGAGCGGGGCGGGCGTGGACGTCGTACGGGCCATGCACCTGGACCTGACCGGACGCGCCGTCCCGGAGGGGGAACAGCGCGCCGGTCACCGCTACGTCGTGGAGAACATCGACCTCCCCGCCCTCCTCGCCTACCGGCGCAGCGGCTACACGACGCCGCACGCGCCGCGACGGGCGAGCGGGACGGAGCTGGCCTGGTTCGCGGGTGACGACCCGCTGCCGTTCCTCACGATGCTCGCGCGCTTCGTGCGGCCGGGCGCGAAGCACCTCTATCAGCTGTGGCGCACCCACCGTCGCGGCGGGGCGACCAGCACGAAGTAGGCGACACGTCCTGGGGAGGGACTTCGTGATCCGACCGGTAGCAGTCATCGGTGCGGGCCCGTTCGGCCTGTCCACCGCCGCGCATCTCAGGGCGCGCGGCATCCCCGTCCGCGTCTTCGGCGACCCCATGGTGAGCTGGCGCGACCACATGCCCGCCGGAATGCTCCTCAAGTCGACCCCGGCGGCCTCGACCATCGACGCCCCGCAGACCGGCCACACCCTGGCCGACTACTGCGACGCGGCCGGCCTGCGCCGGCTCGTGACCGACGAGGACGTCATCCCGGTGGAGACCTTCGTCGGGTACGGCGAGTGGTTCCAGCGCAACCTGCTGCCCGGACTCGAGCGGGTCCGGGTCGTCTCCGTCGACCGGCGGGGCGGGGGCGGCTTCGAACTCGATCTGGACTCGGGGGAGTCGTTCACCGCCCGCGCGGTCGTCGTCGCGACCGGCCTGTCGGGACTGGCGCACCTCCCGCCGGAGCTGGCCGGGGCGACGGCGGGCGGACCGGCGCCGGCGGGCCCGGTGTCGCACAGCTCCCAGCACCACGACCTCGGCCGGTTCTCCGGAAGGGAACTGATCGTCGTCGGGGCCGGCCAGTCCGCGCTGGAGACGGCGGCGCTGGCGGCGGAGGCGGGCGCGCGGGTCAGGGTGGTCTCGCGCGGCCGGGGCCGGGTCGCCTTCGGCGCACCGCCCTGGAAGCAGCCGCGGCTGCGCCCCGAGTCGCCCTTCGGCCGCGCCTGGTCGCTGTGGGCCCTCAGCTACTACCCGCAGCCCTACCGTCATCTCCCGGCCCGCGCCCGCCACTACCTGGTCCGCCGGGTCCTCGGGCCGCTCGGCGCCTGGTGGTTGCGCGACCGCTTCGAGGGCAAGGTGGAGGTCCGCGAGGTCGAGCGCGTGCTGGGCGCGGCCACCGAGGACGGCGGCACGGTCCTCACCGTGCGCACCCACACCGGGGCGACGTACCGGCTGGTCGCCGACCACGTCGTCGCGGCCACCGGTTACCGCGTGGACACCGCCGCGATGGACTTCCTCGGCGCGGGCCTGCGGACCGCGCTCACGGTGAGCCGCGGCGCACCGGTGCTCGGCGCCGGATACGTCTCGTCGGTGCCGGGCCTCTACTTCACCGGCCTGCCCGCGGCCTCCTCGTACGGGCCGGTGATGCGCTTCGTCTGCGGCACCGCGTTCGCCTCGCCGCGCCTGGCCGCGCATCTGGCGGCGGCCCACGGCTGAGCCCGCGCCCGCGTCCCTGCGGTGCGGTGGGCCGCGGTCCCGGCGGCGCGACGAGCCGCGCTCCAACAGCGCGGTGGGCCGCGGGCCGGACGTGGTGAACCGCACAACTTAGCGCGGGTCACCCGGGGTTGAACAGCTCGGGACGACGGGGTGAGTGATCGGAGCGCGTTGTCCGTATTCTCTGATCATGGCCGTACCTCCCCGCTGTTCACTCGTCGCCACGGACCTTGACGGAACGCTCCTGCGCGGTGACGACACACTCTCCGACCGGTCGCTCGCGGCGCTCGCGCGGGTGACCGAGGCGGGGGCCCGGCACCTCGTGGTGACCGGCCGCCCGGCGCCGAGGGTGCGGCCGCTGCTCGACGTCCTCGGCTCCACGGGCCTCGCGGTGTGCGGGCAGGGGGCGCAGGTGTACGACGCCGGAGCGGACCGGCTGCTGTGGTCGGTCACCCTGGACCGGGAACTGGCCGAGACGGCGCTCGGCAAGATCGAGGCCGAGGTGGGGGAGGTGTACGCGGCCGTCGACCAGGACGGGGTGGACGGGCTCACGCTCGTCGAGTCCGGGTACGTGATGCCCCATCCGACGCTGCCCGCCGTGCGGGTGGAGCGGCGCGACGACCTGTGGTGCGCGCCCATCAGCAAGGTGCTGCTGCGCCACCACAGCCTGTCGGACGACGAGTTGGCGGCGACGGCGCGTTCGGTGGTGGGTTCGCTGGCGACCGTGACGATGTCGGGGCCGGGGACGGTGGAGCTCCAGCCGAGCGGCATCACCAAGGCGACCGGTCTGGCGCTGGCCGCCGAGCACCTGGGGCTGAGCCGGCGGGAGGCGATCGCCTTCGGGGACATGCCCAACGACATCCCCATGTTCCACTGGGCCGCCCACGGGGTCGCGATGGCCAACGCGCATCCCGAACTCAAGGCGGTGGCCGACGAGGTCACCTCGTCCAACGAGGACGACGGCATCGCCGTCGTCCTCGAAAGACTGTTCGCGTGAGGGGTGCCGGCCTAGTAGGCGCCGTGGACGTTGTCCATCGAGCCGTAGCGCGCGGCGGCGTAGTTGCAGGCCGCGGTGATGTTGGCGACCGGGTCGTAGATGTCGAACGACGTGCCGACCACGTGGTAGGCGTTGAACGTCGGGTCGATCACCTGGAGCAGGCCCTTGGAGGGGGTGCCGGCGGCGGCGTTGGAGTCCCAGTTGTTGATGGCCATGGGGTTGCCCGAGGACTCCCGCATGATGTTGCGGTAGATGCCGTTGTACGTGCCCGGGATGTGCCGCTCCGCCATGATCGCGAGGGATTCGCGGATCCAGCCGTCGAGGTTGTTCGGGTAGCCGGCCAGGGTCGTGGCGGGCGTGGTGCTCGTGGACGCGGGGGCCGCGGAGGCGCCGGTGGCGCCGATCAGCGGAAGGGCGAGTACGGCGGCGCCGGTACCGGCGACGACGAGGGTGCGCACCAGGCGGTTGGCGCGGAAACGGCTGTGCTGAGCGGCAGCGGGCATGTCGGAATTCCTCTCCGGCCGCCTGCGAGGTGAGCTGTCGGGTTCGGGCGGGGAGGTGCCCGGCCGGGTCGCGGGGACGCGACACGACTTCACCCCGAGCCGTTCCGGTACGACGGGTGTCGTTCCGGTCCGGCGACTTACCTGGGTCCCCCGCTCCTGCCGTACGTGAATGAGTTCGTTGATGGTCGTGTCGGACGCCGGCAGGATTAGGCGTTCGCCCGACAGGCCCGGAACGTATGCGACAGCACATGTCCGGAACAAGTGGCTGACATGCGGCTCGTACCAATTGACCTTGGTCCGGTGCGTATGGGGCGCTTGATCCTTTGCGGTTGCCAACACTCAACTCGCTTGCCGGGCAAGGGTGTGCAAGGGTTTCTCCAGGTATTCCTCCCGAGGGGCACAAGTGACCCAACTCACGCGCGGAGGGGTTCGGCCGTTATATCCACCAAGGGGAATCGGAGTATTAATAGCGGCAAAACGGGCACGTCGGTCCGCATCGGTCGGTATTGCTCCCGGGGTGTGTTCCGGGGGTGCGGAATTCGCTTTTCCGTGACCCTTCGAGGGGTATACGTGACACCGCTCACGATCGACGGAGGTGAGGGTGGAACCGTGCGTGTGGTGTCGGTCGTTGTCCCGGCACGTAACGTGTAGTCGAGAAATATCGCCCATATGAGTCATATGGGCCGATGGGAAACATACCGGCCGAGCGGTGGTACCGCCCGGTCCGGCCGGGTGGGCGCTATCGGTGATCGAAACATGACCGGATACGCTGACTCGGGTGAGGGCAGCGACCTATCGACAAACCGTGTGACCGCCAGCAGACACCAGCAGACAGGAGACCCCTCGTGACCGTCGTCGGGCCGTTCGGGCTGAGCGTGCGGGACCAGGCTCTGGAAGCCGATGTCCAGGCCGGATTGACGGCTGTCGAAGAAGGCTTGCTCGAAGCCACCAAGAGCGAGGTCCCGTTCATCACGGAGGCCGCGCAGCACCTGGTGCGCGCGGGCGGGAAGCGCTTCCGGCCGCTGCTCGTGATGCTGGCGGCGCAGTTCGGCGATCCGTACGCACCCGGGATCGTGCCCTCGGCCGTCGTGGTCGAGCTGACCCACCTCGCGACGCTGTACCACGACGACGTGATGGACGAGGCGGCGGTGCGGCGCGGGGTCGACAGCGCCAACACCCGCTGGGGGAACTCGGTCGCGGTCCTCACCGGCGACTTCCTGTTCGCGCGGGCCTCGCAGATCCTCGCCGACCTCGGCCCGGAGGCGGTCCGGGTCCAGGCCGTCGCGTTCGAACGGCTCGTCACCGGGCAGATCCTGGAGACCGCGGGGCCGTCGGACGGACGGGACCCGGTCGAGCACTACCTCGACGTGCTGGGCGGCAAGACGGGGTCGCTGGTCGCGGTGTCGTGCCGGTTCGGCGCGATGATGTCCGGGGCTGACGAGACGGTCGTGGACGTGCTCACGCAGTACGGCGAGCGGCTGGGCGTCGCGTTCCAGCTCGCGGACGACGTGCTGGACATCGCGTCCGACTCGCGCGAGTCCGGGAAGACGCCCGGGACGGATCTGCGCGAGGGCGTGCCCACGCTGCCGGTGCTGCGGCTGCGGGAGCGGGCGGCGCGGCTGGGGCTGGCCGAGGACCTCGCGCTGTGCGAGCTGCTGGACTCCGACCTCACGGACGACGCGCGGCACGCCGACGCACTGGCCGCGCTGCGGGCGCATCCGGCGCTGGAGCAGGCCCGGCGGGACACCGTGCGGTACGCGGAGGACGCGCGGTCGGCGTTGGCGCCGTTGCCGGAGTGCGATGCGAAGGCCGCGTTGCTGGAACTCTGCGACGCGGTGGTCCACCGAGCGGGCTAGCCGGCCTTCCTGCCCACCCACCCGACTCGGTCCCTCGAACAGCACCCCCACGGGGCTCCACCCCGGACCCCGGAGGGGCGCACCCCGCGAGGCTGCCGACCGTCCCCACGCGCGTTGGGTGGGACGCCCCCTTCCCCGTGGAACTCCGGCCCCCGCCCGCCTCCCGCCGAGCGCCGCCCTCCCTCCCCCTACGGGACCGTCCCTCCGTCGCCTCCCCGTGTCATACCGGAGGTGTACACGGAGTTGGGACCGAGGGGTGACGATTGCGGGGGAGGGATTTGGTCTGATGGTGAGCACGGAAATCACCACTCCTCACCGATTCGGGTGAGAATGGCGGCTCAGGGTGGGAGAAGTGCGAGGCGGCCGCCGCCGACGACGGAGGTAAGGCAGACATGGCACCGTACGAATCCGACGAGGTCGAGGACGTGCGCTCGGGGCGCCGCAGGGCCGCCCGTTACGTCGTCCCGGTCACGGTGGTGGGGGTGGCGGCAGCGACCATCGGGCTCGTCCCGGCGCTCGCCGACTCCGGTGACCCCGACCTGCCGAAGATCACCGCGCAGCAGCTCATCGAGAAGATCGCCAAGTCGGACGTGCAGCAGCTGTCCGGCACGGTGAAGGTCAGCACCGACCTCGGCCTGCCCGACCTGGGCGGCCTGGAGAACAGCCTGCTCTCCGGCGCGACCCCCTCGGGCGGGGACTCGTCCGCCGACCCGAGCGCCAAGCTCACCGAACTCGCCACCGGCACGCACACCCTGCGCGTCGCCACCGACGGCCCGGACCGCCAGAAGCTCTCGCTGATCGAGAACGCCGCCGAGTACAGCCTCATCCACAACGGCAAGGACGTCTGGGGCTACGACAGCAAGTCCAACGAGGTCTACCACGGCACCGCGGACGAGTCCGGCCGCGGCCAGACGCACGAGCCCCCGGCCACGCCGAAGGACTTCGCCGACGAGGCCCTGAAGTCCGTGGACGACACGACGTCCGTCACGGTCGACGGCACCATGCGGGTGGCCGACCGCGACGCCTACAAGCTGCTCGTCCGCCCGAAGCAGTCCGGCACCACGGTCGGCGCCCTCAGCATCGCCGTGGACGCGAAGACCGGTATGCCGCTGAAGTTCACGCTCACCCCGGCGAGCGGCGGCGCGGCCGTGCTGGACGTGGGCTTCACCCAGGTCAGCTTCGCCCGGCCGGCCGCCTCCACCTTCGACTTCAGCCCGCCCAAGGGCGCCAAGGTCACCGAGGACGACCACGCGGAGAAGAACTCCACGGCCCCCTCGGACCGGCCCGGAGCCCCCTCGGGCAAGCCCGGTGACGGCTTCGCCAAGCCCGACGGCGACCTCGCCAAGGGCTTCGAGGGAGGCAAGGTCATCGGCAAGGGGTGGAACGCGATCGCCACGTTCGACAGCGGGACCGAGGGCGGTGTCCCGACCGGCTCGGCCGGCGGCGACCTGGGCGGCGTCCTCGGCTCGCTCGGCGACCAGGTCAGCGGCGACTTCGGCAAGGGCACGGTCTTCTCCACCCGGCTGATCAACGCCCTGGTCACCGACGACGGCAAGGTGTACGTCGGCGCCGTCACCAAGGACGCGCTGGTCAAGGCGGCCGACGCGGCCAAGTAGGTACCCTGCGGGCACGACGAATCGAGGGAGCCGATGGACGAACCGTCCGCCACGCGGGAGCCGGAGCGGCCGCGGGACCCCGGGCCCGGCGTCGACACCGGGCCTGGCGTCATCGACACCCGCGGCCTCACCAAGCGCTACCGCGGCGGACAGCTCGCCGTGGACGGTCTCGACCTGACCGTCCCGGCGGGCAGCGTCTTCGGCTTCCTCGGTCCGAACGGCTCCGGCAAGACCACCACCATCCGCATGCTGATGGGCCTGATCGAGCCCACCTCCGGCACGGCCCAGGTGCTCGGCCGCCCCATGCCGCGCTCGGCACGGACCGTACTGCCGCACGTGGGCGCGCTCATCGAGGGCCCCGCCCTGTACGGCTTCCTCTCCGGCCGGGACAACCTGCTGCGCTACGACGCCGCCGACCCGACCGCCGATCCGCGCACCCGCCGGGCCCGCGTCGGCGCGGCGCTCGACCGGGTGGGTCTGACGGCCGCCGCGGGCAAGAAGGCCCGCGCCTACTCCCTCGGCATGAAGCAGCGCCTCGGTCTCGCGGCCGCCCTGCTCCAGCCGCGCAGGCTCCTCGTCCTGGACGAGCCCACCAACGGCCTCGACCCGCAGGGCATGCGGGAGATCCGCTCGCTGGTACGGGAGTTGGCCTCGGACGGCACGACCGTCTTCCTCTCCTCCCACCTCCTCGACGAGATCGAGCAGGTGTGCACCCACGCGGCCGTGATGGCGCAGGGACGGCTGATCACCCAGGGCGCGGTGGCCGACCTGGCGGCCGGGACGCGCGGCCGGCTGGTCGTGACCACGCCGGACGCGGGCGACGCGGCCCGGGTGCTGAAGGAGCACGGGGTCGCCGACGTCGTGGTGGCCGAGGACCGGGTGACCGGGGAGCCGCCGGAGGGCGAACTCGCCGACCTCAACGGCGCCTTGGTCACGGCCGGCGTCCGGGTCCGCGGTTTCGGGGTCGAACGGGCCTCGCTGGAGGACGCGTTCGTGGCACTGACCGGAGAGGGCTTCGATGTCGCAGGCTGAAGTCGTGGCCACCGGGGGCGGGCCGACGGCCGACGGCCCGGCGGCGACCGTACGCGCGCCCCGTCCGCTGTGGACCCTCGGGCTGCTGCGCAGCGAACTGTTCACCACCCTCCGCCGCTGGCGCACGCTCGCCCTCCTCGGCGTGCTGGCCGCGGTGCCGGTCCTGGTCGGGATCGCGGTGAAGATCGAGACGGGCGACGGTTCGTCGGCCGGCGGTGGAGGCGGCGAAGGTCCGCCGTTCATCGCGCAGATCACCAACAACGGTCTGTTCCTGGTGTTCACGGCGCTCGCCGCGACGCTCCCCTTCTTCCTGCCCATGGCCGTCGGCGTCGTCGCGGGTGACGCGATCGCGGGCGAGGCCAACGCCGGCACCCTGCGCTACCTCCTGGTCGCCCCGGCCGGCCGCACCCGGCTGCTGCTCACCAAGTACACGACCACGATGGCCTTCTGTCTGCTGGCCACCCTCGTCGTGGCGCTGTCCGCGCTGATCGTGGGGGCGCTGCTGTTCCCGCTCGGCGAGCTGACGACCATCTCCGGTACGCGGATCAGCTTCACCGAAGGACTCGGCCGGGCGCTGCTGATCGCCCTGGTCGTCGCCGCGTCACTCGTCGGCATCGCGGCGCTCGGGCTGTTCGTGTCGACCCTCACCAACAGCGGCATCGCGGCCATGGCCACCACCGTCGGGCTGCTGATCACCGTGCAGATCCTCGACCAGATCCCCCAACTGCACGCCCTCCAGCCGTACTTCTTCTCGCACTACTGGCTGTCCTTCGCCGACCTGATGCGCGATCCCGTCTACTGGGACGACCTGGTCAAGAACCTGGGCCTCCAGGCGCTCTACGCCGCGGTGTTCGGCACGGCCGCGTGGGCCCGGTTCACCACGAAGGACATCACCGCGTAGGCGGCGTCTCCGTCTCGTACGGGAAGCGGGCGAAGGGGGCCTCCCGGGTGAAGAAGGTCTTCGCGCGGGCCAGCGCGTCCGTGTCGCGCAGGACGTTCCCGGGCGCGCTGCCGTTGCCGAGCAGCACCCCGCCGAACCGCATCCTCAGGTAGGCGGCCGAGTGGTTGAGCGTGCCGGTCAGCAGGTCGGCCACCTCCGTCTCCGTGTGCGCGAGCACCGTGACGCCCCAGAGGGTGCGCCCGGCCAGGGTCGCCTCGAAGTCGACGCCCGGGGTGCGCAGCCAGGCGGACCAGTGGTCGAGGTAGCGCTTGGTGAGGCTGGACACCGAGTACCAGTACAGCGGCGAGGCGATCACGATGTCCGTGGCCGCGAGCGTGGCGTCGAGGAGCAGGGCGGCGGCGCTGCCGGCGGGCGGCCTTGCGTGGTCGCTGTCGTGCCGCAGGTCCACGAAGTCGGGCAGCGGGTGCTCGGCGAGGCTGATCCACCGCTGTTCGACGTCGGGGGGCAGTTGCTCGGCGGCCCTGCGGGCGAGCAGTTCGGTGTTGCCGTCGGACCGGGCGCTGCCCAGCACGAACAGGAAACGACGCGTCACGGGGTCCCCCAGGTGGGAGCATGGTCTGCAGTCACCTGCATTATATGCACGTGCAGCTAAATGGGCGAGGGCTGCCCCTGGTGCGAGGCTGTGACGTCGTGGTGACGCGGGCGCCGTGGTGGGGGAGCGAAACTCGTAGGCAGGGACGAGTACGACCGGATCGTGATGCCGGGAGAGTGAGGGACCGATGTCTCGGCTCAGCCGCGAGGGCAGGCGGGAACAGTGGGGCGACGGGCGCCCGGTGACACCGGTCGTCGTCCGGGTGACGACCGAGGGGGTGGCCACGGCGGACGGGGTACGGCTGCGGACCGCGTCGGGTGAGGAGCCCCAGCAGGCCGTGCTCGACCACCTCCACCGGCTCGCCCTCACGACGGGACGCCCCGTCCACGCCACGATCCACGACGACCGCATCGGCTACGTGGTCCCCCTCCAGGTCGCCCCGGACGGCGCGAGCACCTTCTCGGGCGACCCCGCCCCGATGACTCCACCGGCCGGCCCGGCGGAGAACCCCCCGGCTGAATCGAACCGGGTTTCGACGGTTGGACCGGCAGTGGAGTCGGTGGGGCCGGCAGTGGAGTCGGCGGGGCCGACGCCGGGTCCGGAAGCCGAACCGGCGGGAGGCCCGGCGGTGGCGTCGATCGGGGGCCGGTCGGACGAGGAGCCCTTGTCCCCGGCGACCGGAGCCGCGTCGACCACGGCTTTCCCCGGCCCTGCGCAGGCGCCATACCGCGACCGGCCGACCCGTCTGCTCCACCCGGTCCCCGAGCCGGCGGAGGACGCCGTACCGGCGTTCCCCGCGCAGGCCGCGGAGGCGCCTCCGGCAGCGCCGGGCACGGTCCGACCGCCCACCGGTGTATTCGGCCCACCCCCGGTGATGACCCCGGCCCCGGCTTCCACCCCGGCCCCTGCTTCCACCCCGACCCGGCCGCCCGCACCCCCCACGACACCCCCGGCCCCCGGCCCCGTCCCACCGAAGTCGACCCCTTCGTTCGTCGGCTCCGCCGTCCCCCGGACACCCCCGCCCGCCGACTCTGCTGTCACCCATGTGCGTCCGCCCGCCGGTCCTGTGGCCAGCCCTGCGCCTGCGCCTGCCGGGCCGCCCGGCGCTGTTCGGGCGCCCCGTCCCGCCGACTCTGCTGTCACCCATGTGCGTCCGCCCGCCGGTCCTGTGGCCAGCCCTGCGCCTGCGCCTGCCGGGTCGCCCGTCGCTGTTCGGGCGCCCCGTCCTGCCGACTCCGCCGTCACCCATGTGCGTCCGCCTGCCGGTCCTGTGGCCAGCCCTGCGCCTGCGCCCGCCGGGTCGCCCGTCGCTGTTCGGGCGCCCCGTCCCGCCGACTCCGCCGTCACCCATGTGCGTCCGCCCGCCGGTCCTGTGGCCAGCCCTGCGCCTGCGCCCGCCGGGCCGCCCGGCGCTGTTCAGGCGCCCCGTCCCGCCGAACCCGCCGTCACCCACCTGCCCCCGCCCCCCGGCCCCGCCGCCATCCCGGCACCCGCTTCCCCGTCCGGCTCCTCCGCCCGGTCCGTTCCCGCCCCCGCATCCGACCCCTACGTGATACCCCCGTCGTCCCCGCAGTGCTCGCTCACGCATGTGCCCGTCGCCGGTCTCGCCGGGGACGCCGAGTTCGATCCGAAGGCGACTCCCGCCCGGGGGTTCGACGCCGTCGCCGAGGCCGTGCTCGGGGAGGACGGGGTGGCCGCCGGGGCGGTGCTGGGGGAGGCCATGGCCCGGGTGAACGCCGCGGTGCGGGACGGACGGATCGACGTCGCCGCCGACCTCGCGGAGCGCACCGTACGGGAGGCGTCCGGGACGCTCGGCGACGAGCACCCGGAGGTGCTCAGGCTGCGGGAACTCACCGCCTACATCGCCTACCTGGCCGGCGACCCGCTCCGCGCCTTCCGGCTGTCCCTGGACCTCGCCGGGCTGTGGCACCGCAAGGAGGACGCCGAGGCGGCCTACGGCAACGTGCAGAGCGCCGCCACCGCCTGGCGTGCCGTCCGCGACCCCGAGCAGGGCCTGCGCCTCGGCGCCGACCTGATCACCCTGTGGACCGAACTCACCGAGGGGGACGGCCCGGCCGCCGACGACACGGAGGAACTGGAGTCCGCGCGGGCCCGCATGCGGCGCCTCACCCTCCGCGCGGCCCGCTGACCGGGCTCACAGCACGCAGAACTCGTTGCCCTCCGGGTCCGCCATCACCACCCACGTCCCGCCCGGCTCCGACACCCGCTGCAGC
The DNA here is from genome assembly GCF_040638185.1 of Streptomyces sp. NPDC026672. Lineage (NCBI taxonomy): Bacteria > Bacillati > Actinomycetota > Actinomycetes > Kitasatosporales > Streptomycetaceae > Streptomyces > Streptomyces sp. NPDC026672. The sequence goes on from NZ_JBEZXS010000006.1 coordinate 53,077, forward strand.
ACCCGCGCGCCGAGCCCCTCCAGCCGGTCCACCTCCGCGTCCCGGTCGCCGTCGGCCGCGTGCACGTCGAGGTGGAGCCGGTTCTTGACGGTCTTCGCCTCGGGCACGCGCTGGAACAGCAGCCGCCGCCCGAGGCCCGTGCCGGTGTCCGCGTCGTAGGGGTCACCGGGATGCCGTACCGCGACCAGGTCCCGGAAGGCGGCCCGGCCGTGGGCCTTCACGGCCGCCTCACGGGGCAGCGCGCCGAGAGCCAGCAGCCGTTCGACGAGCGCGCTGTTGTCCTCGGTCTCGTAGTGCAGCGCGGCCGCCCAGAAGTCGGCCTGCGCGTGCGGGTCGGCGGCGTCGATCACGAGCTTCCAGTGCAGCGGTGCGGGCGTCTGCGTCATGCCGACCACTTATAGCCCACCCGCGGCCCGCCGCCGGTCCCCAGTGCCCCAACAGGCAACGTCCGCCCCGTCGCGCAAACGTCGCCTGCCGGGGCACTAGCTCGCGCCGACCTCGTTGCCCGGTGCCTTGCCCGGCGCCACGACGGCCGCGCCCTGCTCCGGCAGGACCACCGCACGCGCCCCGGCGAGCGCCCGCGCACCCCGGCGCGCGGTGCGCAGCGCGTCCCAGGTCAGCAGCGACAGGGCCAGCCACACCAGGGCGAACCCGGCCCACCGCGCGGCCGGCATCGCCTCGTGGAAGTAGAAGATGCCCAGCAGGAACTGGAAGACCGGTGCCAGGTACTGGAGCAGCCCCATCGTCGACAGCGGCACCCGTATCGCCGCCGCGCCGAAGCAGACCAGCGGCAGCGCGGTCACCACACCGGTGGAGGCGAGCAGGACCGCGTGCCCGGCGCCCTCCGCCGCGAAGGTGGACTCCCCGCGCGACCCCAGCCACAGCAGGTAACCGAGCGCCGGCACGAACTGGATCGCGGTCTCGGCGGCCAGCGACTCGACGCCGCCCATGTTGACCTTCTTCTTCACCAGCCCGTACGTCGCGAAGGAGAACGCGAGGCAGAGCGAGATCCACGGCGGCTGCCCGTACGCCACCGCCAGCACGATCACCGAGGCGAAGCCGATGCCCACCGCCGCCCACTGCGCGGGCCGCAGCCGCTCCTTCAGGAGCAGCACGCCCATCGCGATGGTCACCAGCGGGTTGATGAAGTAGCCGAGCGACGCCTCCACCACGTGCCCGGAGTTCACGGCCCAGATGTAGACGCCCCATTTGACCGTGATCACCGCCGCCGCGACCGTGACCAGCGCCAGCCTGCGCGGCTGCCGCAGCAGCTCCCCGGCCCAGGCCCAGCGCCGCACGACGACCAGCGCGATCGCGACGAACGCGAGCGACCACACCATCCGGTGGGCCAGGATCTCGCCCGCCCCGGCGGGCTTGAGCAGCGGCCAGAACAGGGGGACGAGCCCCCACATCCCGTACGCCGCGAAGCCGTTCAGCAGTCCTGTCCGCCGCTCGCTCCCCGACTCCTCGGCCACGGGCACCTCCTCGTCACGTCCTGACCCGCCCGGACGAAGGTAACGCCGAGCGCCCCCGCCCGTCATGCCCGTATCGACATACGGTCATGACAGACGGGGGTGGAACGTCCGGGGAACCCCCGTTCCCCCGGGGTTCAGCCCTTCAGCGCGGCGGTGACGGCCTCGGCGAGCGGGGTGGTCGGGCGGCCGGTCAGGCGCGACAGGTCGCCGCTGTCCACGACCAGCTCGCCCTTCACGATCGACGCGTCCACGCCGACCAGGATCGTCGCGAAGCCCTCGGGCACACCCGCGCCGGTCAGGATGCCGAGCAGCACGTCACCGGGCACGGAGTTGTAGGCGATCTCCCGGCCGGTCTGCCGGCTCAGCTCGGCCGCGTACTCGGCGAGGCTCCACGCCACGTCGCCGCCCAGCTCGTACGTCGTGTTCTCGTGTCCCTCGCCGGTCAGCACGGCGACGGCGGCGGCCGCGTAGTCGGCGCGCGAGGCGGAGGAGATCCGGCCGTCCCCGGCCGCCGCGACGACCGCGTCGTGCTCCAGGACCGGGGCCAGGTTCTCGGTGTAGTTCTCGTGGTACCAGCCGTTGCGCAGCAGCGAGTAGGGCACGCCGGAGGCCAGTAGCACCTTCTCGGTGGCGCGGTGGTCGTCGCCGAGCGCGGCCGTCAGGCTGCCGGGGGCGCTGGTGTAGGCGAGCAGGGCGACACCGGCCGCCCTGGCCGCCTCGATCACGACCGTGTGCTGCTGGACCCGGCCCTTGTCGAACTCGTTGCCGGAGATCAGCAGCACCTTGTCGCCGGCGGCGAAGAGGCCGTCGAAGGTCTCGGGCACGTTGTAGTCGGCGACGGCGAGCCGCACTCCGCGCGCGGCCAGGTCGGCGGCCCTGGCCGCGTCGCGCACGACGGCGGTGACCTGCTCGGCCGGGACCTTCTCCAGCAGCTGTTCCACGACGAGGCGGCCGAGGTGGCCGGTGGCTCCGGTGACGACGATGCTCATGATTCGGGACTCCTTGTGGGATGCGTCTGGCGCTAACCCTAGGAGCGGCGCTAACTCGGGGAAAGTACCCACTTTGAAGTAAGGTACTGGCATGGGAGTGAGTGCACTGGAGAGGGCGGCCCGTGAGACCGCCGAGGCGATGTGTCCGCACCGTCTTGTCCTCGAACACGTCACCAGCCGCTGGGGCGTGCTCGTTCTGATCCAACTGCTGGAGGGCCCGCACCGCTTCAGCGAGCTGCGCCGCGCGATCGGCCGGTTCAGCCGGGGCGTCAGCGAGAAGATGCTGGCCCAGACCCTCCAGACCCTCGAACGCGACGGCATGGTCCACCGCGACGCCAAGCCCGTCATCCCGCCCCGCGTCGACTACTCCCTCACCGACCTGGGCCGCGAGGCGGCGGAGCAGGTGCGGGGGCTCGCGCTGTGGACCGACGAACGGATGGCCGCGGTGCAGGCGGCGCGCGAGCGCTACGACGCGGAGCGGGAGCGGGCCGGGTCGATCTGACCCGGCCCTGGGTACGCCCTGGTCACCTGGTCACCTGGTCACCCGGTCAGCCGACGGTCCAGGTGTCGGTGCCCGTGAGGAGCGCGCCGAGGTCGCCGGGGCCCCGGTCGCGGGCGGCGGTCTCCAGCTGGTGGTTCATCTCGGTGTCGTAGGTGGGGTGGGTGACGTCCCGGAGCACCCCGATCGGCGTGTGGTGCAGGGTGTGGGGGTCGGCGAGGCGGGTGAGGGCGAAGGCGGTGGCGGGGGACTCGGCGTGCGTGTCGTGCACGAGCACCCGGTCCTCGTTGTCCGCGGTCACGGTCACGACGTCCAGTTCCCCGGTGCGGGGGTCGCGCACCACCCCGCGGTCGCCGTCCGCGCCGAACCGGATCGGCTGCCCGTGCTCCAGCCGGATCAGCGCCTCCTGGGTGCGGTCGGGGCTCTTGAGGGTGTCGAAGGCGCCGTCGTTGAAGATGTTGCAGTTCTGGTAGATCTCGATGAGGGACGTGCCGGGGTGGGCGGCGGCCTGCTGGAGGGTCGCGGTGAGGTGCGCGCGGTCGGTGTCGAGGGTCCGGGCGACGAACGTGGCCTCGGCGCCGAGGGCGAGGGAGAGGGGGTTGAAGGGGGTGTCCAGGGAGCCCATGGGGGTGGACTTGGTGATCTTCCCCGTCTCCGAGGTGGGGCTGTACTGGCCCTTGGTGAGGCCGTAGATGCGGTTGTTGAACAGCAGGATGTTGAGGTTGACGTTGCGGCGCAGGGCGTGGATGAGGTGGTTGCCGCCGATGGAGAGGGCGTCGCCGTCGCCGGTGATGACCCAGACCGAGAGGTCGGGACGGGTGGCGGCCAGACCGGTGGCGATGGCGGGGGCACGGCCGTGGATGGAGTGCATCCCGTAGGTGTTCATGTAGTACGGGAAGCGGGAGGAGCAGCCGATCCCGGAGATGAACACGATGTTCTCGCGGGCGATGCCGAGGGTGGGCATGAAGTTCTGGACGGCGGCGAGGATGGCGTAGTCGCCGCAGCCGGGGCACCAGCGCACTTCCTGGTCGGACTTGAAGTCCTTGGCCGTCTGCCGTCCGGTCGCCCTGGGCACCAGGGGCAGGGGAGTGGGCGCGTGGGGGGCGTCAGTCATCGATGGCCTCCTTGAGCGCGGTGGCGAGGTGTTCGGCCTTGAAGGGCATGCCGTTGACCTGGGTGCAGGAACGGGCGTCGACCAGGTACTTCGCCCGCAGCAGCAGGGCGAGCTGGCCGAGGTTCATCTCGGGCACCACGATCCGCTCGTACCGCCCGAGCACGGTGCCGAGGTTGCGCGGGAAGGGGTTCAGATACCGCAGATGCGCCTGGGCGACCGACTTCCCGCCCTTGCGCAGCCGCCGCACCGCCGCGGTGATCGGCCCGTAGGTCGATCCCCAGCCCAGCACCAGCGTGCGCGCCCCGTCCGGGTCGTCGACCTCCAGGTCCGGGACGTCGATGCCGTCGATCTTGGCCTGGCGGGTGCGGACCATCAGGTCGTGGTTGGCCGGGTCGTAGGAGATGTTGCCGCTGCCGTCCTGCTTCTCGATCCCCCCGATCCGGTGTTCGAGACCCGCCGTCCCGGGCACCGCCCACGGCCGCGCCAGGGTGTCGGGATCACGTTTGTAGGGCCAGAAGACCTCACTGCCGTCCTCCAGCACATGGTTGGGCCCGGTCGCGAACTCGACCCGCAGATCGGGGAGTTCGCCGACGTCGGGGATGCGCCAGGGCTCGGAGCCGTTGGCGAGGTAGCCGTCGGACAGCAGCATCACCGGCGTCCGGTACGTGAGTGCCACCCGGGCCGCCTCCAGTGCCGCGGCGAAACAGTCCCCGGGGGTCTGCGGCGCGATCACCGGCACCGGCGCCTCACCGTTGCGCCCGAACATCGCCTGGAGCAGATCCGCCTGCTCGGTCTTGGTCGGCAACCCGGTCGACGGGCCCCCGCGCTGGATGTCGACGACCAGCAGGGGCAGCTCCAGCGACACCGCCAGCCCGACCGTCTCCGACTTGAGCGCCACCCCGGGCCCGGAGGTGGTCGTCACGGCGAGCGAGCCACCGAAGGCGGCGCCCAGCGCGGCACCGATCCCCGCGATCTCGTCCTCCGCCTGGAACGTGCGCACCCCGAAGTTCTTGTGCCGGCTCAGCTCGTGCAGGATGTCGGAGGCCGGGGTGATCGGGTACGAGCCCAGGAACAGCGGCAGCCCCGACCGCTGCGAGGCGGTGATCAGGCCGTAGGCGAGGGCCAGGTTCCCGGACATGTTCCGGTAGGTGCCCGGGGCGAACGCGGACGCGGCGGGGGCGACCTCGTAGGAGACGGCGAAGTCCTCCGTCGTCTCACCGAAGTTCCAGCCCGCCTTGAACGCCGTCCAGTTCGCCTCCGCGATCCGCGGCACCCGCGCGAACTTCGTCCGCAGGAACCGCTCCGTGCCCTCCGTCGGCCGGTGGTACATCCACGACAGCAGGCCCAGCGCGAACATGTTCTTGCACCGCTCGGCCTCCTTCCGCGTCAGGCCGAAGTCCTTCAGGGCCTCCACCGTCAACGTCGTCAGCGGCACCTCGTGCACCCGGAACCCGGCCAGCGAACCGTCCTCCAGTGGCGAGGTCCCGTATCCGACCCGGGCCAGGGCCCGCCGGGTGAACTCGTCGGTGTTCACCACGATCTCCGCACCCCGCGGAAGATCCCCCACATTCGCCTTCAGCGCCGCCGGATTCATCGCCACCAGCACATCCGGCGCATCCCCCGGTGTGAGAATGTCATGATCCGCAAAATGCACCTGGAACGACGACACCCCGGGCAACGTCCCGGCGGGTGCCCGAATCTCCGCCGGGAAATTCGGCAACGTCGAGAGATCATTCCCGAACGACGCCGTCTCCGACGTAAAACGATCCCCCGTCAACTGCATCCCGTCACCCGAATCCCCAGCGAAACGGATGATCACTCGGTCCAGGCGCCGTACGTCCTTCCCGTCGCCCGGTCTGCGCTGCTCTCCTACGACGGTGTCGTCGGCCTGTTCCGCTGGGCTGCTGACCTGGCTGGTCACTGAACTGGACCTCCTTCGGGGCGGCTGTCCGGGCGCGGTCGTCCCACGGACCTTTCCCAGGACCAACCCTACGTCGGTTAGGGTCGCCTTCCCGGGGTCATTCGCATGACGAATCGCAATTCCGAGACGCTCCCCGTTTCTCACGCGTCCCATGCGACTCCGGGACCGGAAGATCACGTCGTCCGGATTCGGCCCTCAGGAGTTCAGATACGTGAGAACGGCCAGAACACGCCGGTGGTCGCCCTCGCTCTGCGCCAGCCCGAGCTTCAGGAAGATGTTGCTGACGTGCTTCTCCACGGCGCCGTCGCTCACCACCAGCTGTTTCGCGACCGCCGAGTTCGTCCGGCCCTCGGCCATCAGCCCCAGCACCTCCCGCTCGCGCGGGGTGAGCCCGGCCAGCACGTCCTGCTTGCGGCTGCGGCCCAGGAGCTGGGCGACCACCTCCGGGTCCAGGGCCGTACCGCCCCGGGCCACCCGGACCACCGCGTCCACGAACTCCCGCACCTCGGCCACGCGGTCCTTCAGCAGATAGCCGACGCCACGGCTGGAACCGGCCAGCAGTTCGGTGGCGTACCGCTCCTCCACGTACTGCGACAGCACGAGCACCCCGAGGCCCGGGTGCGCCTTGCGCAGCCGCACGGCCGCCCGTACGCCCTCGTCGGTGTGCGTCGGCGGCATCCGTACGTCCGCCACGACCACGTCCGGCAGCTCGCCCTGCGCGTCCAGGTCCCCGATGGTCTTGATCAGCGCCTCGGCGTCCCCGACACCCGCCACCACGTCGTGCCCCCGGTCGGTCAGCAACCGGGTCAGGCCCTCCCTGAGCAGCACCGAGTCCTCGGCGATGACCACCCGCACCCTGTCCTCCACGATCCCTCGTCCCCCCACACGCCGGTCGTCCCGCGGTACCCCGCCCGTACGAGGCCCCAGCATTCCAGCATTCGACGACCGACGCGCCCGCGCCGAAGGGATCGGGCGGGCGGAAGCCCCCCCACCCTCACGGAACGACCGAAAGGAGCCCCACCGAGGGGCCGCGGCACGGGGCTTGTCACCGGCCCGCTGCCTCACCCCTCACGGGCATCCCGGGGCGAGCCCCGGGGGGCGGGCGGCCGAGCCCGAAGGCGGCGGCGGCCGAGCCCAAAGGCGGCGGCGTCCGAGCCCAAAGGCGGCGGGTAGCCGGGCCCGAAGGCAGCGGGGGCCGGAAGGCAGCGGGAGTCCAGGCCGGAAGGCGGCGGGAAACCGGCCTGATGGGCGGCGGGAATCCGCGGGCGGGAGCGTCCCGGGGGGGGATTTCCGACGCCCTCCCGCTCCCCCCGCCGGAGGCGCCGTCAGCCGCGCCAGGGGAGTTCCGCCGTCACCCGGGTCGGGCCGCCCGGAGGGGAGTCGACGACCAGGATTCCGTCCACCGCGTCCAGCCGGCCGGCCAGGCCCGCCAGACCCGAGCCCGACGACACGTCGGCGCCGCCCACCCCGTCGTCCATGACCTGGAGCATCAGCCGGTTCTCCACCCGCCACACGTCCACCGTCGCCAGCCCCGCCCGCGCGTGCTTGCTGATGTTCTGGAGCAGCTCGGAGACCGTGAAGTAGGCGATGCCCTCGATCGCCGGCGCGGGCCGCTCCACCAGGTCCACCTCCACCTGGACCGGCACCGTGCACCGCGAGGCCACCGAGGACAGCGCCGCGTCAAGACCGCGGTCGGTCAGCACCGCCGGATGGATGCCCCGGGCCAGGTCGCGCAGCTCCTGGAGCGCCGTCTTCACCTCGCCGTGCGCCTCCTCCACCATCCGCGCCGCCGCCCGCGGGTCCTCCACCAGCTTCTCCTTCGCCAGCCCCAGATCCATCGCCAGCGCCACCAGCCGGGCCTGCGCCCCGTCGTGCAGGTCCCGCTCGATGCGCCGCAGGTCCGCCGCCGCCGTGTCGACGACGACCCCCCGGTCCGACTCCAGCTCCACCACCCGCGTCGCCAGCCGCGACGGCCCGAGCAGTCCGTGCACCATCACCCGGTCCACCAGCGTCAGCGCCCGCACGATCCACGGCGTGGCCAGCGTGAACAGCAGCCCGATCGACGCCGTGACGGTGATCTCGAACGGGTTGTCCAGATACACCTGGTGATGCTCGTCGCCGTACAGCTGGAGCCCGCCCTGCCCCACGTACGCCGGGAACACCCAGAACCACAGCGGATACGTCAGCAGCGCCCAGCCGTAGGCCCAGAAGTTCACCGCGACGACGAACGAGAACAACGACCAGGGGAAGTGCAGCACCGCGTACAGCAGATGCCGCCACGACGCCCCGCTCTTGAGGACCGCCCCCATCCACGCCGTCGCCCCCGGCTTGCGCATCCGCAGCGGCTCCGGCTCGGCCACCTCCAGACCGAGCAGCCCGCGCGCCCGCGCCCGCTCCAGCGAGCCGATCCCCCGGCAGCCCGCCAGCCCCGCCGCCAGCACCGGGATGCCGAGGAACGTCACCAGCAGCCCCGCGCCGAGGGACACCATCGTCACCACGTACGCGAACAGCAGGGCGCTGATCGGCAGGCTCAGCAGGACGTACCCGAACTCGCGCCAGGTGCGCCCCGCGAACGGCGCCCGCAGCACGGCGGGCAGCCGGTGGCGCCGCTCGTCGTCGTACCCGTACCGCTCCCCGTACCCCTGCCCGTACTCCGTGGCCATCGGTGTCGTCCCGTTCTCCTCGTCGGCCGGCCCTGTCGCCGTACCTCCACCCTGCTGTGCCGCGGGCGCCGGGACCATGGAGTCCGTCGGCGTCTCGGAACGGGGGTTTTCCCCACCCCCGAGGGCTGCCTACGTCCGGTCCCGCCAGGGCAGCTCGGCCGTGACCGTGGTCGGGCCGCCCACCGGCGACTCGACGACGAACAGGCCGTCCACCGCGCCCAGCCGCTCCGCGAGCCCGCTCATCCCGCTGCCCCCGTCTAGCCGCGCCCCGCCCCGGCCGTCGTCCTGGACCTGGATGAGCAGCCGGTCGTCCGCCCGCCACACGTCCACCGACGCGTTGCGCGCCCCACTGTGCTTGCTGACGTTCTGGAGCAGCTCGGAGACCGTGAAGTAGGCGATGCCCTCGATCGCCGCGGCCGGCCGCGACGGCAGATCGGCGGTCACCTTCACCGGCACCGTGCACCGCGAGGCCACCGAGGACAGCGCCGCGTCCAGGCCCCGGTCCGTCAGCACCGCCGGATGGATGCCCCGGGCCAGGTCCCGCAGCTCCTGGAGCGCGAGCTTCACCTCGCCGTGCGCCTCCTCGACCATCGCCGCCGCCGAGTCCGGGTCCTCCAGGAGCTTCTCCTTGGCCAGACCGAGCCCCATCGCCAGCGCCACCAGCCGGGCCTGCGCCCCGTCGTGCAGGTCCCGCTCGATGCGCCGCAGGTCCGCCGCCGCCGTGTCGACCACGACCCCCCGGTCCGACTCCAGTTCGGCGATACGGCGTTCCAGCTCGTCCGACGGCGACAGCAGCCCGCGCACCAGCACCCGGTCCACGTTCGTCAGTCCCCGCACGACGAACGGCAGCACCGGCCACAGCACGAACAGCCCCGCCAGCGTGACCGTGAAGGTGAGGATGCCCCACGGCAGCCGGATGAAGTCGTACAGCAGCGTCCGCCAGCCCACCGGGTCCTTCAGCGCCAGCCACAGCCGCGGGAGCAGCCCGCCGCCCCCCGTGAGCGGCAGCGGACTCGGCTCGTCCACCCGCACCCCCAGCAGCGCCCGGGCCCGCGCCCGCTCCAGCCGGCCCAGCATCCGCGCCCCGAGCAGGGCACCGGCCAGCAGCGGGAGCCCGATCACGGTCAGCGTCAGCGCACCGGTGACGGACAGCGCCCCGACCACGTACGTGAACCCGATCAACGCCATCGGCAGGTTCACCAGCAGATGCGCGATCTCCTTCCAGGTGTGCGCGTCATAGGCGAAACGGGGCGGCGGCGGGCGGTCGTCACCGGGCCGGGCCGGGTCGGCGAAGGAGCTGCGAGCGGTCATACGCGCCAGGGTCCCGCGCCCCGCACCCCCCGCGCCATGAGGTCCGCCGCCCCGGCGTGCGGGGGAAAACCCCACCCCTGCCCTCCGTGCTCCCACGCCCCACCGACGCCCGGCACCCGCCCCTCCCGCGCTCGCTCGCGCACCCCCTCCAGCCAGGCTGCTTACCGTCCCTTTAGCAGGGCCTAGACTCCGGTGCGTACAGATCGTTCGAATCATGTTGCGCACACGGTTCACCACATCACCGAGGTCACCGTGTCAGGGAGCGAGGGACGAACGTTGCGGGAGACGTTGGGGGGCTCGACCGCGGTCGTCGCCGCGGACTACTTCCAGTCCTATTCGGTCGTGGGACTGCTCGCCGTTGTGGGCGTGCTGTTCGTCGCCGTCGCCTTCGGCGCCGGCCGACTGCTGCGGCCCGTGGTACCCACACCCGAGAAACTGCTGACCTACGAGTGCGGAGTCGACCCCGTCGGCGAGGGCTGGGCCCACACCCAGGTCCGCTACTACGTCTACGCCTTCCTGTACGTCATCTTCGCCGTCGACTCGATCTTCCTGTTCCCCTGGGCCACGGTCTTCGCCGACCACGGATACGGCGGGACCACCCTCGTGGAGATGTTCATCTTCCTCGGCTTCCTCGCCGTGGGCCTGCTCTACGCCTACAAGAAGGGCGTCCTGGCATGGACGTGACCCCCACTCCCGTCGCCCTCGAGCCGGCCGAGCCGGTGCAGCCGGTCCTGCTCCCGGAGCCGAAGCGGCTGGGGACACTGGCCCGCCTCGCCCCCGAGCCCATGAAGGTGGTCCTCAACTGGGGCCGCCGCTACTCGCTCTGGGTCTTCAACTTCGGCCTGGCCTGCTGCGCCATCGAGTTCATCGCCGCGTCGATGGCCCGCCACGACTTCATCCGCCTCGGTGTGATCCCCTTCGCGCCGGGCCCCCGGCAGGCCGACCTGATGATCGTCTCCGGCACGGTCACGGACAAGATGGCCCCCGCCGTCAAGCGCCTCTACGAGCAGATGCCCGAGCCGAAGTACGTCATCTCGTTCGGCGCCTGCTCCAACTGCGGCGGCCCCTACTGGGACTCCTACGCCGTCACCAAGGGCGTCGACCAGATCATCCCCGTGGACGTCTACGTCCCCGGCTGCCCGCCGCGCCCCGAGGCGCTGCTCCAGGGCATCCTCAAGCTCCAGGAGAAGATCGCCCGCGAGTCGCTCGGCGAGCGCTACGGCACCACCCGCCCCTCCGCCGCCGCCCTCCAGAGCGGCCTGGTGCGCCCGCCGGCCCCGGCCGTCGAAGGAGGCACCCGATGACCACGGTCGGCTGGCTCCCCGCCCCCGTCGAGGACCTCTTCGGCACGGAGGCCACCGCCGAGGAGTCCTACGAGGTCCTCACGGTCGACGTACCCCCCTCCGCCTGGATCCGGGCCCTGGAGACGGCCCGCACCACCCTGTCCTGCACCTACTTCGACTGGCTGAGCGCGGTCGACGAACCCGGCACCGGCTTCCGCGTCGCCGCCCACGTCGTGGCGCTGTCCCCGGTGCGCCGGCTGCTGCTGCGCACGACGGTCCCGCACGAGGCGCCGGCCCTGCCCTCCGCCGTCGGCGTGTACGCCGGAGCGACCTGGCACGAACGCGAGACGCACGAGATGTTCGGCGTCGACTTCCACGGTCACCCCGGCCTGGACCACCTCCTCCTCCCGGAGACCTTCGAGGGCCATCCCCTGCGCAAGGACTTCGTCCTGGCGGCCCGCGTCGCCAAGGCCTGGCCCGGCGCCAAGGAACCGGGGGAGTCGGACCACGGCACCCCCAAGCGCCGCCAGATGCTCCCGCCCGGCGTCCCCGACCCCAACGACTGGGGTCCCCTGAAGGGCCAGCTCCCGCCCGCCCCGGCCCGCCCGGCAAGGGGAGCGGGCCGCGCGGCGGGGGAGCGCCCGGCACGCGGGGCCGCCGCGGCGGGCGACCGCCCGGCCCGCCGGACCCGCACGGCCGCGGAAGGCTCGACCGGCCAGACCGCCGCCACGACCGCCCCACCGAAGACGGAGGGAACGCCGCCGGCCCAGGCCCAGGCGCAGGACCAAGTTCAAGCCTCGGCCCCGACCCAGGACCAAGCCCAGGCTTCGGCCCCGGCAGGGCGCGAGCCCGGAGCCACCGCGCGCCGGTCGCGCACCGCGGCGGAGGGCTCGGCCAGCCAGACCGCGACTTCCTCGGGCCCCTCCGCGGCCCCCTCGGGCCCCGGAGAGCCGGGTACTCCGGCCCGCCGGACCCGCAGCGCCGCGGAAGGCTCGGCGAGCCAGGGCGAAGCCGCCGGTCCGCGCCGGGCCCGCACCGCGGGCGAAGGGTCCGCCTCGCAGCGGGCGGAGGAGGCGCCGGAGACGCCGCCGCAGCCCACCACCCCGGCCGGTCCGCGTCGGGCCCGCACCGCCTCGGAAGGCTCGGCCTCCCAGCGCGCCCAGGACGAGGAGACCCCGACCGCGCCCGAACCGGCCGCACCCACCACCCGCTCCACGGCCCCCCGCAGCGCGGACGCCCCCTGGCACCACGCCCGCCCGGCCTTCGACGAAGCACCCGAAAAGCCGACCGGAAAGCCGACCGAAGAGCCGACCGAAGCGGAGACGGCGCCGAACTCGAAGGCGGCGGACTCGAAGGCGGCGGAGGAGAAGGCTCCCGCTCCCGAGGCTCCTGCCGCCGAGGACGCGGCCCCCGACGCTCCCGTCGTCCCCGAATCCGATGAACCCCCCACCCGTGACAGCTCAGGAGGCCCGCAGTGAACGGCGTGCTGGACGTCGCCCTGCGACTCCTCGTCGTGTTCGTCGTCTTCCTCACCTTCCCCCTCATCGTCGGCCAGACCGAGCACAAGGTGATGGCCCACATGCAGGGCCGCCTCGGCCCGATGTACGCCGGCGGTTTCCACGGCTGGGCCCAACTCATCGCGGACGGCGTGAAGTTCGCGCAGAAGGAGGACGTCGTCCCCACGGGCGCCGACCGCCGCATCTTCCAACTCGCCCCCGCCGTCGCCCTCCTCCCCTACCTCCTCGTCCTCCTGGCCATCCCCATCGGCCCGGGCGAAGGCGCCGTGGGCCAGGTCCTCGACGCGGGCGTCTTCTTCGTCCTCGCCGTGATGGGCGTCGGCGTCCTCGGCTCCCTCATGGCCGGCTGGGCCAGCGCCAACAAGTTCTCCCTCCTCGGCGGCCTGCGTACCGCCGCCCAGCTCCTCGCCTACGAACTCCCCATGCTCCTGACCGCCGCCTCCGTCGCGATGGCCGCCGGCACCGTCTCCCTGCCGGGCATCCTCGACGCCTTCCACTGGTGGTGGCTGCCCTGGCAGATCGTCGGCGCGATCGTCTTCTTCGTCGCCGGCCTCGCCGAACTCCAGCGCCCGCCCTTCGACATGCCCGTCGCCGACTCGGAGATCATCTTCGGCGCGTACACCGAGTACACCGGGCTGCGCTTCGCCCTGTTCCTGCTCGCCGAGTACGCCGGGATCATCGTCCTGTGCGGCCTGACCACCGTCCTCTTCCTCGGCGGCTGGCACGGCCCCTGGGGCGCCGACGGCCTCGGCTGGGTCTGGACCCTGCTGAAGACGGCGATCCTCGCGTTCGTCGTCATCTGGCTCCGCGTCACCTACCCCCGCCTGCGCGAGGACCAGCTCCAGAAACTCTCCTGGACCCTCCTCGTCCCCCTCTCCCTCGCTCAGATCGCCCTCACCGGCATCGTCAAGGTGGTGATCTCCTGATGGCCCCCATCCCTGGCTCCGGCCTCGCCAAGGGCCTGGCCGTCACCCTGCGCACGATGACGAAGAAGACCGTCACCCAGCAGTACCCCGACGTCCAGCCCGACCTCCCGCCCCGCACCCGCGGCGTCATCGGCCTGTTCGAGGAGAACTGCACGGTCTGCATGCTGTGCGCCCGTGAGTGCCCCGACTGGTGCATCTACATCGACTCCCACAAGGAGACGATCCCGGCGGCCGCCCCGGGCGGTCGCGAACGCAGCCGCAACGTCCTCGACCGCTTCGCCATCGACTTCTCCCTCTGCATGTACTGCGGTATCTGCATCGAGGTCTGCCCGTTCGACGCGCTGTTCTGGTCACCCGAGTTCGAGTACGCCGAGACCGACATCCACGACCTCACCCACGAACGCGACAAGCTCCGCGAGTGGATGTGGACCGTGCCGGCCCCGCCCGCCCTCGACCCCTGCGCGGAGGAGCCCAAGGAACTGGCAGCCGCCCGCAAGACCGCCGAGAAGCTCGCCGCGGCCCGGGCCGAACCCGAGGAGGGCACCTCGTGACCCTCGTCGCAGCCGCCTCCGCGGCACACACCGCGACCACCACCGTCGCCGCCGCGCCCCACGGCTTCCTCTCACCGACCGGCGTGGAGATCGCCTTCCTCCTGGTCGGCCTGGTCACCTTCGGCGCCGCCCTCGTCACCGTCACCACCCGGCAGCTCGTCCACGCGGCCCTCTGGCTGGTGGTGACCCTCGGCGGACTCGCCGTCGAATACCTCCTCCTCACCGCCGAGTTCATCGCCTGGGTGCAGGTCCTCATCTATGTCGGATCCGTCGTCGTCCTCCTCCTCTTCGGTCTGATGCTCACCAGGGCCCCCATCGGCCGCTCCCCGGACGCCGACTCCGGCAACCGCTGGGCCGCCCTCACCGTGGCCGTCGCCGCCGCGGCCGCTCTGGTGTGGGTGGTCGTCGACGCCTTCCGCGCCACCTGGGTCGACCTCGACGGCCCCGCCGCCGGCTCGACGAAGGTCACCGGCGAGAGCCTCTTCCAGAACTGGGTCCTGCCCTTCGAGGCCCTCTCCGTCCTCCTCCTCGCCGCACTGGTCGGCGCGATCGTCCTGTCCCGCAAGGCGAAGGCGGAGTCGAGCTCTCCCCCTGTGAACTCCCGGGCCACCACCGGTGGTTCCCCGATCGTCCCGAATTCCCGGAATCACCCGATCGAGGGAAGCCGCCCGGCCGAGCAGGAAGGCGCCCGCTGATGCACCTCGCCTATCCCGCCGTACTCTCCGCCCTCCTCTTCTGCACCGGCCTGTACGGCGTCCTCGCCCGCCGCAACGCGATCCTGGTCCTCATGTCGGTCGAGCTGATGCTCAACGCCGTCAACCTCAACCTGGTCGCCTTCGACGTCTGGCTCGACAGGGCCGCCCGCGACACCCTCCACTCCGGCCAGGCCCTGACCCTCTTCACCATCGCCATCGCCGCTGCCGAGATCGGCATCGGCCTGGCGATCGTCCTCGCCGTGCACCGCAACCGCGGCACCTCCGACATCGACAAGCTCCGCGACACCGCCGAGGGCCACGAGAGCGACGGCTCCGACGGCGACACCCCCGCGGCCGAGAAGGCTGAGGCCACCGCGTGACCACGACCACTCTCGCCGTCCTCGTCCCCGTCCTGCCGTTCCTCGGCGCCGCCGCCGGACTGCTGTTCGGCCGCACCGCCCCCGGCTTCGTCCGCCCCCTCGCCGTCCTGCCGCCCCTCGCCGCGCTGGCGCTCGCCGTGACCGTCGCCGTCGACCAGGGTGGCGGCGACCCGATCGACGCCGCCACCGAACTCACGCCCACCGGCTCGATCCCGATCGAACTGGCCCTGCACATCGACGGCTTCGCCGCCCTCGTCGCCGTCCTGGTCGGCGTCGTCGCCACCTGCGTGCAGATCTACTCGACCGGCTATCTGCGCGACGACCCCCGCTACCCCTCCTACGCCGCCCTCGTCTCCCTGTTCACCTCCGCGATGTTCCTGGTCGTCTACTCGGGCGACCTGATCGTGCTGCTAGTCGGTTGGGAAGTCATGGGCATCTGCTCCTACTTCCTCGTCGGCCACTACTGGGAGACGCCCGAGGCCCGCGCCGCCTCCCTCAAGGCGTTCCTCGTCACCAAGCTCGGCGACGTGCCCTTCCTGATCGGCCTGTTCGCCCTGGCCACCGACGCCGGGTCCTTCCAGATCACCCGCGTCCTCGGCGCCGTCGCGGACGGCCGGCTCCACCACCCCACCCTCGTCGCCCTGCTGCTCCTCGCGGGCGTGGCCGGCAAGTCCGCGCAGTTCCCGCTGCACACCTGGCTCCCCGACGCGATGGCCGGCCCCACACCCGTCTCCGCGCTGATCCACGCCGCGACGATGGTCGCCGCCGGTGTCTACTTCATCGCCCGTCTCCTCCCCGTCTTCGAGGCCTCATCGGCCGCGATGGTCGTCCTCGCCGTCATGGCCGCCGTCACCATGACCGGCTCCGGCGTCGCCGCACTCGCCCAGGACGACATCAAACGCGTCCTCGCCTACTCGACGATCGGCCAACTCGGCTACATGACCGGCGCCCTCGCCGTCGGCGACCGCGGAGCCGCCGTCTTCCACCTCATCTCGCACGGCGCCTTCAAGGCCCTGCTGTTCCTCGCCGCCGGCGTGATCATCCACGCCGCCGGCACCAACTCACTGGCCACCATGTCCCGCATGAGCAACCTGCGCGACCGCATCCCCGACGCCTTCTGGACGATGACCGTGGCGCTCCTCGCGCTCGCCGCGATTCCGCCGTTCAGCGGCTTCTTCTCCAAGGAGTCCGTCCTCGGCGCCGCCGAACACGTCGCCACCGGCCACACCGAGCACGCCCCCGGCAGCGCCGGCTGGATCATCCTCGTCGCCGGACTGGCCGCGGCCCTGCTCACCGCCGCCTACGCCACCCGCCTGTGGCTGCTCGCCTTCCGCGGCCACGGCACCGAGGCCCCCGACCACGGACGGCAGCCGCTCACCATGACCGTGGTCCTGTGGGTGCTCGCGGTCCCGTCCCTCGCCCTCGGCGGACTCGCCTACCGCGGGCTGCCCGACTGGTTCGACGGCGGCGACCTCACCCCGACCCTCACCACCTCCGTGCTCGGCACCGGCGTGGCCCTGGTCGGCGGCATCGTCACCTACGCGGCCTGGCGGCACACCACCGCCCTCGCCGCCGACGTCCCCCTCGGCGCCGTCGCGGCCCACCCCGAGGGCGACGCCGGGCTCGTCGAGGCCGAGGCCATCGCCAGCCACACCCCCGCCTACGGCGACATCGCCCGGGCGCCCGACCCCGCCGACCCGGGACGGCTGCTGCTCGGCCCGCTGCACCGGCACGCGGCCGCCGGCTTCCACCTGGACGCCGTCTACGAGGCCGCCTTCGTCCGCCCGGTCCAGGCCGGCGCGACTCTCGTCCGGTTCCTCGACCGCGAGGTCGTCGACACCTACGTACGCGGCGCGGCGGCGCTGCCCCGCGCGCTCGGGTCCGCCGTACGGCGAGCCCAGACCGGCAATGTGCAGACCTATGTGAGCGCACTGCTCGCCGGCACCGTCGTCCTGACGGTCGCCGTCCTCCTCGTCGCCACGGGAGCGTGAGCAGGCGTGATCGATATCAACGAGTCCGTGATGCAGTTCCTCCTGGCGTTCGTCGTCGTCGGCCCGCTGCTCGGCGCGGCCGCCGCCCTCCTGCCCGCCCCGCCCGGACTGAAGGGGAAGTCACCCGAGCAGGCCGTGCTCCGCCACGGCGTGACCGTCACCGGAGTGATCCTCGCCGCCGCGATCGTCCTGGCGCTCGGCTTCGACCACGACCACCCCTCGAAGATGCAGGCCACGACCGACATCAGCTGGATCCCCGCACTCGACGTGCGGATCCACCTCGGCATCGACGGCATCTCCCTCCCCCTCCTGGTCCTGACCGCGCTGCTGACCTTCCTCTGCGCGCTCTACTCGTACTTCAAGATGCCGTCGGGCCCGACCCCGAAGGCGTTCGTCGCCCTCCTGCTCGTCCTCGAGTCCGGCACCCTCGCGACCTTCGCCGTCCTCGACCTGCTGCTGTTCTTCCTGGCCTTCGAGACCGTGCTCATCCCGATGTACTTCCTCATCGCCCGCTGGGGCGGCGCGGGCCGGACCAGGGCGGCCTGGAAGTTCATCCTCTTCACGCTGCTCGGATCCGTCGTCATGCTGCTCGGCCTGCTCCTGATCGGAATCAAGGCGGGCACCTTCGACATGGTGGCACTCGCCACTGACAACGGCCGGTCGCTGACCACATCCGTGCAGGTCATCGCCGTTCTGTCCATCGGGATCGGGCTCGCGGTCAAGACACCGATGTGGCCGCTGCACAGCTGGCTGCCGGACGCCCACACCGCCGCGCCGACCGTCGGCTCGGTCCTGCTGGCCGGCGTCCTGCTGAAGATGGGTACGTACGGGTTCGTCCGGATCCTGCTGCCGGTCGCGCCCGACGGCTTCCGCACCTTCGCGCCCTACCTCGCCGCCCTCGCCGTCGTCGGCATCGTCTACGGCTCCCTCGCCTGCCTGGCCCTCGCCAGACGCGGGGCCAAGGGCGACCTCAAACGGCTCATCGCCTACTCGTCCGTCGGCCACATGGGCTTCGTCCTGCTCGGCATCGCCACGATGACCCCGACCGGCGTGAACGGCGCCCTGTTCGCCAACATCGCCCACGGCCTCATCACCGGCCTGCTCTTCTTCCTCGTCGGCGCCCTCAAGGACCGCACGGGCACCTCCGACCTCGACACCCTCGCCGAGGAGACCGGCGCCGCGCTGTACGGCAGGGCGCCGCGCCTCGGCGGCCTGCTCGCCTTCGCCGCGGTCGCCTCGCTCGGCCTGCCGGGACTCGCCGGATTCTGGGGCGAGATGCTGGCCCTGTTCGGCGCGTTCGACCCGGCCGCCGGCCTCAGCCGCCCCGCGTTCCTCACCTTCATGTCGATCGGCGCGTTCGGCACGCTCCTCACGGCCGCCTACATGCTCGTCGTGGTCCGCCGCGTCTGCATGGGCGCCGTACCCCAGCGGGCCCCGAGCCTCGCCGACGTCCACACGTACGAGTTCGCGGCCTGGACCCCGCTCGTCGCCCTCACCGTCGTCGCCGGGCTGTGGCCCAGGGCCCTGCTGGGCCTGACCGACCCGGCCGTGCAGCAGCTCCTCGCAGGAGGCACCCGATGAGCGCCCTGGCCCAGCCCCTGGCCCAGTCGGTCGTCCAGTCCGTCGACTGGCTCGCGATCGCCCCGCCCACCGCCGCGGCGGTCGTCGGGCTCGCCGTCCTCGTCGCCGACCTGTTCGTGCCCGACGCCAGGAAGGCCGTCCTCGGCTGGGTCTCCGTCGCCGGCCTCGCCGTCTCCGCGCTCCTGCTGCTGCCCCTCCTCGACGGCGACCGCAGCACCTTCTGCCTCACCGGCGACCCGCGCGTGTGCAGCTACACCGCCGACCGGTTCACCCTCGTCATCCAGTTCCTCGTCCTCGGCGGCGCGCTCCTCGCCGCCCTGCTGTCCGTGACCACCCTCAAGGACGGCCGCCGCGGGTTCCCCGAGGGCGAGTTCTGGTTCCTGCTGCTGTCCTCCGCCGCGGGCGCCGCCCTGCTGCCCGCCTCCCGCGACCTCGCCACCCTCGTCGTCGCCCTGGAGGTCGCCTCCCTGCCCGCCTTCGCCCTGGTCGGCATCCGACACGGCGACCGCAGGTCCTCCGAGGCCGCCCTGAAGTTCTTCCTCTCGTCGGTCACCGCCACCGCCGTCAGCCTCCTGGGCATCAGCTTCGTGTACGCCACCACGGGCACCCTGTACCTCACCCAGGTGGCCGACCGCATCCAGCACGTCGACGGGCAGTTCCACACCCTCGCCCAGACCGGCGTCGTCCTCACCCTGATCGGCTTCGCCTTCAAGACGGCGGCCGTCCCCTTCCACTTCTGGGTGCCCGACACCTATGTGGGCGCACCCCTGCCGATCGCCGCCTACCTGTCCGTCGTCGGCAAGGCCGTCGGCTTCTCCGGTCTCATCCTCGTCACCGTCGTCGCCTTCCCCTCGTACGCCGACGTCTGGGGCCCGGCCCTGGCCGCCCTGGCCGCACTCACCATGACCGTCGGCAACGTCGGCGCCCTGCGCCAGCAGGCCACCCGCGCGTACAGCGCCGTACGACTGCTCGCCTGGTCCTCCGTCGGCCAGGCCGGCTACCTCCTGGTGCCGATCGCCGCCGCCGGGTACTCGCCCGACGCCCGGAAGGCGATCGGCTCCACCGTCGCCTACGCCCTCATGTACGCCGCGGTGAACCTCGGTGCCTTCGCCGTGGCCGCCCTGGTGGGCCGCGCCAAGTCCCTCAACCGGATCACCGACTACCGCGGCCTGTACGCCACCAACCCCGTCACCGCCCTCCTCCTGGCCTTCTTCCTGCTCTGCCTGGCCGGACTGCCGCCGGGTGTCATCGGGCTGTTCGCCAAGGTCACCGTCTTCTCGGTGGCCGTCGACGCCGGCCTGGGCTGGCTGGCCGTCGTCATGGGCGTCAACGTGGTGATCGCCCTCTTCTACTACCTCCAGTGGACGGCCCTGCTGTTCCGCGCCCCCGAGGGCGAACCGGCCCGCCACCGCGTCCCCGCGCCCCTCACGGCCGCGATCACCCTCACCGGCGTCCTCGGCGTCGCCCTGTCCGGCGCACCCCAGCTGGTGCTGCGCTTCGCCACCACCGGTCTGTTCTGATCGCCTCCCACGCGCGCGTGCGGTACCCCTCCGGCACGCGCGCGTGCCCGTTGTGACGCCCTCACCCGGACGGCCGACCAGCACCGCAGTGCCCACAAGGGAACTAGCGGCCGCCGCCTGGCGTTGTCCAGAGCGGGAGGGTCCACTGGACGTGACACCACGGCACCAGTTGGCTTCGGAGATCGACAAGCAGGTCAGCAAGCGGATCAAGCCAGCAAAGGGTTCCCCTGCTGCACGACTTGGAGGGCGTACCGTGCACCGCCGGCACAACGGGCTCAGGACCGCAGTTCTCCTCGGGGGACTGTCCGCACTCATCATCGTCATCGGCAGCTTCTTCGGCCGCATGGGCCTGATCGTCGCCGTTCTCGTCGCGCTCGGCACCAACGCGTACGCCTACTGGAACAGCGACAAGCTGGCACTGCGCGCGATGCGGGCCCGCCCGGTCAGCGAATTCGAGGCCCCGGCGCTGTACCGCATGGTCCGAGAGCTCTCCACCCAGGCCCGCCAGCCCATGCCCCGCCTGTACATCTCACCGACGGAGGCACCCAACGCCTTCGCGACGGGCCGCAACCCGCGCAACGCGGCCGTGTGCTGCACGGACGGCATCCTGCGCCTCCTGGACGAGCGCGAACTGCGCGGCGTCATCGGCCACGAGCTCAGCCACGTCTACAACCGCGACATCCTCATCTCCTCGGTCGCCGGAGCCCTCGCCTCGGTGATCATGTTCCTGGTCAACTTCGCCTGGCTGATCCCGGTCGGGCGCTCGGACGACGACGACGGCCCCGGTCTGCTCGGCATGTTGCTGATCATGATCCTGGGCCCCCTCGCCGCCACCGTCATCCAGCTGGCCATCAGCCGGTCCAGGGAGTACGAGGCGGACGCCTCGGGCGCCCAGCTCACCGGCGACCCGCTCGCCCTCGCCGGCGCCCTGCGCAAGCTGGAGGCGGGCACCAAGCAACTGCCGCTGCCCCCAGAGCCCCGGATCGAGACCGCGAGCCACATGATGATCGCGAACCCGTTCCGCCCCGGCCAGGGCCTGTCCAAGATGTTCTCCACGCACCCGCCGATGGCGGAGCGCATCGCCCGGCTCGAGAAGATGGCAGGTCGCCCCCGGTGAAGACCATCCTGAACGTCATTTGGCTCGTCCTGAGCGGCTTCTGGCTGTTCCTCGGCTACCTGCTCGCGGGCGTCCTCCTGTGCATCACCATCATCGGCATCCCCTTCGGGATCGTTCTTCTGCATTCAGCATCGCGCTCGGGTCGACCCGCCCTTCGATGACCATCGAGGGCAGTAGCCGGATCTCGGCGAGGGGGACCTGTTCCACGTCCGCAAGGGCAGCGTTCACGCGGCTCCAGGTGCCGTCGGACGTCCAGGCGTTGAAGTGCTTCGAGGCTTGGATGGTGGCGCCGGTTTCCTTGATCATGTTGGGCCATGACTTGCCGGTGCGCGCCTTGTAGAAGATGGCGTCCACGGATCGGCGGACGGTGCCCCTACGCCCCGTCGGGAGTAGGGGAGCGACCTTTGCCCAGTCCTCGTCCGAGAGCGCGGCAGCGGGGATACCGAAGTCGGTAGCGGAGTACCAGGCCCGTACGGTGCAAGGAACACCGCCGCGACGGTCGTCCGGTACCGGGCCAGTGATAGTGACCTTCAGCTCCAACACGGACAGGATGGCTGCTTGCTGCTCAGGAGCCATGTCCGGGAACGACTTCTTCGCCATGCCCGCCAGTGCGATGAGATCACGGGCGCGCTGATCGGACTCTTCCATCTCCGCCAGCCATTCGGCCGCCTCTCCGCGGAGGTTCTGGAGTTGTTGGAGTTCGTCGTTCAAGACAGCCGTAGCCGCCTCGATGGCGTCCGCGGACTTGCTCTGCTTGGCTGACGCGACGATGACGGCCGCGATGGAGGCGTTCATACCCTCGATCTGCTGGTCGAGGTCAGCGATGCGGTCGACAAGGGCAGCCGTGTCACCTTCCGCCAAACCGATCCACTCAGCAGCCAACTCCTGGAGTTTTTCGCTGTTGCTCGCGATCTCGGTGACGTGCTTCCAGACGTGCTTCTCAAGCGCGTCTGCGTCGATTCGGGAGCAGCCGCAAGACTTTTGGCTGGGATCGTTGGGCGCAGCGCCTGCGCACCTGTAGAACCGAGCCACCTCCCGGCCCGCTGTATAGCCGAAGCCCGAGTGAGTCTTGCCGCAGATGCCGACGATCCGACCGCTGAGCGGGTAGATCCAGCGTTGGCTGCTGCTGAGCTTCGCCGTTTCGGCGACCTTTCGGCGTAGCTCTGCGCTCTGTTCCTCGGTCAGGATTCGAGGCAATCCGATCCTGACGGAGTCGCCCCAGATGAGGTCGCCGTTTTCGTCCCTCTTGGCATGCTTGCCACGAAAGACGAGCACAGCGTCCAGTACGGGAGCTGACATGATGCGATCTCGGAGGTTGTCCCGCGTCCATGTCTTGCCGGATCGTGCCGTGATCCCCTCGCCGATCAGGCGAATTGTGGCCTTGCGGAGGTTGAGCCCCTCGCCGACCACCAGGTCATACACATGCTTGATGACCTTCGCCTCTTCCTCATCGATCACCAGGTACGAGCCAGGGGTCCCCTTGTTGGCGATGCGGTAGCAGTAGGGAGCACGCCCACCGATGTGCGCGGCCGGCGTCAGCTCCGCTTTTTCCTGCAAGCCGCCCTGAGTGCGGTCGCGGATCGTCTCCCATTCGGTCTCGGCGTAGTCAGCATCCCGGCGCATCTTCTTGCGCCCCTCGGTAGTGGTGTTGTCGTAGTCGTCAGCAACGACAGCGACGAAGACGCCGATGTCTTCCAGAGCCCAGACCCAGCGCCAGAAGGCACGACCTTTGCGGCCGATCACACGGCCGTCAGGCACAACCACGATGTCGAAGGGGCGTGGAGTCTGCTGGGCGTCGTCCATGAGCCGCTTCAGATCACCACGGTCAGCAGCTTCCAGAGAGCCCGAGACACCCTCGTCCTTGTACGTGGCGACATGAGTCCACTGCTTGAGGGCGATGTGCCGAGTGGTCTTGCGGCTTTGCCGAGCTACGCCGTAGCCCTTCTTCTGCTCTTCGGTCGAGACACGTAGGTAGTCGACTGCGCGCAGAGTACGTGCGCCGACTGCGCGGGCAGCGGTCTCGATGGATGAAGACAGGGGTGTGCTTACATTGGACACGTCGACTCCTAGTCAGTCGGCCAGCCCCGGGGCGGTGCCAGCCGCTGCCGGGGCGTTTGTCTTAAGTTCCAGGGTAGCTCGGGTTTCTGACAAGCCGTCGGTCTTTCTGTCATTCGTTCGCCGACGTGCTCTCGGCCCGAACAGAATGCGCAGGAGTAACGCGCGCTCGGCAGGAGACAGCGTCTTGTCCGGGAGCCATATGACCTGGGTGTCAGCCATCAGATCCACCCCGTTGCTGTGCTGCCTCCCGGCTCAACTCTCGGTTGATGGCGAGGTCTTCGTAGATGCCCGCGGCGATCAGCGCGCCGCCGGGGGAGTGGCCGCAGCCGGCATAGCGCCAACGGGAATCCGCGATCGTGCCTGATGGCTCGAAGCGGCCGACGTGATTGGCACGTTCGGCCCGCAGCGCTGCGTACGTGGTGGAGTAGGCACGGGACTTGGTGAGGATGTGGCCGCGGTAGCCGAGGGTGTGAGTCCAACTCCGCAGACTGAGCGTGGCGTATTCAGGTAAGCCACCAAGACGCCAACAAGTCCGCATGAGGGTACGTACGTGCTCACTGGTAGGTGCCGCCTCGATCCCCTCCCAGCTGGTGACTTGGTGATCTGTCCCGGCGCCTGTGTCGCTTGCTCCCTTGGTTACGTACTTGGCCACATACGCGGCTACGGCGTCGTCATCAGGGCCGTCGGGTGTGTGCAGAGGGCGGATGTCGATCTGGTTGCCCCACCTGAGCGCGCATTCGCCCACGGCGGGACTGTAGGGAGTGCGGACCAGGACCCGCCCAGCGGAGGCCCGGACCACATCGGTCAGCCGCTCAACAGTGCCCCAGGTCGGAGGTTCGTCGTCCGGTCCGTTCGGGCCATCGAGGCGGACCACGGCGTGGACGTGCACGGCTGCCCGCTTCTGATATTCGGCGATGCGGGCGAAGGACAGCCGCGTGTGCTTCGCGAAGGCGGACTGTACGAGGCCGGCGGAAGAGGCGAGGCGCCGCCGGGCGTCGATGACGAACCGGTCCCATAGCTTGCTGGCATGCGCGTGCCACAGGACATGGCCTGTGTAGTCGTAGCAGTCCAGGCACAAGGGTTGGCCGATCGAGGGAGCGTCGGGGGAGTGGACTGTGCCGCAGCTGAGGGGACGGCCGTGTTCGCATGCGCCGCTGTTACGGCGGGGGGGACGGCATCGCTCCCCGGCACGGTGGACCGGGCCGAAGGAGGGGGCGGTGAGGGTGACGAAGAGCCGAGGCCGGTTCCTAGTCCGAGACTCCCTCGACGCCGGCCGCGCCCGCCTGGACCGCCTACCTCGCCCAGATCACCCTGAGCACCACTTCATCATCGACCCCGATAAATGGGACTTCTACGAGATGGACGCCTATCGCCTCCTCGGAGATGACGAGCGCGCCGCCGCCCACGCCAGGTCCGTGATCCGTATTAGCGCCGGCCCTGACGGCACCGAGATCTCCCCTATGCGTGCCGCTGAAGCCCGCCTGACCCTCGGGGTCGCCGCTGCCCGCACCGGGGACATAGAGGAAGCCGTCGGCATGGGCACCACTGCACTCGAAGCCGACCGGAAATCTCTTCCGTCCTTGCTTTTAGTCGCCGACGAGCTGGACAAGGAGCTTCGCTCCCGTTACCCCCGAGAAGCCTCAACACGTGATTTTCACGAGCGAGTCATGACCATAAAACGAGGCGCCGCCAGGCCCGAGCTTCCTTTCTGACAATTACGGTCTCCGTGTCCGGGGCTGGCCAGCCCCGGTGTGAAGACGTAGCAGCGCCGCAAATCTGCTGCTATTGCTTGCAGTAGAGAACGACGATCCCCCCCCCGCAGAGTCTTTATTCGTTGGTATGATGTGCGGCCATGGATGCAGGATTGGCCGCAGTGTGCGGCGCATTGGCGGGTGCTGTCGCAACGACCGGCGCCGCTTTTGCCACAGGATGGTGGCAGCGCGAGAATGTACTTATTGCGGCACGTGCTGAACATCGGAGACAGCGGAGAGAGCCGCGAAGCGATGTTTACAAGACCTTCGTTGCTGCAGTCGTGGAAACACGCGATTGCGCGGGAGCGGGCCCAATGGGGGGCGGCATCGCTATCAGCCAGTTTGGACCTGAGCGGTTTACCCACGACTTTGCAGCACTGGTTGGCGAGCGAGTTAATCGGGTTAGGGAAGCATGGCTGAACGTCTCTATTTCAGGGCCAGATGACCTAGCAGCCCTGGCCACGTCGATGGATGACAAATGCGCAAGCCTCGCCTTCACGTCCGCTTTGCTCGTGAGTTCAGTGCAGAGACTGACAGAAGAACAGCCGACTTCAGAAAGCTTCGAGTTTCATTCAAGGAAGTTTTCGGAAGACGCTCATAGCCTCACACCTTTGCTCACCAGATTCATGGCCAGAGCACGGGAAGTTCTCGACGAAGACGGCACAGTCAGACGGGCTTAGCATTCTTGCAACGGTGACTAAATGAGCTGAGTCGGAGGTGGGTCAACCCATCTATTGCGGACGATTTTCAACTCTCGTCCGACGTGATGGTCAGGACTGCACGACCTCATTCGATCCTTCTCTACTATTCCATAATTCCACGTTCAAGCAGGGTAGTTCGAAGCCGTTTGTATTCTGTGGTCTCCGTGAGAGAGGCGGCGTTGACAAGTGCGCCCTTCGCTATGGTGCCAATATTTCGCCGATCCCAGTCGTCCTGCAAGCCGCGGACAAGGAGATTGAGAATTTTCAAAGTAATTTCTGACTGAGGCTGGGACGAGGCTGCTCTATCGGCTACTTCGTGCGACCAGTCGATGTTTCCTGACGAAATTTCCAAGGTCTCGACCATGAGGCCATTCCATATCGCCTCGTCGATGGATGTTACTTCTGCCATCCAGCCGAATCCGTAAAGCTCGCCGGCTGACTTCAGCTTGATGGCTTCGCGCCAGAAGGAGATGGCTGATTCAACGATGCCACTCTCGACCGTTGTGTCACCTCTCAGGAGTCGGCCGATGAACTCGCCAGCCGCTGAGACCTTCTCGATCCTCTTGAAGAAAACGACGGATTCGGCCACAGAGTATCCACTGAATCCGTTCAGAAGGCCAACGATGTATTGGGCCATAGAGTTTTCTACTTCGCGGACTACGGCGTCCTCAACCTGCTTTTTATAGTTCTCTAGAAACCAGCGTCGGGGCTGTCCCCAGCGCAGTGTCAAGTCGGCTGTTAGCTGCCCCATTCCAGACGGAGCATCGTCACCGAATAGCAGGGAGTGATTTTGATTGAACCACTCTTCATCAAGATACTTAATGAACCCGAACCGAGGTCCTATGATGGCGCGGAACTGTGATCCATCTGCACCTTCAAGACGGAGTATCGAATCAAGTACTTCACGGAAGTCTGGACGTACGGGCTTCCCGCTCCTTCGCTCAAACGCGAGGAACGAGAGAAGAGAGTCCAGAGCACGCGTGCAGGGCCGGTTTATCGCAGCCGTCAGATGATCCGAATCATCACCAATCCCGGACCCTTCGCTGCGGTTTCGAACCTCGGTGAGCAACAGATTCCAGGCGTAGTCGCTATCTTCCGAGAAGCCGGCGTTGCTGTCTGCCAATGTCTTTATCAGAGCGACTCCTGCGTACTCGACGGGCCTCCAGGTCTCATCGAAATCGAAAGAATTGTCCCCCAGTGCTATGACTGGCCATGGGTGCGTCCGGGTCAATCTAATGAGATCGAGAAGAGCACCGCTGTATTCGGCGCGGAGCGAGGATTCAGAATCCGAGAGCGCTACGAGATAGTGACTGATGTATGTGGGGTGGCGCAGAGCACTAGCAACAGCGATGGGTGACGTCGCCCATGCTGGAATATCGCTCTTAACCACCCTCTCTAGGGTACGGGCCAACTCTCGCGCACTTGCCTGCCCACCATCGGCGCCGGGGCGCCATTCTGAGATCTTTTGTGCCGCTACCAGAGGCGGAAGGCTTTCAAGTTCGTTGTCCTCGATTGGGCTGCCCGTGAAATAAGCTTGGAACCTCGGAGAGCTTTGGAGATGCTCGCGGCTCGGCTGTCCGTAGGAAGCAGACATCACGGCTATTGCATTTTCCCAATCACTCCACACCCCCCGAGAGAGTATGGCGCTCCATTGGTAGGCGTGACGCCACTCTTTTGGTACTGAGTTATCCGCCAGAGAGGTACCCAGTTCAGCCAGCTCTGGTGGGCTACCCAGAGCTTCTTTCCATGATTGTTCGAAAAGGTCCGCGTCGCAGCTTCCCGCGACCATGTCAACCAAATCTGCGTCATCTGCATTCGGATTTCGTGACAGGATACCTTCTGAAATCGCTGAAATCATCAACGAACTGTCGGCTGCCTGGCTATTGGCGAGGATCCATGTGCGAACGCGCGATTTCAGGAGACCGTTGAGCGGTTCGACCGAGTTGAGTAGCTTAGTCGAATCGCAGAGCGGTATAGATTTCCGTAGGCATTCGACGAGGGTGGTCAGGGCAACGCTAAAATGCTTCGCCCAAGGAGTGTCCTTAACGCCGTCACCTAGATGGCCTTGATCGTAGGGGAAGTTCCTCCAATCGAGATCATTGACCGATGGTGACTTGAGCTTGTAGCAAAGCAGCTTGATGCGCGATTCACAGTTCTCCTCAGTTAGGCCAGCGCAATAGGCTGCTGTCAGCTTGGGTGTGTAGGGTTCTACCTCATCCCACGTATTGGAATTCAAGATCCGATCCGCAACTTTCTCAACGAAGTCACTCGAAGGATCCGCTTTTTCTGCTGCGGCTATAGCGAAGGAAGCGATCGGGCGTGACTTCCTATGCTTATTCAGGGTCCGAACAATGATCCCGTGACCTTGTTCGCCAAGCTCAAGGGCGACCCTTGAAATGTACCAGGAGCTTTCTGTGTCGCTTCCATAATTATCGAAGAGCCGCTCGAGTATGGATTCGAGCTTCTCGCTGTGATGGAGACGCAAATTTTCCACAGCTGCGAATACGGGCCAACCGGCATTTTCAGGCGATGGAGCTAGGAGGTTTGCGTCATAGAGGAACTCAAGCCATGTCGAGTTGCGAACCCGCTTTAGGAAATAGGTGAGATGCTGCGGTGTGGAAACGAGGCCGATTAGTTGCTTGCGATTGTCTTCCGTGGGATCCTCAAGCGCTGCCAGTTCATCGAGAGTGGAGAATCTCATTTCCGGAGGCAGGAAGAGTTGATTGAGAATCGCTAGGCACTCATCCCAGATGCCTCGGGCCTCCGCCGTGTCCATATTTCCGTGAACTGCTCTATCCAGGCGATCCAAAATTCCCTGATAGGTTTCTACGGGTTTGATGCCTTCAGAGAGGGGGGCGACTCCGGTCCTATTGATCATGACAGTAATTAGTTTCTTTTGGTGAATCCTCTCCTGTGTGTGGGTGATCGCCATCTCGTCGATCTTCTGTATCAATCCACTAAGGGCCAATTCTTGGTCTTCGCCCGGAAGTCCTTTGGCTAGTTCATAGCGCTTTTTTGCTTCTACGACCGCGCGCGAGCGGACTGACCATTCTCCGCCTCCACCGGTCCGTTGGGAGGCGGGAATGGCTTTCATGGCTTCGCGGAGTGAATAGGCGATAAGCTCTGCGTGACCCGGTAGTGCATCTTCAGGCATCAGGAGAAGGGCTTCTGCCGCACGCAAGAACTCGACTGCGCGTTTCCCGTCATCCATGAATTCATCAACAAGATGTTCAAGGAGGTTGGGGTTCAGGCGCTGGGTCGTCATGCTTGGTTGTAGCACGGATGACGGTGTAACAGGGAGGCGTAGGGAGGGATTTCGCAGGTGTGACCCCGCCTGCTATGCGGGAGGCTGAGAGGTGTGATACCCGCTCCCACGGTCACCTGCCTCCGAAGCCTTGGTCCGTCGGCACCACTTCACGTCCCAACGGCATGAGTGAGATCGGGATCAGCTTCAAGTTGGCCCACCCGAAGGGGATCCCAATGATCGACAGGAACAGCGGGATGCTCGTGATCAGGTGCCCCAGAGCCAGCCACCAGCCCGCGAAGATCACCCAGATCACATTCCCGATGAACGACC
Source organism: Streptomyces sp. NPDC026672 (assembly GCF_040638185.1). Taxonomy (NCBI): domain Bacteria; kingdom Bacillati; phylum Actinomycetota; class Actinomycetes; order Kitasatosporales; family Streptomycetaceae; genus Streptomyces; species Streptomyces sp. NPDC026672. The sequence continues at coordinate 82,697 of NZ_JBEZXS010000006.1, forward strand.
CAGCCCCGGCGCCCGGCCGCTCCACAGTGGTGCGGCCGAACGGCCAGAGGACGAAGCCGGCGATGCGTAGGGACGCGATGCCGAAGGGGATGGTGACGATCAAGATGAAGCAGATCAGCGCGGCGATCACGTAGCCGATCGCCATCCAGATGCCGCAGAAGACGAGCCAGATGATGTTCAGCAGCAGGTTGAACAGCTTCATGATCGACACCTCTCCAGGTGGGTCCGCCGGTACTGTCCTGCTACCACCAGTATCAGCAGGTCACGCGTTCAGGCGGAACCGGAGAGCCCTTGTAGCGTGATCGGGAACGTAGGGAGACGATCCCGTTCGGGATCGCCGCCTTCCGGATCGGCGTCTACGCCCTGTGGCCCTTCGGGTACACCACGGTCGAGCGCCGCGACGCCGGAGCACCGTCCTGCGTCGGCAACGTCCTGTGGCTGGTCCTCGCGGGCTGGTGGCTCGCCCTCGCCCACATCGTCACCGGCATCGCGCTGTGCCTCACGGTCATCGGCATCCCCTTCGGTGTCGCCAACTTCAAGCTGATTCCGGTCTCCCTGCTGCCGCTGGGCCGTGAGATCGTGCCCACGGACCAGCCGTTCGCGACGCGCTGACCACACGCGGGGAGGGCGAGGGTGGGGGCACCCGAGTACGCGGTGACGGCATACGGCACGGGCCCCGCGGACCACGAGCCGTGGGCCCTGTGCGAGAGCGCCCGGAACCTCTTCGCCGACCCGCCCGCACCGGCCCGCGCGGTGTACGAACTCCTCGGCTGCGCTCCCGAAGGATCACTTCGAGCCGCCCTCGCCCGCGCGCGCACGACGGGTTCGGCCCCCCTCGGCACCCTCGTCCTGGAGCCCTTCGACGACCGCTACGAGTGGGCGGGGGAGTGGTACCTGGAGGGCGTCCGGATCATCGGCGACCGCCCCGCCGCACACGACCCGTCCCTGCGCGACATCACCGTCGAGGCCGCCCAGTACGAGGACGACCCGCCCGACCACGCGCCGTCGCAGCCGGGCTACCGACTGGCGGCGCAGGGCCGCATGCAGGAGGAACTCCTCGGTACCTGCCAGGACGTGGTGCCCCACCCAGGCGGACGGCCGGGGACACCCGACCCGCCCGTGCGACTGCTCGGCTGCGAGGTGAGCGGCGCGCTGCGGGCGGCGATGGAGGCGGGTGAGGAGTACCTCGGCCACGCTCGGGTGATCCGGCTCGACAGAGGAGGACGGCCGCTCCAGACGGCCGCCGAGGGCGAGCTGATCTCCTGGATCCCGTCCGCGCACGGCCCCGGCCGGGTCGACCTGGCCCTCGAACCCTGGTCGGACCGCCCGCCGCCCGCGGCCCGACAGGTCTGGCAGGCATGGGAGTACGGCCGTCCGGCGGAGCCCGGCGCCTGGTCGGCGTGCGGAGCGTCGGGCCGTGAGTACTGGCTGACCACCGCCCTCGACAACCGCGACCCCGACCGTCCCGACGCGCCGCCCGGAAGCACGTTCCACCTCGACGGCCGTCATGTCACCGACATCCCCGGCTTCTTCTGCGCCCTCGGCGAGGCCGTGAACGGCCCCGGCGGCTACTTCGGCCGCAGCCTCGACGCCACCGCCGACTGTCTCTGCGGGAACTACGGCGCGGCCTGGCCCTTCGTCCTCGTCTGGCACGACTCCCACGTGGCCCGCACCTGTCTGGGTCCCACACCGCTCCTCGAAGGCCCGCCGAGTTTCGAGGAGGTCCTCGACTTCTTCGAGGAGAAGGGCATTGACGTCCGACTGGTCTGACCAACCGTCACACCGTGGTGATCTCATACGAGTTGTCCACAAGTCCGGAGTTGTCCACAGGCTCACCCGAATGTCAGTGGCGGCTTGCATCATGAATCCATGACCGAGAACGAGCAGCTGCTGACACGGGTGGCCGAAGAGGCCCGCACCTCCCGTCCCTGGGGCTGGCCTTCACTTCCCGCGCCCGTCGACGCAGGCACGCTCGACCGCGCCGAGGCCGGCCTGGGCTTCGCCCTGCCACCCCTCCTCGCCGCGCTCTACCGCCGTATAGGGGACGGCGGATTCGGCCCGGAGTACGGTCTGCTGCCCCTCCTGGACAGCTCGCCCTCGGGCGAACCGGCCGTCGTCCCCCAGTACCTCGCCAACCGTGAGGACGGCCGCAAGGACCCCGACTGGCCCTGGCCCGAGGGCGTCCTGCCGATATCCCACTGGGGCTGCGGGATGTACGCGTGCGTGGACTGCCACGACGAGAGCAGCCCCGTCCTCCTCTACGAGCCGAACGCCGACGCCGCAGACGACGCCTGGTACGTGGACGCGCCCACCCTCACTGACTGGCTGAACGCCTGGCTCGACGGCACGGGCTGGTACGACGAGAACCACGCGGACACGGAACTGGCCCCCTGGACCGACTTCCGCATACGCGCGGCCCGCCCGCCCAGAGCCTCCTGAGACGGCGGCCGTCCCGCACCACCTGCGCTTCGTGAGTGCCGCCACGTACGACCGAGGCGGCCGGCGGGCCATCACCGCACCGGCCGCCCGCAGTCACCGCGTCCCGGAAACCCGCCGCCGCACGCCGTAGGCGATCACACCCACGGCCAGCACACCCGCCCCCACGACCACCGAGACCGCGGGCAGCGCGAACGCCAGCGTCACACACCCCAGCAGTCCGACCACCGGTACCACGCGCGAGGAAGGAGCCGGATCCAGCGTCCAGGCCGACGCGTTGGCCACCGCGTAGTACGCCAGCACACCGAAGGAGGAGAAACCGATCGCACCCCGCACATCCACCGTCGCGGCCAGCACGGCCACCACCGCACCCACGGCCAGCTCGGCGCGGTGCGGCACCTGGAACCGCGGGTGCACCGCGGACAGGGCCCCGGGCAGATGGCGGTCCCGGGCCATGGCGAGCGTCGTCCGGGACACCCCCAGGATCAGCGCGAGCAACGACCCCAGCGCGGCCACTGCCGCCCCCACCCGCACCACCGGTACGAGACCCGGCACCCCGGCCGCCCTCACCGCGTCCGCCAGCGGCGCGGCCGCGTCGCCCAGACCGTCCGCGCCGAGCACGGACAGCACGGCGACGGCCACACACGCGTAGACCACGAGTGTGATCCCGAGGGCCAGCGGAATCGCGCGCGGAATGGTCCGTGCCGGGTCCCGGACCTCCTCGCCCAGCGTCGCGATCCGCGCGTACCCGGCGAACGCGAAGAACAGCAGGCCGGCCGCCTGGAGCACCCCGCCCGCACCCGACGGGACCCCGACGTCCAGCCGCCCGGCATCGGACCGACCGGAGGTGAGACACACGACCACCACACAGGCCAGCACCGCCAGCACCACGGCCACGATCACCCGCGTCAGCCACGCGGACTTCTGGATGCCGCCGTAGTTCACCGCGGTCAGCGCCACCACGGCCGCGACGGCGACCGCGTGCGCCTGATCCGGCCAGACGTACGCGCCCACCGTGAGCGCCATCGCCGCACAGGAGGCCGTCTTCCCGACCACGAACGACCAGCCCGCGAGATAGCCCCAGAAGTCCCCGAGCCGCTCCCGCCCGTACACATAGGTGCCGCCCGACTCCGGATACAGGGCGGCGAGCCGCGCGGAGGAGGACGCGTTGCAGTAGGCCACCACGGCCGCGACGGCCAGCCCGAGCAGCAGCCCCGAGCCGGCCGCGTGCGCCGCGGGCCCCAGGGCGGAGAAGACGCCGGCGCCGATCATCGAGCCGAGCCCGACGACCACGGCGTCCCGTACGCCCAGCGTGCGCCGCAGACCGGGATCGGAGCGTGTCATGCGCCGCACCCTACTGACCGGTGCAACCGCCGGGTGCACCGGCGGCGTCCTCCTCGGCAACGTGGCACGAACAGGTGTGCCACGGGCGGTGCGGAAACGCACACGGAGCACGAACGGCACGGAACACGGGGCGCACGGCCCACGCGGAGCAGTCGGCCCGGACGAGATTCACAGGTTCCGGACTGCACGGGCGCGGCGCGGAAGGGCAGGTTCACGGTATGAGCATCATCGGCTGGATCATCCTGGGACTGTTGGCCGGCGCCATCGCCAAGATCCTGCTGCCCGGACGCGATCCGGGTGGCTTCATCGGTACGACCCTCATCGGCATCGTGGGCGCGTTCATCGGCGGCTGGATCTCCGCCCGCTGGCTGGACCACCCCATCAGCAAGGACTTCTTCGACGGCGCCACCTGGGCGGCGGCCATCGGAGGCTCACTCGTCCTCCTGATCGTCTACCGGCTCCTGTTCGGCAACTCACGCGAGTGACGCGCGGGAGCGGCGCGGCAGACAGAGAGGAGGGGGCGGGTACCGTGACGGGCCCGCTCCCTCCCACCTGTCTGCCGTACGGACTACCGGTAGTTCACGAACTGGATCGCGAAGTCGAAGTCCTGGCCCTTCAGGAGGGCGATGATCGCCTGGAGGTCGTCGCGGCTCTTGGAGGAGACCCGCAGTTCGTCGCCCTGCACCTGGGCCTTCACACCCTTGGGACCCTCGTCCCGGATGATCTTCGCCACCTTCTTCGCGTTCTCCTGGGAGATGCCCTCCTCGATCGAGGCGAAGATCTTGTACTCCTTGCCGGAGAGCTGCGGCTCGCCCGCGTCCAGCGCCTTCAGCGAGATCCCGCGCTTGATCAGCTTGGACTGGAAGACGTCGAGGACGGCCTTGACCCGCTCCTCGGAGTTCGCCTCCATCAGGATCTTCTCGCCGGACCAGGAGATCGAGGCGCCGACGCCCTTGAAGTCGTAGCGCTGCGAGATCTCCTTGCCGGCCTGGTTGAGGGCGTTGTCGACCTCCTGCCGCTCGACCTTCGAGACGATGTCGAAACTGGAGTCGGCCATGTCCTGTGGCTCCTTGTATCAGGGGGCGTATCGGGTGCGTCCGGCGCGCCTGCTGGGCGGTCACCGAGTCCGGCACGGAGCCGGTCCGCATCCGCACCAGCCTAGCCATCCCACGACGCACGAGCGCAGATCAATCGGGTGGCGAACCACCCCTCGGCATCGGGTATTGTTTACGTCGTTGCCAGGGAGCACCGCCGAAAGCGGGTTCGAAGGCAGCAAAACCCGGCGGTGTGCCCGAGCGGCCAAAGGGAGCAGACTGTAAATCTGCCGGCTCAGCCTTCCCAGGTTCGAATCCTGGCGCCGCCACACTGGGAAAACCCCCTTCGATCAACCATTACGGTAGGTCGGAGGGGGTTTCTTGGTATGGATGCCACAGGGGGCCGGCACATGACCGCGGTGCTCAGCACGGGGTGGGACAGCGTGAGACAGCGGAGCCGGCTGAGTGGGCCGGCTGCCGGGGCCACCGTCCCGATGGAGCGGCTGCCGGCCTTTGAGCGGGCCGAGCTGCTCGGGCGGCTGCGCTGGGAGGTCATCCAGGGCGGCTCCCTGTTCCTGACGTACCCTCAACTGCTCGACGGCGCCCTGTTCGCGGTGCTCCGGCCCGCCGCGCTCCTCGACGAGCTGGCGATCGGGGCGATCGGCGGCGGGGCGGTCCTGCCGATCCGGGTGAACTCACGCGACGCGGACCTGGCCGGACAGCTGACCGCGATGCTCTCGACCGGTTTCCTCTTCTCCTCCCTGCCGATCCCCGACGACCAGTGCCTCCGCCTCCAGCGGGAGCTGGCCGCCCGCGCGGACGCCGAGGCCGCGCGGGCCGTCCTCGCCGCCGAGGGACCGCTGGGCGCGGCGGACCGGCTGCTGGCCGCGACCGGAGTCCTCGACACCCCGCTGCGGCGACGCACCGTCGCCCGGTGGGGGGACTGGCTGGAGGCCGCCGACCGCGGCCGACTGGAGGTCAGCCCCCTGGTGCCGGCCGACTACGCGACCGCCTACGCGCTCTGTCCCCCGCCCCGCCCCCAGGACGCGGCCAGTGACGAGGGGCGGGCGGTCCTCGCCGCCTGGACCGGCGGGGAGTTCGACGTGAACGGCCTGCCCAACCGCAGCCGCCTGTACGAGAGCCTCGACCCCTTGCAGGGTTCAGGCGACCGCGCGGTGCGGACGGACGCGCAGATGCTGCGGGAGTCCTTCGACGAGACGTACTACCGCGCCATAGCGGCGAGCGAGGACTGCCTGCTGGGCCTGGCCTCGCCACGACGTGGCGTCCGGCGCCGCGAGGCGGCGACGATGGGCGAGCAGACACCGGTCGTGATCTATCCGACCCGGTTCGAACTCCGGCTCGGCCTGATGAGCGGTGAGCAGTGGCAGCGCTTCACGGACGACGCGGACGACGCCCTGACCCGCTGGTGGCACCGGCGTGACCTCGCCGCACTGCAGGAGGTGGGCGACCTGCTCGCGGGGCGTACGAAAGAACCGCCGGCCGGTGGCGTCACGGACGACGTGTCCGTGACGCGACTGCAGCGGTTCGTGCAGGGCGCACGCGGGGCCACCGCCCAGATGGTCGCGGGCGGCGGCATGGGCCTGGCGAGCAGTCTGCTCGGTCAGGGGACGTCCGGGGCGTTCGCCTCCGGCGCGGGCGGGGCGCTCGCACCGGTCGTCGTCGCGGCCGTGGCCGCCGGGGTGACCCGGCTGACCGATTTCCGCGGACGGTACGACGTGATCGAGCTCCCCGAGCTACCCGGGTCCGGGGCACACGGAAGAGGGCCTGATGGACGCTGAGGCGCCGCGCACCCACACCCACAAGACCTACACCGACACCGACGGCGGGCGATGGTGCGAGGTCTACCTCGACACCTACCGTCTGCCGTCCGGCGCCGAGACCGTCCGGCACCGCGTCCGCGTCGGCGGTGGCCGCACGGGTGTCGTGGTGCTGGCCCGCCGGGGCGACGACATCCTGATGGTCCGCCAGTGGCGGCCGACCGTCGGCCGGTGGGCCTGGGAACTGCCGCGGGGATTCGGCGAGACCGACCCCGTCTCGGACGCGCTGCGCGAGCTCGTCGAGGAGACGGGGCTGGTGGGCACCGCGGCGACCGTGACGGCGTACATGGACGTCGACTCCGGCCTGCTGGAGAACGAGGTCGCCGTCGTCGAGGTCGCCGTCCGGGAGGACGCCGTGCTGCGTCCCGACTCGGCCGGTGACGGGGAGATCGCGGCCGCGCGCTGGTGGAGTCCGGACGAGATCGCCAAGGCGATCCAGGCGGGCGAACTGCGCGACGGTTTCACGCTCGCCGCGCTCGGGGCGTCCAACGCGGCCCGCGGCTAGGCAAGATTCCGCGCCCGACGCTCGCGACCTGCGCGGGGGCTCGGTACGGGTGGTGCGGCGCGGGGCACACTGGCCTCATGTCGTCCCGTCGCAGAACCTGTCCCGTGTGCCGCCGTGAGATCGCCGTCGTCGCAGGACGGTTCGCGCGGCACGATCCGCCCGGGGCACGGGAGCACCACGAACTCGTCTCCTGCGCGGGATCCCGGCAGCAGGCTCAACTCGGGGCGGTCCAGCCGTCGTTGGACGGCTACGCCGTACCGGACTTCCCCGGGCAGTTGCCTCTCTTCTGACGGTTCGACGGATGGTGGGCAACCTCAGTTCCCGGCCACCGACTTCACCGCGACCGACACCGGCGTCGACCCACCGATCAGCTCCAGCGTCAGCCCGGTCGTCGCCGCGCTGTCCACCAGCTCCGTGAGCACCGCGGCCACGTCCTCGCGCGAGATGGGGCCGCGGCCCGTGTGGGCCTCCAGGCGGACCAGGCCGGTGCCGGGGTCGTCCGTCAGGGCGCCGGGGCGCAGGATCGTCCAGTCCAGGGCGGTCAGCCCGGCGACGTGCGCGTCGGCCTCGCCCTTGGCGCGCAGGTAGACGTCGAAGACCTCGTCGCCCCGGTGGGCCGGGTCCGCGCCCATCGAGGAGACGATGACGAAGCGGCGTACGCCCGCGCGCACGGCCGCGTTCGCGAACAGCACCGCCGCGCCCTTGTCCACCGTGTCCTTGCGGGCCGCGCCGCTGCCCGGGCCGGCGCCGGCCGCGAACACCGCGGCGTCCGCGCCCTGGAGATGGGCCGCGACCTCCTCCAGCGCGGCGGACTCCAGGTCGAGCAGCACCGGTTCGGCCCCGACCTCCCGCAGGTCGTCGCCCTGCTCCTCCTTGCGGATGATCCCCGCGACCTCGTCCCCGCGCGCGGAGAGCATGCGCTCCAGCCGCAGCGCGATCTGTCCATGACCACCAGCGATGACAATGCGCATGTCTCCGACCGTACGCCCCACCGGCCCCGACCGCCGCACGGTCCGGGAGCGGCGGGAGCGGGGGAGGGAGCGCGCCCGGGGGCACGAGTGCGAGCAGGGGCGCTCACGCTCTGCCGAGCGCCCGAGGCGTACGCCGGGGGAAGGAGAGCGAGGAAGGGGGGTGGGGAAGGGGAGCGGCGTGCGGGCGAGCGGCTTCGCGGGGCACGCACTTCATCCGCCGGACGCCGGGCGCGCACCCCACACGCACGCCGGGGCAGAGAGCGCCCACGCCCCACCGCCCGCACGCCCCCCGCGCGCTCCGCCGCACACCCCACACCTGTCCCCCCCCCGCACCCCACCCCCGCACCACACGCCCTACGACAACTCCTTGCGCCCCTGCCTCGGCAGCCCCGGCTCTCGCGCCGACGCCGAGTTGCAGTACTCCCGCACCGCGCTCGTCCGGGCCACCACCCGCCCCCGGTGCACCACGATCCGGCTGTACGCGAGCGACAGCGCGCCGGCCAGATGGCCGGCGCGCACGGCGAGGAGCTCAGCCGGGAAGCCCGCCTCCACACGGACCTCCGGGAGACCGAGCGCCGCGCGGGCCGAGGCGCTCACGGCGTCGTACGCCTCCTCGGGGCGCAACCCGTGGCGCGAGGCGAGCAGATAGGCGGCCTCCAGGGGGTCGCCGCGCCCCACGGGGTTGGAGACGTCGCGCAGGGCGCCGCTTCCGGCGGCGACGCGGACACCGGCCGCCCGCAGCAGCCGTACCGGGGCCGTACCCCGCCGGTCGGCGCTGCCGCAGCCGCCCTGGGGCAGGCACACGACCGTCACCCCGGCCGCCGCGAGCTGGTCGGCGAGGCGGGAGGCCGCGTCCGTGCTGAGGAGCGCCAGACCGGCACACGGGCCGAGGGCCACGCCGGGGCGCAGACCAGCGGCCATCGCCGCGAGCCGGGACAACCGGGCCGGATCGGTGGCGTCCGTGTGCAGGTCGACGGAGCAGCCGTGCTCGGAGGCCAGTTCCAGGACCGCCGCCACGTACCCGGTGGGATCGGGGTCCAGATCCGGACGGCCGCCCACGACGGTGGCGCCCATCGTCACGGCGTCCCGCAGCATCGCGAGGCCGTCCGCGCCGGCCACCCCGGTCAGCAACCGCGGTGTCGCGACCGGTGTCAGGCCCGCCAGGCCGCGCAGCGAGCGCCGTGCCCGGAGGACCGCGGCCAGCGAGCCGAGTCCCTGGACATCACCCACGCGCACGTGCGCGCGCTGGGCGGTCGCCCCGTGGGCGAGCTGGAGCAGGGCGGCCTCGGTGGCCCGGCGCTGGACGTCCTCGGGTTCGCACGGGACCGGCCCGGCGTCCTCGGCCGACAGGGCGGTGTCGGCGTGGGCGTGCGGTTCGGCCGGGGCGGGGAGCAGCAGGTAGCCGCTGAGGTCCACGTGCGCGCCGCCGGAGCGGGCCGGGCCCGGCGCCAGGCTGCCGGCGGTGCCGACGGCCTCGATGCGCGCGCCCGCGAGCCGTACGTCCACGGTCCGGCCGTCGGTGAGCCGGGCGCCGCACAGCAGGAGGGCGGCCCCGTCCGGGTGCCCGGAGGAGCCGGGCGGGTTCGACGACGGCGGGGGCGGCTGCGGGCGGCTGTCGGGCATCGCGCTCCAGGGGATCGGGGGTCCGGCGGGCCACGGGACGGGGAGGCTCGGGGACCGTGCACGGGGACGCAAGATCACGCAGAGTGAGTCGAGCCTAGGGCGGCCGGACGCGCGGGGCGCGGAGGAGCGCAATAGTCGTACCGGCGTGGTCCCGTCGCTGGCGGGAAGGGGTGCGCGAGGGGGTCACGAGGCTGCCGGGATCCGCGCGGAACGGGCCTGGACAGGCGGTGTGAAACGGATTTGGGTGAACGGCTGCCGAGCGTGTAATGTCTTCATCGCTCGCCCCAATAGCTCAGTCGGCAGAGCGTCTCCATGGTAAGGAGAAGGTCAACGGTTCGATTCCGTTTTGGGGCTCTGGTGTGAGAGGTTCCCGTCGCGAGGCGGGACTGATCTCATCAAAGCGGTGTAGCTCAGTCGGTAGAGCAAGCGGCTCATAATCGCTGTGTCACCGGTTCAAGTCCGGTCACCGCTACTGACAGTAGCCGATTGCGGGGTCGGTCCTTCGATCGGCTACTCTTTCTTGCGTTGAATTAGTCCATCCGTTCGTCTTAGGAGCACTCACGTGGCTGCCACCGACGTCCGCCCGAAGATCACGCTGGCCTGCGTGGAGTGCAAGGAGCGGAACTACATCACCAAGAAGAACCGGCGTAACAACCCGGATCGTCTTGAGATGAAGAAGCACTGCCCGCGTTGCAATGCGCACACCGCGCACCGCGAGACGCGATAACAACAGGCTCGTCCACGAGGCCGCCCCGCAAGTCCGGGGGCGGCCTCGCGGCGTTTTCGCGGGTCGGTTCCCGCCGGCTCGTGGCTTCCACAGCGAACATCAGGAGGTGCCGGGCCATGGCGCTCGACCAGTCCTTCGTCGGGCGGACCTATCCGCCCACCGAGCCCTACGAGGTGGGCCGGGAGAAGATCCGAGAGTTCGCCGAGGCGGTGGGTGACACCAATCCGGTGTACACGGACGCCGAAGCGGCCAAGGCATTCGGTCACTCCGATGTGATCGCCCCGCCGACCTTCGTGTTCTCGATCACTTTCCGGGCCGCGGGACAGGTCATCGAGGACCCCCAACTCGGCCTGGACTACAGCCGGGTGGTCCACGGCGATCAGCGGTTCGTCTACGCCCGCCCGGTGCGGGCCGGTGACCGGCTCTCCGTCGTCTCGACCATCGAGTCGATCAAGTCCCTGGCGGGCAACGACGTCGTGGACATCCGGGGCGAGGTCCACGACGAGGCGGGCGAGCACGTGGTCACCGCTTGGACCAAGCTGGTGGCGCGCGCGGCCGACGCGGAAGGGGAGGGCTGAGCCCGATGACGGCGAAGATCGCTTACGACGAGGTCGAGGTCGGCACCGAGCTGCCGGCGCAGACCTTTCCCGTGACCCGCGCCACGCTGGTGCGGTACGCGGGCGCCTCCGGGGACTTCAACCCGATCCACTGGAACGAGAAGTTCGCCAAGGAGGTGGGCCTGCCGGACGTCATCGCGCACGGCATGTTCACCATGGCCGAGGCGATCCGGGTGGTCACCGACTGGACCGGGGACCCCGGCGCGGTGGTCGAGTACGGCGTCCGCTTCACCAAGCCCGTCGTCGTCCCCAACGACGACCGGGGCGCCCTGATCGAGGTCAGCGCCAAGGTCGCCGCCAAGCTCGACGACAACACCGTGCGCGTGGACCTCACCGCCATGAGCGACGGCAAGAAGGTGCTCGGCATGTCCCGGGCGGTCGTGCGACTGGCCTGAGCGCGGACCGACCGCGGCGCGGTGCGGGTTCGCCGCGCCGTCCGAGCGGGTCGCGTACGGCGAGGTAAGGGGCGTCCTCCATAGCGGGGTGCCCCTTACGCGCGTCGGGGGGGCGTGAGCACGCACTCACCGCCCATCACACGCCCCCGACCCCCCTTGACGAAGTTAGTGATTGAGTACTAACTTTCTCGCATGGTCAGGATGAGCGCAGAAGAGCGGCGCGAGAGTGTCATCGCGGCGGCCATCGCCGAGTTCGCGAGGAAGGGCTACTACGGCACTTCGACGGAGGCGATCGCCAAGCGGGTCGGCGTCTCGCAGCCGTATCTCTTCCGGCTCTTCCCGGGCAAGAAGGCGATCTTCGCCGCCGCCTCGCTGCGCTGCGTGGATGACGCGTGCCGTGTCCTCGGGCAGGCGGCCGAGGGGCTGGAGGGCGAGGAGGCGCTGCACGCGATGGCGGCGGCGTACGTCCGGCTCATCCAGGAGCAGCCGGAGCGCCTCCAGATGCAGATGCAGACCTACGGCGCGGTCTCGGCCGCCGAGGCGGAGGGGGACCACGCCTTCGGCGAGGCGGTGCGGGCCAGTTGGATGAAGCTCTGGGAGACCGTGCACCTGCCGCTGGGGGCGGACGTGGAGGAGACCACGACCTTCCTCGCGTACGGAATGCTCATCAATACCCTCGCGGCCATGGGGTTCCCGTCGGAGCACCGGGTCTGGGAGGGGATCTATCCGATCGCCCGGGTCTCCGGGCGGACGGAGTAGTAGGCGAACCGAACAGGGGGACAGGGGGAGGCAGGGTTCACCGCCTTTTCATGCCCGCGAAAGTTAGTAATCAATAACTACCCATTGATCGTGGATCACGCTCTGGGGGAGCGATGTCACAGCAGACCGAACCGACGCAGACCGAACCGACCACCGAACGCCGCGGGGGAGCCGTCTGGGCCCTCGTCATCACCAGCGTCGCCGGCTTCATGGCGGCCCTCGACAACCTCGTCGTCACCACCGCCCTGCCCTCCATCCGCAAGGACCTAGGCGGAGCGCTGGACGACCTGGAATGGACCGTGAGCGCCTACACGCTCACCTTCGCCGTCCTGCTGATGTTCGGTGCGGCGCTCGGCGACCGGTTCGGCCGCCGCCGGCTGTTCATCGCCGGGCTCACCGTGTTCACCGGCGCCTCCGCCGCCGCGGCCATGGCGCCCGGCATCGGCTCCCTCATCGCCGCCCGCGCGGTCCAGGGCGTCGGCGCCGCGGTGATGATGCCGCTCACGCTCACCCTGCTCACGGCGGCCGTACCGGCGGCCAGGCGCGGGATGGCGTACGGCATCTGGGGCGCCGTCAACGGACTCGCGGTCGCCTCCGGGCCGCTCATCGGCGGCAGCCTCACCGAGCACGTCTCCTGGCACTGGATCTTCTGGCTGAACGTCCCGCTCGGCCTGGCGCTGCTGCCGCTGGCCCGGCTGCGGCTCGCCGAGTCGTACGGCACCGGAGCCCCGCTCGACGTCCCCGGCACGCTGCTCGCCAGCGGCGGTCTGTTCGGCATCGTGTACGGGCTGGTCCGCGGCCCCGCCGACGGCTGGACGGCGCCCTTCGTCCTGACCGGGCTGTTCGCCGGCACCGCCCTGCTCGTGGGCTTCGCCCTCTACAGCACCCGCGCCAAGAACCCCATGCTGCCCATGCGGCTGTTCCGCTCCCGCGCCTTCTCCGGGATCAACGTGGCGAGCCTGCTGATGTTCCTCGGGATGTTCGGGTCGATCTTCCTGCTCAGCCAGTTCATGCAGGGTGTGCTCGGCTACTCGCCCACCGAGGCCGGCCTCAGGATGCTGCCCTGGACCGGCATGCCGATGCTCGTCGCCCCGATCGCCGGAATCCTCTCCGACCGCATCGGCGGACGCCCGGTCGTCGCGACGGGCCTGTTCCTCCAGGCCGCAGGACTCGGCTACATGGCGTACGTGATCGCCGCGGACGTCTCCTACGCCGCCCAGCTGCCCGCCCTGATCCTCAGCGGCATCGGCATGGCCCTCTACTTCGCCCCGGCCGCCAACCTGGTCATGTCCAGCGTCGGCGCACACGAACAGGGCATCGCCTCCGGCGCGAACAACGCGCTGCGCGAGGTGGGCGGCGCGCTCGGCATCGCCATCATGTCGTCGATCTTCTCGGCGCAGGGCGGTTACGAGTCCGCACAGTCCTTCGTCGACGGTCTGCGGCCCGCCCTGGTGACCGGCGCCGCCGTGGTCGCCCTGGGCGCCCTCGCCGCCCTGGCGATACCGGCCCACCGCCGCGCCGCGCGGCCGGTGACACCGCCCGAGCCGGAGCCGGTGCTGGAGAGCGCGGCGAGCTGAACCCGCGCGGCACCCGCCGCGACGGTCCAACCCCGGTGGTCTCCGCGACGAGGTTCGCGGAGACCACCGCCGTGTTGCGCGCACCTGGTGGGACCCTCCGCCTCGCGGAGCCTCCCGCGTGTGGGAGAGACGCGCGGGGGAGAAGAGAGGGGAGCGTTCTCGTGGCGCTCCCCTTCGCGCGCGGTGGCCGCCCGGTGCTGTCGGCCGTGTCTCGTAGTCTTGGGCGCGTGCAGGAACTCCACGACGCTCCCCTCGCCCCGCTGACCACTTTCCGGCTGGGCGGTCCCGCGACCCGGCTGGTCACGGCCGTCACCGACGACGAGGTGATCGCCGCCGTGCGCGAGGCCGACGACAGCGGCACTCCGTTGCTGGTCATCGGCGGTGGCTCCAACCTCGTCATCGGCGACAAGGGCTTCGACGGCACCGCCCTGCGCATCGCCACGCGCGGCTTCGCACTGGACGGCACCCGGCTCGAACTGGCGGCCGGCGAGGTGTGGACCGACGCCGTCGCGCGCACCGTGGAGGCCGGGCTCGCCGGGATCGAGTGCCTCGCCGGCATTCCGGGCTCGGCCGGCGCCACGCCGATCCAGAACGTCGGGGCCTACGGCCAGGAGGTCTCCGCCACCATCACCGAGGTCGTCGCCTACGACCGCACCGCGCGCGAGACGGTCACCCTGACCAACGCCGAGTGCGTGTTCTCGTACCGGCACAGCCGTTTCAAGGCCGACCCGCGGCGGTACGTCGTCCTGCGCGTCCGCTTCCTGCTGGAGGACGCGGACGGGCTGTCGGCGCCGGTCAAGTACGCCGAGACCGCGCGCACGCTGGGCGTCGGGCCGGGGGAGCGCGTGCCGCTCGCCGCCGCCCGCGAGACCGTCCTGAAGCTGCGCTCCGGGAAGGGCATGGTGCTGGACCCCGAGGACCACGACACCTGGTCGGCCGGGTCGTTCTTCACCAACCCGATCCTCACCCAGGAGGAGTTCGCCGCCTTCCACGCGCGGGTACGGGAACGGCTGGGCGACGGCGCCGAGCCGCCCGCCTACCCCGACGGGGACGGCCGGACGAAGACCTCCGCCGCCTGGCTGATCGACAAGGCCGGTTTCACCAAGGGGTACGGCAGCGGACCCGCGCGGATCTCCACCAAGCACACCCTCGCCCTCACCAACCGGGGCGGCGCCACCACCGAGGACCTGCTCGCCCTGGCCCGCGAGGTCGTCACCGGCGTCCACGCAGCCTTCGGCATCACCCTGGTCAACGAGCCCGTGACGGTAGGCGTCAGCCTCTGAACCCGCCCGCTGCGCCCAGCGCGCCCACGTACACCACCTAGTACGCCACCCCCACGCCCCGCCGGACCGTCCCCGGGTCGTCGACCGTCGCGAGCATCACGTGGGCCACGTCCGCGCGGGAGATGAAGCGGCCCCTGGGCGGGAAACCGCCGACGACCGTGCGGTACGTGCCGGTGAGCGGCCTGTCCCGCAGGCGCGGCGGTCGTACCGACGTCCAGTCGGTGCCGCTGCGCGCGAGTTCCGCCTCCGTCTCCCGCAGGTCCGCGTAGACGTCCCTGAGGAGCGCGGAGACGACGCCCCGCGCGGCGCGGTCGAGGAGACCGTCGGCCGGCTCGGGGCCGACCGGGCCCGCACTGACCACGACCAGCCGCCGTACGCCCTCGTCCGCCATGGCCGCGAGGACCGTACGGGTCAGCCGGGACGTGATCCCGGCGTCCCCGCGGCGGCGGGCTCCCAGGCCGGACAGGACCGCGTTCCGGCCCGCCACGGCCGGGCGGATCGCCTCCGGATCGGTGAGGTCGGCGCGGAAGACCTCCAGGCCGGGGCCCGTCACGGTCAGCCGGGCCGGATCGCGCACGACGGCCGTCACCCGGTGCCCGGCGGACAGCCCCTGACGGACGATCTCCCGGCCGATGCCGCCGGTCGCGCCGAAGACGGTGAGGTGCATGACGTCCTCCTCGTTCCCCCGTTACCGGGGCCCCTCGTCCCAGGGTCCCCCCGTTTCCGGGCTTCCCCGCTCCCGCGCGTGGCGGCATCTCAGTCGACCGGGCCGGCCAGCCAGTCGTCGATGCCCGCCAGCAGCTTCGCCCGTTCGTCCTCCGGCGCCGCCGACCCCCTGACCGACTGCCGGGCCAGTTCGGCCAGTTCGGCGTCCGTGAAGGCGTGGTGCCGGCGGGCCAGGTCGTACTGCGCCGCCAGTCGGGAACCGAACAGCAGGGGGTCGTCGGCGCCCAGCGCCATCGGGACCCCCGCGTCGAAGAGCGTGCGCAGCGGCACGTCCTCGGCCTTCTCGTAGACGCCGAGCGCCACGTTCGACGCCGGGCACACCTCGCAGGTCACCCCCCGGTCGGCCAGCCGCTTCAGCAGCCGGGGGTCCTCCGCGGACCGCACACCGTGCCCGATCCGCGCGGCGTGCAGATCGTCCAGGCAGTCGCGCACGGACGCCGGGCCGGTCAGCTCACCGCCGTGCGGCGCCGCCAGCAGACCGCCCTCCCGCGCGATGGCGAACGCCCGGTCGAAGTCCCGCGCCATGCCCCGGCGCTCGTCGTTGGACAGCCCGAAGCCGACCACGCCCCGGTCCGCGTAACGCACCGCCAGCCGGGCCAGGGTGCGCGCCTCCAGCGGGTGCTTCATCCGGTTGGCGGCCACCAGGACCCGCATCCCGAGCCCGGTGTCCCGCGAGGCCGCCTCGACCGCGTCCAGGATGATCTCCAGCGCCGGGATCAGCCCGCCCAGCCGCGGTGCGTACGACGTCGGGTCCACCTGGATCTCCAGCCAGCCCGAACCGTCCCGCAGGTCCTCCTCCGCGGCCTCCCTGACCAGCCGCTGGATGTCCTCCGCCTCCCGCAGGCAGGAGCGAGCCGCGTCGTACAGCCGCTGGAAGCGGAACCAGCCCCGTTCGTCCGTGGCCCGCAGTCTCGGCGGCTCCCCGCTGGTCAGCGCCTCCGTCAGCGCCTCGGGCAGGCGCACGCCGTACTTGTCGGCCAGCTCCAGCAGGGTGGTGGGCCGCATCGACCCGGTGAAGTGCAGGTGCAGATGGGCTTTCGGCAGATCAGAGACATCACGTACACGCTCCATTGGAGGATCCTGCCGCACGCGCCCGCCGCCCCGGAAGCGGATTCCCCGAACGTGGTCTTGCTCGCACACATGCCCGGGGCCACCCACGGGAAGTCGTGGGTGGCCCCGGGAAGGAGGCGGACGCCCGGTCGGCGCCCTCGTGAGCGGCTAGTCCCGCGCCTCCGCGAGCAGCTTCTGGATCCGGCTGACGCCCTCGACGAGATCCTCGTCACCGAGCGCGTAGGACAGCCGCAGATAGCCGGGGGTGCCGAACGCCTCGCCCGGGACCACCGCGACCTCCACCTCCTCCAGGATCAGCGCGGCCAGCTCGACCGTGTCCTTCGGGCGCCGGCCCCGGATGTCCTTGCCGAGCAGGGCCTTCACCGACGGGTAGACGTAGAAGGCACCCTCGGGCTCCGGGCAGAACACACCGTCGATCTCGCCGAGCATCCGCACGATCGTCTTCCGGCGGCGGTCGAACGCCTCCCGCATCCGCTCCACGGCGGACAGGTCGCCGGAGACGGCCGCGAGGGCGGCGACCTGGGCCACGTTGGAGACGTTCGAGGTGGCGTGCGACTGGAGGTTCGTCGCGGCCTTCACCACGTCCTTCGGGCCGATGATCCAGCCCACCCGCCAGCCGGTCATCGCGTACGTCTTGGCCACGCCGTTGACCACGACGCACTTGTCGCGCAGCTCGGGCAGCAGCGCCGGCAGCGAGGTGAACGTCGCGTCGCCGTAGACGAGGTGCTCGTAGATCTCGTCCGTCAGCACCCACAGACCGTGCTCGACGGCCCAGCGGCCGATCGCCTCGGCCTCGGCGGCGCTGTAGACGGCGCCGGTCGGGTTCGAGGGGGACACGAACAGGACGACCTTCGTGCGCTCGGTGCGCGCGGCCTCCAACTGCTCCACGCTCACGCGGTAGCCGGTGGTCTCGTCGGCGACGACCTCCACCGGGACACCGCCGGCCAGCCGGATCGACTCCGGGTACGTCGTCCAGTACGGCGCCGGGACGATGACCTCGTCGCCCGGGTCGAGGATCGCGGCGAACGCCTCGTAGATGGCCTGCTTGCCGCCGTTGGTGACCAGGATCTGGGCCGGGTCGACCTCGTAGCCCGAGTCGCGCAGCGTCTTCGCGGCGATCGCGGCCTTCAGCTCGGGCAGCCCGCCGGCCGGCGTGTAGCGGTGGTACTTCGGGTTCTTGCACGCCTCGATCGCGGCTTCGACGATGTAGTCCGGCGTCGGGAAGTCGGGCTCACCGGCGCCGAAGCCGATCACCGGACGCCCGGCGGCCTTGAGGGCCTTGGCCTTGGCGTCCACGGCGAGGGTGGCGGACTCGGAGATCGCGCCGACTCGGGCGGAGACCCGGCGCTCGGTGGGTGGGGTTGCAGCGCTCATGGGGTCCATCGTTTCAGACCGGAAATGTCCCCGGCACGCGGGTTTCACAGACTGAACGGCATCGGACCGACCCGTGAACAAGCGTCCGGATCCGGCCCCCGGCCAGGACGATCTTCCGCCCGCTCACCCTGTGCGGGCTCTTTCTGTTCGACGCCGGGCCGTTGACCACGTACACTCTCACCTCGTTGGCCTTCGGCAGCCTCGTCCGGGCGGTGCACTCCAAGCACCCGGTCGGATGCGGTACGTTGGGGGACACACAAAGGGTCGTAGCTCAATTGGTAGAGCACTGGTCTCCAAAACCAGCGGTTGGGGGTTCAAGTCCCTCCGGCCCTGCTACACACACCGCCAGGATGTGTGCGCATGTACGTACAGCACCGCCGTGCGGCTCAGAAACCGGGCGCGGCACGGCCACGACCCGGGATCAGGTGAGGATGAATGACGGACGCCGTGGGCTCCATCGACACGCCTGATGCGCGGGATGAGGTGCCGGAGTCTCAGAAGAAGACCCGCAAGGGCGGCAAGCGCGGCAAGAAGGGCCCGCTGAAGCGCCTGGCCATCTTCTACCGCCAGATCGTCGCGGAACTCCGCAAGGTCGTCTGGCCGACCCGCAACCAGCTGACGTCGTACACCACCGTGGTGATCTTCTTCGTCGCCATCATGATCGCGCTGGTGACCGTGATTGACTATGGGCTCAACCACGCGGCCAAGTACGTCTTCGGCTGAGCCAAGAGCGAAGGGCGCCGTGGTACCGGCGCCCGTTTTCGCATGTTCCACCCCTATGTATCCAGGAAGAAGCAGCCATCGTGTCTGACCCGAACCTGAACGACGCCATCGAGCCGGATACGGCGGTCGACGACGAGCTCGACATCGTCGAGGGCGCGGACGAGCAGGACGAGTTCGAGGCTGCCGAGGCCGCACTGGGGGAGCCGGCCGAGGAGGCCGCACTGCACGTCGAGGACGAGGACGGCGCGGACGACGGTGACGTCGAGGACGCCGACACCGACGAAGACGAACTCGCCGCCGAGGCCGAGGAGGAGCCGGCCGAGCCGGTCGACCCCGTCCAGGCCCTGCGTGAGGAGCTGCGCTCGCTGCCCGGCGAGTGGTACGTCATCCACACGTACGCCGGCTACGAGAACCGCGTGAAGACCAACCTGGAGCAGCGCGCCGTCTCGCTGAACGTCGAGGACTACATCTTCCAGGCCGAGGTGCCGCAGGAAGAGGTCGTCCAGATCAAGAACGGCGACCGCAAGACCATCAAGCAGAACAAGCTGCCGGGTTACGTCCTGGTCCGCATGGACCTGACCAACGAGTCCTGGGGCGTCGTCCGCAACACCCCCGGCGTCACCGGCTTCGTGGGCAACGCCTACGACCCCTACCCGCTGACCCTGGACGAGATCGTCAAGATGCTCGCCCCGGAGGCCGAGGAGAAGGCCGCCCGCGAGGCCGCCGAGGCCGAGGGCAAGCCCGCCCCGCAGCGCAAGGTCGAGGTCCAGGTGCTGGACTTCGAGGTCGGCGACTCGGTCACCGTCACCGACGGCCCGTTCGCCACGCTCCAGGCGACCATCAACGAGATCAACCCCGACTCGAAGAAGGTCAAGGGCCTCGTGGAGATCTTCGGCCGCGAGACGCCGGTCGAGCTGTCCTTCGACCAGATCCAGAAGAACTAGTTCCTTCTGGACGTACCGCTTCCGAGCAGGTCAGGCGCTGCCTGACCTGCTCGGTTTTTGGCCGCGCATCCATACCCGTTATCGTTGTGCGGTATGCCTGCGTGCAGGAGATCAACCTGGGCGCGGGTAGGACCCGAAGAGAGGAACCGGAGAGCTATGCCTCCCAAGAAGAAGAAGGTCACGGGGCTCATCAAGCTCCAGATCAACGCCGGTGCGGCGAACCCGGCCCCGCCGGTCGGCCCCGCGCTCGGCCAGCACGGCGTCAACATCATGGAGTTCTGCAAGGCCTACAACGCGGCGACCGAGTCGCAGCGTGGCTGGGTGATCCCGGTGGAGATCACGGTCTACGAAGACCGCTCCTTCACCTTCATCACCAAGACGCCGCCGGCCGCGAAGATGATCCTCAAGGCCGCTGGTGTCGAGAAGGGCTCCGGCGAGCCCCACAAGACCAAGGTCGCCAAGATCACCGAGGCGCAGGTCCGCGAGATCGCCCAGACCAAGCTTCCCGACCTGAACGCCAACGACCTGGACGCCGCGTCGAAGATCATCGCCGGCACCGCCCGGTCCATGGGCATCACGGTCGAGGGCTGAACCCCACCTTCGTAGAACCACCGTGGTAGGGCCTGCTCGGCCCGTACACCACGACTCCTCTTCAGAACACACAGGAGCAGTTGTGAGCAAGCGCAGCAAGGCTCTCCGCGCTGCGGACGCCAAGATCGACCGGGAGAAGCTGTACGCCCCGCTCGAGGCCGTCCGTCTCGCCAAGGAGACCTCCACGACCAAGTTCGACGGCACCGTCGAGGTCGCCTTCCGCCTGGGTGTCGACCCGCGCAAGGCCGACCAGATGGTCCGTGGCACCGTGAACCTTCCGCACGGCACCGGTAAGACCGCCCGGGTCCTGGTCTTCGCGACCGGTGACCGTGCCGAGGCCGCGCGTGCCGCGGGCGCCGACATCGTCGGTGCCGACGAGCTGATCGACGAGGTGGCCAAGGGCCGCCTGGACTTCGACGCCGTCGTCGCCACCCCGGACCTCATGGGCAAGGTCGGCCGCCTCGGCCGTGTGCTCGGTCCCCGTGGTCTGATGCCGAACCCGAAGACCGGTACCGTCACCCCCGACGTGACCAAGGCCGTCACCGACATCAAGGGCGGCAAGATCGAGTTCCGCGTCGACAAGCACTCGAACCTGCACTTCATCATCGGCAAGACGTCGTTCGACGACAGCAAGCTGGTGGAGAACTACGGCGCCGCGCTGGAGGAGATCCTCCGTCTGAAGCCGTCCGCCGCCAAGGGCCGCTACATCAAGAAGGCCGCCGTGAGCACCACCATGGGCCCCGGCATCCAGCTCGACCCGAACCGCACCCGCAACCTCCTCGTCGAGGAGGACCCGGCCGCCGTCTGAGCCCCGCGCTCACCCCGGCAGGCCGCGTCAGGGACGCGACACAAGGGCGGGCCCCGCAACCTTTCGAGGTGCGGGGCCCGTCCTTTTCCGTACGACTCTTCGTACGGATGTCAGTGCGCTGCGTTAGCGTGCGGACACAGGACTCGCACAGGGGTGGGACGACATGAAGAACACGACCGCGCGCCGAGCGGCCCTCTCGATCGTGGTGGCGGCCGCGCTGTCGGGAGCGGCCGCGTGCAGTTCCTCCGGCGGCTCCGACGACTCGGGCGCGGGCGGCGACCGCGGGGGCAAGGACACGGCCCGTGTCGGCCCCCTGGCGGCGCTGCGCTCGGCCGCGAGGTCCACGGACCGGGCCGAGTCCGCCAAGGTCCGCTCCACGACGGTCCTGGGCTCGCTGATGTCGATGAGGGCCGACGGCTCCCTCGGCTGGGGCGACGGCGTCACCGGCACGCTCACCATCACCTACACCGGCGGCACCACGGCCGAGACGATGCGCCGGCTCGGTACGACGTCCATGGAGGCGCGCTATCTGCGCGACGCCTACTACGCGCGGATGGGCGACACGTTCGCCGAGCAGACGGGCGGCAGGCACTGGATCAGGTACGGGTACGACGACCTGGCCGACATCGGCGGTGCCTCCGGCGCCTACCTCAAGGACCAGATGCAGAACACCACGCCCAACCAGTCCGTGAAGCTGCTGCTGGCCTCCGGGGACGTCCGCAAGGTCGGCGAGGAGACCGTCTCCGGGAAGCGCACCACGCACTACTCCGGCACCGTGAACGTGGCCGCGCTCGCCGCGCGCGGCAGCGATCTGAGCGCCGGCCAGGTCGCCGACCTGAAGAAGCAGCTCACCCAGGCCGGTGTCACCACGGAGACCGTGGACATCTGGGTCGACGACCAGGACCTGCTGGTCAAGAAGGTCGAGAAGGCCGACATGGCGGCCGGCGCGATGACCCAGACCGCGTACTACAGCGACTACGGGGTGAAGGTCTCCGCCGAGGCGCCCCAGGCCTCCGACACCGAGGACTTCGCCGAGCTGATGAAGAAACAGGGCGGCACGGGCACGTCCTGAGCCCCAGCCCCCCACGCACAGCAGGGGCGTCTCCCGGGCCTCCCGGGCCCCACGGGAATTCGGGGGCCGCTGTCGTACCCGTGGGATACGCTCACGCGGTTGCTGTGTGTCGATCATGAATTCCTTGGGGGGAATCTATGAAGTCTTCCGTGCGCGTCCGTGGCGGCGTCAGGGTCACCGGTGCGGGCGTCGCGGCCCTGCTGCTCGCCGCCGGGGCCGTCGGCTGTGCCAAGACCGACGAGGAGTCCCCGGCGATGACCCCCGCCGCGGCCGTCGCCGAGGCGGCGAAGAACACCGAGGGCATCACGTCCTTCCGCTACCGGCTGAACGGCACGATGCCCGAGGCGGGCACCGTCCGGGGCGAGGCGTCGATGAGCGTCAAGCCGCTCGCGATGAGCATGCGGATGTCGTCCTCCAAGGCGTCCGAAGAGGTGGAGCTGCGCCTCGTCGACCAGGCGCTCTACGTCAACGGCGGCGCCGAGGCGGCCAAGGAGATGGACGGGAAGAGCTGGATCAAGTTCGGCGCGTCCGAACTCGGCGCCGACGGGGGCGCCCCGGGCGCCGGCTCGCTGGGCGCCGGCCAGGCCAACCAGAACCCGGCCACCGAGTCCACCTTCCTCACCGGCTCCAAGGACGTGAAGAAGGTCGGCACCGAGACCGTCGAGGGAGTGAAGACCACCCACTACAAGGGCACGGTCGACCTGGCCGACCTGCGCACGGCCCTGAAGGGCGGCGACCAGGACACCCGTGAGCGCCGGCAGAAGAGCCTGGAGCAGTACGAGAAGATGGGCGTCGAGACGCTCACGATGGACATGTGGATCGACGGCGGCAACCACACCAAGCGGTTCCGGATGAACTCGGCCACCGAGAAGGGCCCGCTGGACATGACCATCACCTTCCTCGACTACAACAAGCCGGTCACCGTCGACGCCCCGCCCGCGAAGGACACCGTCGACCTGGCCCAGATGCTGAAGGACGCCCAGTCGGCCCAGGGCTGAACGGCGGCCGAGGGCCGAGCGGCGCGGCCGTCGAGAGTCCCGTAGGGCGGCCGGGCGGCCCCGTACGAACGGATTTGCTCGACGGCGTCCCGTTCCCGTACTCTCCTGGAGAAGCCAAAGACCGCTGGTCGTTGCCGTGCCTTCGCAAGAGGGCCCGGTGGCCGAAGGATCCGCTGTACCGCGGACGACCCGCGCAGGTGACTGTGGAAGTTGCTCCCGGAACGCCCCTGTCCACAGGGGAGTAAAGGTAGAGCCACGCCCCGTGCGCCTGCGCCGGGGCGTTTCGTTTTCTCCAGCCCCTTCCGAGCGGTCCCATCACCCGGAAGGAGGCCGACGCTCTATGGCAAGGCCCGACAAGGCTGCCGCGGTGGCCGAGCTGACGGAGCAGTTCCGCAGCTCGAACGCCGCCGTGCTGACCGAGTACCGGGGTCTCACCGTGGCTCAGCTCAAGACGCTGCGCCGGTCGCTCGGTGAGAACGCCCAGTACGCCGTGGTGAAGAACACGCTGACCAAGATTGCGGCCAACGAGGCCGGGATCACGACGCTCGACGACCTGTTCAACGGTCCGACGGCGGTCGCCTTCGTCACCGGTGACCCGGTGGAGTCGGCGAAGGGTCTTCGTGACTTCGCCAAGGACAACCCGAACCTCGTCATCAAGGGCGGTGTCCTTGACGGCAAGGCGCTGTCCGCCGACGAGATCAAGAAGCTCGCGGACCTCGAGTCCCGCGAGGTTCTGCTCGCCAAGCTGGCGGGCGCCTTCAAGGGCAAGCAGACCCAGGCTGCTCAGGTCTTCCAGGCGCTCCCGTCGAAGCTCGTCCGCACCGTGGACGCGCTGCGCGCCAAGCAGGACGAGCAGGGCGGTGCCGAGTAACTCGGCTCGCGCATTGACCGTCGCCTGAGGTGACGGTCGCAGCGGGCCGAACGTCTACGCAGTAACGCCGTGAGGCGCACGCCCGCCAGACATGTACATCCGGCACCAGCCGAATTAGTGGAAGGATCGCCCATCATGGCGAAGCTCAGCCAGGAAGACCTGCTCGCGCAGTTCGAAGAGATGACCCTCATCGAGCTCTCCGAGTTCGTGAAGGCGTTCGAGGAGAAGTTCGACGTCACCGCCGCCGCCGCGGTTGCCGTCGCGGGCCCGGCCGGTCCGGCCGCCGCCGCCCCGGTCGAGGAGGAGAAGGACGAGTTCGACGTCGTCCTCACCGGCGCCGGCGACAAGAAGATCCAGGTCATCAAGGTCGTGCGCGAGCTCACCTCCCTCGGCCTCAAGGAGGCCAAGGACCTGGTGGACGGCGCCCCGAAGCCCGTCCTCGAGAAGGTCAACAAGGAGGCCGCCGAGAAGGCCGCCGAGTCCCTCAAGGGCGCCGGCGCGTCCGTCGAGGTCAAGTAAGACCTTCGCACAGCGCGCTGAAAACAGTCCCCCGGGGCTGTAACGCGAGCGTACCGAGGAGCGATCATCCATCCGGGTGGTCGCTCCTCGGCGTTCCTGGGGGCGCGATCACGGTTGCCTTGCACCCTCGCCGGCGAGGGGTATGGTGATCTTCGTCGTGTCTCCGGAAACCCCTGGTTCGGGCTGGGGGGCCTTGACGAACAGCACGCAGCGCGCAATTCTCAGGACGCGTCGTCACAAGGATCCGAATCCGAGGCATGGATCGACGACGAAGAGGGCAGTATCAACGTGCATTGAGGGCAGGCATGCCGAGGGCGTTGAGGACGACGAGGGTCACAGAAAATCGGGGCTGGACATCAGTGTGCCGAGTGGCTACACTGTCCCTTTGCGCTGCCTGTTAGCTCTCCCCTGCCCGTCACCAGGGGCTTGCCCTCACTTGAGCATCGACGATCAGAACATCCCTGACCTGGGATTTCTGTCTCCGTGCTCGGGCGAGGGGCCGGTACGCGCGCAGTGAGTCCGAGCCCTCGGAAGGACCCCCTCTTGGCCGCCTCGCGCAACGCCTCGACCGCGAATACGAACAACGGCGCCAGCACCGCCCCGCTGCGCATTTCCTTTGCAAAGATCAAGGAGCCCCTCGAGGTTCCGAACCTTCTCGCGCTCCAGACCGAGAGCTTCGACTGGCTGCTCGGCAACGACGTCTGGAAGGCTCGCGTCGAGGAGGCTCTCGAGAGTGGTCAGGACGTCCCCACCAAGTCCGGGCTCGAGGAGATCTTCGAGGAGATCTCCCCGATCGAGGACTTCTCCGGGTCGATGTCGCTGACCTTCCGCGACCACCGCTTCGAGCCGCCGAAGAACTCCATCGACGAGTGCAAGGAGCGCGACTTCACGTACGCCGCCCCGCTCTTCGTCACGGCCGAGTTCACCAACAACGAGACCGGCGAGATCAAGTCCCAGACCGTCTTCATGGGCGACTTCCCGCTCATGACGAACAAGGGCACCTTCGTCATCAACGGCACCGAGCGTGTCGTCGTCTCGCAGCTGGTCCGCTCGCCCGGTGTCTACTTCGACTCCACCATCGACAAGACGTCCGACAAGGACATCTTCTCCGCCAAGATCATCCCCTCCCGGGGTGCCTGGCTGGAGATGGAGATCGACAAGCGCGACATGGTCGGCGTGCGCATCGACCGCAAGCGCAAGCAGTCCGTCACCGTCCTCCTGAAGGCGCTCGGCTGGACGACCGAGCAGATCCTCGAGGAGTTCGGCGAGTACGAGTCCATGCGCGCCACCCTGGAGAAGGACCACACCCAGGGCCAGGACGACGCGCTGCTCGACATCTACCGCAAGCTGCGCCCGGGCGAGCCCCCCACGCGCGAGGCCGCGCAGACGCTGCTCGAGAACCTGTACTTCAACCCCAAGCGCTACGACCTCGCCAAGGTCGGCCGCTACAAGGTCAACAAGAAGCTCGGCGCGGACGCCCCGCTCGACGCCGGCATCCTGACCGTCGAGGACGTCATCTCGACGATCAAGTACCTGGTCAAGCTGCACGCGGGCGAGACCGAGACGGTCGGCGACTCCGGCGGTTCGATCGTCGTCGAGACGGACGACATCGACCACTTCGGCAACCGTCGTCTGCGCAGC
Source organism: Streptomyces sp. NPDC026672 (assembly GCF_040638185.1). Taxonomy (NCBI): domain Bacteria; kingdom Bacillati; phylum Actinomycetota; class Actinomycetes; order Kitasatosporales; family Streptomycetaceae; genus Streptomyces; species Streptomyces sp. NPDC026672. Next base: position 109,144 of record NZ_JBEZXS010000006.1, read on the forward strand.
GTCGGCGAGCTCATCCAGAACCAGGTCCGCACGGGTCTGGCCCGTATGGAGCGCGTCGTGCGCGAGCGCATGACCACGCAGGACGTCGAGGCGATCACGCCGCAGACCCTGATCAACATCCGGCCGGTCGTCGCCTCCATCAAGGAGTTCTTCGGCACCAGCCAGCTGTCGCAGTTCATGGACCAGAACAACCCGCTGTCGGGTCTCACCCACAAGCGCCGTCTGTCGGCGCTCGGTCCGGGTGGTCTCTCGCGTGAGCGGGCCGGCTTCGAGGTCCGTGACGTGCACCCGTCGCACTACGGCCGCATGTGCCCGATCGAGACGCCCGAAGGCCCGAACATCGGTCTGATCGGCTCGCTCGCCTCGTACGGCCGGGTCAACGCGTTCGGTTTCGTCGAGACCCCGTACCGCAAGGTGCTCGAGGGCCAGGTCACCGACGAGGTCGACTACCTGACCGCCGACGAGGAGGACAGGTTCGTCATCGCGCAGGCCAACGCCACGCTCAACGACGACCTGCACTTCGTCGAGAACCGCGTGCTGGTCCGCCGCCGTGGTGGCGAGGTCGACTACGTCAGCCCCGAAGACGTGGACTACATGGACGTCTCGCCGCGCCAGATGGTGTCGGTCGCGACCGCCATGATCCCGTTCCTGGAGCACGACGACGCCAACCGTGCCCTCATGGGCGCGAACATGATGCGCCAGGCCGTTCCGCTCATCAAGTCCGAGGCCCCGCTCGTCGGCACCGGCATGGAGTACCGCTCCGCCGTCGACGCCGGGGACGTCGTCAAGGCCGAGAAGGCGGGTGTGGTCCAGGAGGTCTCCGCGGACTACATCACCACGGCCAACGACGACGGCACGTACATCACGTACCGCCTGGCCAAGTTCTCCCGCTCCAACCAGGGCACCTCGGTCAACCAGAAGGTCATCGTCTCCGAGGGCGACCACGTCGTCACGGGTCAGGTGCTGGCCGACGGCCCGGCCACCGAGAACGGCGAGATGGCCCTCGGCAAGAACCTGCTCGTGGCGTTCATGCCGTGGGAGGGTCACAACTACGAGGACGCGATCATCCTGTCGCAGCGCCTCGTGCAGGACGACGTCCTCTCCTCGATCCACATCGAGGAGCACGAGGTCGACGCCCGTGACACCAAGCTCGGCCCCGAGGAGATCACCCGGGACATCCCGAACGTCTCCGAGGAGGTCCTCGCCGACCTCGACGAGCGCGGCATCATCCGCATCGGCGCCGAGGTCATCGCGGGCGACATCCTCGTCGGCAAGGTGACCCCCAAGGGTGAGACCGAGCTGACCCCCGAGGAGCGCCTGCTGCGCGCGATCTTCGGTGAGAAGGCCCGTGAGGTCCGTGACACCTCGCTGAAGGTGCCGCACGGCGAGACCGGCAAGGTCATCGGCGTGCGCGTCTTCGACCGCGAGGAGGGCGACGAGCTGCCGCCGGGCGTGAACCAGCTGGTCCGCGTCTACGTCGCGCAGAAGCGCAAGATCACCGACGGTGACAAGCTCGCCGGCCGTCACGGCAACAAGGGCGTCATCTCCAAGATCCTGCCGATCGAGGACATGCCGTTCCTGGAGGACGGCACCCCGGTCGACATCATCCTCAACCCGCTGGGTGTCCCGTCCCGAATGAACCCGGGACAGGTCCTGGAGATCCACCTCGGCTGGCTCGCCAGCCGCGGCTGGGACGTCTCCGGTCTGGCGGAGGAGTGGGCGCAGCGCCTCCAGGCGATCGGCGCCGACCAGGTCGACCCGGGCACGAACGTCGCGACCCCCGTCTTCGACGGCGCGCGCGAGGACGAGCTCGCGGGTCTGCTGCAGCACACCATCCCGAACCGGGACGGCGAGCGCATGGTGCTCCCGACCGGCAAGGCGCGGCTGTTCGACGGCCGCAGCGGTGAGCCGTTCCCGGACCCGATCTCGGTCGGCTACATGTACATCCTGAAGCTCCACCACCTGGTCGACGACAAGCTGCACGCCCGCTCGACCGGTCCGTACTCGATGATCACCCAGCAGCCGCTGGGTGGTAAGGCGCAGTTCGGTGGCCAGCGTTTCGGCGAGATGGAGGTGTGGGCCCTCGAGGCCTACGGCGCCGCCTACGCGCTCCAGGAGCTGCTCACCATCAAGTCCGACGACGTCACCGGCCGCGTGAAGGTCTACGAGGCCATCGTCAAGGGCGAGAACATCCCCGAGCCCGGCATCCCCGAGTCCTTCAAGGTGCTCATCAAGGAGATGCAGTCGCTCTGCCTGAACGTGGAGGTGCTGTCCAGCGACGGTATGTCCATCGAGATGCGTGACACCGACGAGGACGTCTTCCGCGCTGCGGAGGAGCTCGGCATCGACCTGTCCCGGCGCGAGCCGAGCAGCGTCGAAGAGGTCTGACGGGAGTCCGGCGGTCCCTGAGCCATCAGGGCCCGCCGACCCCCAGGCCCCCGTTTCAGACCAAAGACTCACGACCCTGAGAGGGATTGACGCATAGTGCTCGACGTCAACTTCTTCGACGAGCTCCGGATCGGCCTGGCCACCGCGGACGACATCCGTCAGTGGAGCCACGGCGAGGTCAAGAAGCCCGAGACCATCAACTACCGCACCCTCAAGCCGGAAAAGGACGGGCTCTTCTGCGAGAAGATCTTCGGCCCCACCCGGGACTGGGAGTGCTACTGCGGCAAGTACAAGCGCGTCCGCTTCAAGGGCATCATCTGTGAGCGCTGTGGCGTCGAGGTCACGCGCGCGAAGGTGCGCCGTGAGCGGATGGGCCACATCGAGCTGGCCGCGCCCGTCACGCACATCTGGTACTTCAAGGGCGTCCCGTCGCGCCTCGGCTACCTGCTCGACCTCGCCCCGAAGGACCTGGAGAAGGTCATCTACTTCGCGGCGTACATGATCACGTACGTCGACGAGGAGCGCCGCACCCGCGACCTGCCCTCCCTGGAGGCGCACGTCTCCGTCGAGCGGCAGCAGATCGAGAACCGTCGCGACGCCGACCTGGAAGGCCGCGCCAAGAAGCTCGAGGCCGACCTGGCCGAGCTGGAGGCCGAGGGCGCCAAGGCCGACGTGCGCCGCAAGGTGCGCGAGGGTGCCGAGCGCGAGATGAAGCAGCTGCGCGACCGCGCGCAGCGCGAGATCGACCGTCTCGACGAGGTGTGGACGCGGTTCAAGAACCTCAAGGTCCAGGACCTGGAGGGCGACGAGCTGCTCTACCGCGAGCTGCGCGACCGCTTCGGCACGTACTTCGACGGCTCGATGGGTGCCGCGGCGCTGCAGAAGCGCCTGGAGTCCTTCGACCTCGACGAGGAGGCCGAGAAGCTCCGGGAGATCATCCGTACCGGCAAGGGCCAGAAGAAGACCCGTGCGCTCAAGCGCCTGAAGGTCGTCTCCGCGTTCCTCCAGACCAGCAACAGCCCCAAGGGGATGGTGCTGGACTGCGTGCCGGTCATCCCGCCGGACCTGCGTCCGATGGTGCAGCTGGACGGTGGCCGCTTCGCGACCTCCGACCTGAACGACCTGTACCGCCGTGTCATCAACCGCAACAACCGACTGAAGCGGCTTCTCGACCTCGGTGCTCCCGAGATCATCGTGAACAACGAGAAGCGCATGCTCCAGGAGGCCGTCGACGCGCTCTTCGACAACGGCCGCCGCGGCCGCCCGGTCACGGGCCCCGGCAACCGTCCGCTGAAGTCGCTGTCCGACATGCTCAAGGGCAAGCAGGGCCGCTTCCGTCAGAACCTGCTCGGCAAGCGAGTCGACTACTCGGCGCGTTCCGTCATCGTCGTCGGCCCGCAGCTCAAGCTGCACCAGTGTGGTCTGCCCAAGGCCATGGCGCTGGAGCTCTTCAAGCCGTTCGTGATGAAGCGCCTGGTCGACCTGAACCACGCGCAGAACATCAAGTCGGCCAAGCGCATGGTGGAGCGCGGTCGCACCGTCGTGTACGACGTCCTCGAAGAGGTCATCGCCGAGCACCCGGTGCTGCTGAACCGTGCGCCCACCCTGCACCGCCTCGGCATCCAGGCCTTCGAGCCGCAGCTGGTCGAGGGCAAGGCCATCCAGATCCACCCGCTCGTCTGCACCGCGTTCAACGCGGACTTCGACGGTGACCAGATGGCCGTGCACCTGCCGCTGTCCGCGGAGGCGCAGGCCGAGGCCCGCATCCTGATGCTGTCCTCGAACAACATCCTCAAGCCGGCCGACGGCCGCCCGGTGACGATGCCGACCCAGGACATGGTCCTCGGTCTGTTCTTCCTGACCACGGACGGCGAGCTGCGCGACGTCAAGGGCGAGGGCCGGGCCTTCGGCTCCACCGCCGAGGCGACGATGGCGTTCGACGCCGGGGAGCTCGCGCTCCAGTCGGCCGTCGACATCCGCTTCCCGGTGGGCACCATCCCGCCGCGCGGCTGGACCCCGCCGGCGCAGGAGGAGGGCGAGCCCGAGTGGCAGCAGGGTGACACCTTCCGCCTGCGGACGACTCTGGGCCGTGCGCTCTTCAACGAGCTGCTGCCCGAGGACTACCCGTTCGTCGACTACTCGGTGGGCAAGAAGCAGCTCGGCGAGATCGTCAACGACCTGGCCGAGCGCTACCCCAAGGTCATCGTGGCGGCGACGCTCGACAACCTGAAGGCGGCGGGCTTCTACTGGGGCACCCGTTCCGGCGTCACCGTGGCCATCTCCGACATCGTCGTTCCCGAGGCGAAGAAGGAGATCGTCAAGGGCTACGAGTCGCAGGACGAGAAGGTCCAGAAGCAGTACGAGCGTGGTCTGATCACCAAGGAAGAGCGCACGCAGGAGCTCATCGCGATCTGGACCAAGGCGACCAACGAGGTTGCCGAGGCGATGAACGCGAACTTCCCGAAGACGAACCCCATCTTCATGATGGTTGACTCGGGTGCACGAGGCAACATGATGCAGATGCGTCAGATCGCCGGTATGCGTGGTCTGGTGTCGAACGCGAAGAACGAGACGATCCCGCGTCCGATCAAGGCGTCGTTCCGTGAGGGCCTGTCCGTCCTGGAGTACTTCATCTCCACGCACGGTGCCCGTAAGGGTCTGGCGGACACCGCCCTGCGTACCGCCGACTCGGGTTACCTCACCCGTCGTCTGGTGGACGTGTCGCAGGACGTCATCATCCGCGAGGAGGACTGCGGCACCGACCGCGGACTCAAGCTCCACATCGCGGAGGTCGGCGCCGACGGCGTGCTGCGCAAGGCGGAGAACGTCGAGACGTCCGTGTACGCGCGCTGCCTCGCCGAGGACATCGTGGTCGACGGTCAGGTCCTGGCCCCGGCCGGCACCGACCTCGGTGACGTCCTCATCGAGGAGCTCGTGGCCCGTGGTGTGTCGGAGGTCAAGACCCGCTCGGTCCTGACCTGCGAGTCCGCCGTCGGCACCTGCGCGATGTGCTACGGCCGTTCGCTCGCCACCGGCAAGCTGGTCGACATCGGTGAGGCGGTCGGCATCATCGCCGCCCAGTCCATCGGTGAGCCCGGTACCCAGCTGACGATGCGTACCTTCCACACCGGTGGTGTGGCCGGTGACGACATCACCCAGGGTCTGCCGCGTGTCGTCGAGCTCTTCGAGGCCCGTACCCCGAAGGGTGTCGCCCCGATCTCCGAGGCCTCCGGCCGCGTGCGGATCGAGGAGACCGAGAAGACCAAGAAGCTCGTCATCACCCCGGACGACGGCAGCGACGAGACGGCGTTCCCGATCTCGAAGCGCGCCCGGCTCCTGGTGAGCGAGGGCGAGCACGTCGAGGTGGGCCAGAAGCTCACCGTGGGTGCCACCAACCCGCACGACGTGCTGCGCATCCTGGGCCAGCGTGCCGTCCAGGTCCACCTGGTCGGCGAGGTCCAGAAGGTCTACAACTCGCAGGGTGTGTCGATCCACGACAAGCACATCGAGATCATCATCCGGCAGATGCTGCGCCGTGTGACGATCATCGAGTCCGGCGACGCCGAGCTGCTGCCCGGCGAGCTCGTCGAGCGCTCGAAGTTCGAGACCGAGAACCGTCGTGTGGTCCAGGAGGGCGGTCACCCGGCCTCCGGCCGTCCGCAGCTCATGGGTATCACCAAGGCGTCGCTGGCCACCGAGTCCTGGCTGTCGGCGGCGTCCTTCCAGGAGACGACCAGGGTCCTCACGGACGCGGCGATCAACGCCAAGTCCGACTCCCTGATCGGCCTCAAGGAGAACGTCATCATCGGTAAGCTCATCCCGGCCGGTACGGGTCTGTCCCGCTACCGCAACATCCGGGTCGAGCCGACCGAGGAGGCCAAGGCCGCGATGTACTCGGCCGTCGGCTACGACGACATCGACTACTCGCCGTTCGGCACCGGCTCCGGCCAGGCCGTTCCGCTGGAGGACTACGACTACGGTCCGTACAACCAGTAGGCGAGCAGCTTGAACTGAAGGGCGGTCACCCTGCGGGGGTGGCCGCCCTTCGGCGTGCCCGGCGCACATGTCCCGTCACGCGGCGTGCGAATTCCCGCGCGCGGGAAGGCGAAGACAGGAACCGATGCCGGACAATGGGCGTTGAAGTGTGACAGAGGACGGTATTCGGGAGCCGCCCGGGGGAGGTGCCCATGTCCCAGCCGACACCGTGGCAGCAGCAGCCCTGGCAGCCGTGGCAGGGGCAGGGTGGTCAGGGCGGGGCGTCGATGCTCGCCTCGCACGCCGATCGGGAGCGTGCCGTGGACGTGCTCAGAGCCGGGTTCGGCGAGGGGCGGCTGATGCGGGACGAGCTCGACAAGCGGGTCGCGCGGGCGTACCAGGCGCGGACGGTGGGGGAGCTGGCGCTGCTCGTCGCCGATCTGCCACAGGGGCCCACGCCGGTCGCCCCGGTGCCGTACGCCGGGCCGCAGGCCGTCCCGGCGACGTTCCTGCCGGCCCCGCGCCCGCCGGCCAACGGGAAGGCGGTCGGCGCCCTCGTCTGCGGTGTCCTGACGGTCATGACCGCGGGCCTGACCGGCATCCCCGCGGTCGTCCTGGGCCACACGGCCCGGTCGGAGATCCGGCGTACGGGGGAGGGCGGCGACGGCCTGGCGCTGACGGGGCTGATCCTGGGCTGGCTGTCGATCGCCGGCTGGGCACTGTTGTTCACAGTGATCATCGCGGCCTCACTGGCGTCCTCGGGCTGAGTGCGCGCCGCGCGGGTGCGGACCGGGAGCCTACGGGATCCCCAGCTCGAAGATGACGTAGTGCGCGTACCAGCCGGAGGCCACCGCCGCCGTGGTGAAGAAGACCGTCAGCGTCGGGAGTCTGAGGCGGCTCATGGCCGCCGCCGGGGCCAGCAGCAGGGGGAACGCCGGGAGCAGATAGCGCGGGGTGTTGCCGAACATCTGCTGGGTGCCGAGGACGGTCAGGATCGAGGCCAGGGTGTAGGCGACCAGGACCAGGGGCGGCCGTTTGCGCAGCATCAGGGCGACCAGGAAGGGCAGGGCCACGACGATCTGTACGCCGATCAGGTCGGAGACGGTGAAGGGGAAGAGGTAGTCGCTCTTGCCGACCGCCACGTTCCGCAGGACGTCGAGGGTGTAGGCGCCGAAGTCGAAGTAGTGCGCCCAGCCCTCGTGCTGGAGCTTGAAGTACCCGAGAGGGTCGCCCATGCCGTGGCCGACCCAGGCGACGTAGGTGAACAGCCCGAGCGGCGCGGCCAGCATGGCGTACACGGGACCCGCGATCCCGTGCTCGCGCCTGCCCTCGCGCCGGGCCAGTGTCACCAGCGCCGCGAGCCCCACCGCGCCGATGAGCGCCGCCGACGTCGGCCGGTTGAGGCCGGCGGCGAACGCGAGCAGCCCGGCCGCCGCCCAGCGGCCCTTCATGACGCAGTAGCAGCACCAGGCGGCCAGCGCGACGAACAGGGACTCCGAGTAGACCGCCCACTCGACGCCCGCTCCGGGTACCACGGCCCACAGTCCGGCGGCGACGGTGCCCGCCCGCGCGCCCGCGAGCAGGGAGACCACGGCGTAGATGCCGGCCGCGGCGACCAGGGACGCCAGGACCGACACCAGTATCGCGGATCCGTACAGACCGAGGCCGGTCACCTCGGACGCCCCGCGGATCAGGCCGGGATAGAGCGGGAAGAAGGCGACCGAGTTCTGCTGCGCCGTGAACACCCCGCCGGGGGCCAGCGGTTGCAGCGGGCCGGGGTCGTACCCTTTCTCCGCGACCTGGAGGTACCACCAGCCGTCCCAGGACGACAGGACGTCCCACCAGTGGGCGCCGCCGCCGAAGCGCGGGTTCTTCGTTCGGTAGTCGCCCGCGTGCTCCAGCAGCCAGGCGAATATGGTGAGCCCCACGAGCTTCGTGACGCTGTAGAGGACGAGGGGGGCCACGTACGGCCGTACCGCGAGGGGCAGGGTGAGCCGGCGGCCGGGCTGCCGGGGAGCGCCTTGCTCGGCGGGCGGGGCGGTGTCCGCCCCGGTGGCTTCGGACGTCGTGCTCATCCCGTGGTTCCCCCTAGTCCGATCACCGGGCCGAGGAGCGCCCACAGGTCCGGATGGTCGTGAAGTGTTCAGTCGCAAGATCACACAAAACGCGTCTGCGCGCGGGAGAAGCGTCGCATGCGCACGGCGGAGGGGGGAGACGCGGGTGGCTCACGGAGCGCACACGGGGATCGAGCTGTCGGTCGTCATACCCATGTACAACGAGGTGGAGGCGCTGCCCGCGCTCGTCGGCCGGCTGCGCCCGGTCCTCGACGGGCTGGGTGTGCCGTACGAGCTCGTCGCCGTCGACGACGGCAGCACCGACGGGACCGACGGGCTGCTCGCGGCGTTCCGGCTCGGCTGGCCCGAACTGCGGGTGATCGGCCTGCGCCGCAACTGCGGTCACCAGGGCGCCCTCACCGCCGGTCTGGAGCGGGCGGTCGGCGAGTACGTGGTCAGCCTGGACGCCGATCTCCAGGACCCGCCCGAGAAGATCCCCGAGATGCTGACGCTGGCCCGTGCCGAGGGGCTCGACATCGTCTACGGGGTCCGCACCGACCGGACCAGCGACAGCGGGTTCAAGCGCTGGAGCGCGGGTCTGTACTACCGGCTCGTACGGCGCCTCGCCGGGCCCTCGATCCCCGCGCAGGCGGGCGATTTCCGGCTGCTTGGCCGGGCCGCGGTGGACGCGCTGAACGCGCTGCCGGAGCGGGAGCGGGTCTACCGACTGCTGGTGCCCTGGCTCGGCTTCCCGAGCGGACAGGTCACCTACGAGCGCGAGCCGCGCACCGCCGGGCGCAGCAAGTATCCGCTCGGCCGGATGGTCCGGCTGGCCGTCGACAGCGTCACCGGCTTCTCCGCGGCCCCGCTGCGGCTGGCCACCTGGCTCGGTGGTTTCGCCTTCCTGGTCTGTGTCGGGCTGATCCTCTACACCCTCACCGCCCATGTGCTGGACCACACGGTCCCGGGCTGGACCTCCCTCTTCACGGGCGTGCTGTTCATCGGTGCGGTGCAGCTGATCTGCGTCGGGTTGCTGGGGGAGTACGTGGGGCGCATCTACACGGCCATACAGAACCGGCCGGCGTACTTCGTGGGCCACGACACAGCGGGGGAGAAGGGTGACGGGGCGGACGGCGTGGCGGCCGAGGCGGCGCCGCGGACGGAGGAGACGGTGCCGCGGTCCTGAGCCGGGTGACCGGGCAACCGGTCCGCCTTGGAATCCCAGGTCAAATCCGTTCGATCCGCCCGCCCTCCGGCCTCGTTTCATTTGTTTTGACCGCAGCGAATGAGGTAGGTACGCTCAGACCTTGTGCCTGGGGTGTGCCCTGGCTCTCGTGCGTGCCTTCAACCGCATGGCGAGCTGTGACCGGCCACCGTGATCTGCGCCCTTCCTCCCTGGCGGTGGAAGTCTGCGGGATTCGACACACCCGACCGCGTGGGTCGGCGACGTTCCAGGTTAGCTGTACCCATCGGCACACAGAAACCGGAGAAGTAGTGCCTACGATCCAGCAGCTGGTCCGCAAGGGCCGGCAGGACAAGGTCGAGAAGAACAAGACGCCCGCACTCGAGGGTTCCCCTCAGCGTCGTGGTGTCTGCACGCGTGTGTTCACGACCACCCCGAAGAAGCCGAACTCGGCCCTGCGTAAGGTCGCGCGTGTGCGTCTGACCAGCGGCATCGAGGTCACGGCCTACATTCCGGGTGAGGGACACAACCTGCAGGAGCACTCCATCGTGCTCGTGCGTGGCGGTCGTGTGAAGGACCTGCCCGGTGTTCGCTACAAGATCATCCGCGGTTCGCTCGACACCCAGGGTGTCAAGAACCGCAAGCAGGCCCGCAGCCGCTACGGCGCCAAGAAGGAGAAGTAAGAATGCCTCGTAAGGGCCCCGCCCCGAAGCGCCCGGTCATCATCGACCCGGTCTACGGTTCTCCTCTGGTCACGTCCCTCATCAACAAGGTGCTGCTGAACGGCAAGCGCTCCACCGCCGAGCGCATCGTGTACGGCGCCATGGAGGGCCTGCGCGAGAAGACCAGCAACGACCCGGTCATCACGCTGAAGCGCGCGCTGGAGAACATCAAGCCGACCCTCGAGGTCAAGTCCCGCCGTGTCGGTGGCGCCACCTACCAGGTCCCGGTCGAGGTCAAGCCCGGCCGTGCCAACACCCTGGCGCTGCGCTGGCTCGTGGGCTACTCCCGCGCCCGTCGTGAGAAGACCATGACCGAGCGCCTGCTGAACGAGCTCCTCGACGCCTCCAACGGCCTCGGTGCCGCTGTGAAGAAGCGCGAGGACACGCACAAGATGGCCGAGTCCAACAAGGCCTTCGCGCACTACCGCTGGTAGTCGCTACCCACATCGAGACCGAGAGAAGACTGAAGCCTTATGGCTACCACTTCGCTTGACCTGGCCAAGGTGCGCAACATCGGCATCATGGCCCACATCGACGCGGGCAAGACGACCACCACCGAGCGGATCCTGTTCTACACCGGTGTGTCCTACAAGATCGGTGAGGTCCACGACGGCGCTGCCACCATGGACTGGATGGAGCAGGAGCAGGAGCGTGGCATCACGATCACCTCTGCTGCCACCACCTGCCACTGGCCGCTGGAAGACGTCGACCACACCATCAACATCATCGACACCCCGGGCCACGTCGACTTCACGGTCGAGGTGGAGCGTTCCCTCCGGGTGCTCGACGGTGCCGTGACGGTGTTCGACGGCGTCGCCGGCGTGGAGCCCCAGTCCGAGACGGTGTGGCGTCAGGCGGACCGCTACGGCGTTCCGCGCATCTGCTTCGTGAACAAGCTCGACCGCACCGGTGCCGAGTTCCACCGCTGCGTCGACATGATCTCCGACCGCCTCGGCGCGCAGCCGCTCGTCATGCAGCTGCCGATCGGCGCGGAGGCCGACTTCAAGGGCGTCGTGGACCTGGTCCGCATGAAGGCGTTCGTGTGGTCCGCCGAGGCGACCAAGGGCGAGATGTACGACGTCGTCGACATCCCGGACACGCACACCGAGGCTGCCGAGGAGTACCGCGGCAAGCTCATCGAGGCCGTGGCCGAGAACGACGAAGAGATCATGGAGCTGTACCTGGAGGGCGAGGAGCCCACCGAGGAGCAGCTGTACGCCGCGATCCGTCGCATCACCATCGCGTCCGGCAAGTCCACGGACACCACGGTCACCCCGGTGTTCTGCGGCACCGCGTTCAAGAACAAGGGCGTTCAGCCCCTGCTCGACGCGGTCGTGCGCTACCTCCCCTCCCCGCTCGACGTCGAGGCCATCGAGGGCCACGCCGTCAACAACCCGGAGGAGGTCGTCCGGCGCAAGCCGTCCGACGAGGAGCCGCTGTCCGCGCTCGCGTTCAAGATCATGAGCGACCCGCACCTCGGCAAGCTCACCTTCGTCCGGGTCTACTCGGGCCGCCTGGAGTCCGGCACCTCGGTGCTGAACTCCGTCAAGGGCAAGAAGGAGCGCATCGGCAAGATCTACCGCATGCACGCGAACAAGCGTGAGGAGATCGACGCGGTGGGCGCCGGCGACATCATCGCCGTCATGGGTCTGAAGCAGACCACGACCGGTGAGACGCTGTGCGACGACAAGCAGCCAGTGATCCTGGAGTCCATGGACTTCCCGGCGCCGGTCATCCAGGTCGCCATCGAGCCCAAGTCGAAGGGCGACCAGGAGAAGCTGGGCGTCGCGATCCAGCGCCTGGCCGAGGAGGACCCGTCCTTCCAGGTCCACTCGGACGAGGAGACCGGCCAGACCATCATCGGCGGCATGGGCGAGCTGCACCTCGAGGTGCTGGTCGACCGCATGCGCCGTGAGTTCAAGGTCGAGGCCAACGTCGGCAAGCCGCAGGTGGCCTACCGCGAGACGATCCGCAAGGCCGTCGAGCGCGTCGACTACACGCACAAGAAGCAGACCGGTGGTACCGGTCAGTTCGCCAAGGTGCAGATCGGCATCGAGCCGCTCGAGGGTGGCGACACCTCGTACGAGTTCGTGAACAAGGTGACCGGTGGTCGTATCCCGAAGGAGTACATCCCTTCGGTCGACGCCGGTGCGCAGGAGGCCATGCAGTTCGGCATCCTCGCCGGTTACGAGATGACCGGTGTCCGCGTGATCCTGCACGACGGTGCCTACCACGAGGTCGACTCCTCCGAGCTCGCGTTCAAGATCGCCGGTTCGCAGGCCTTCAAGGAGGCCGCGCGCAAGGCTTCGCCCGTGCTCCTGGAGCCGATGATGGCCGTCGAGGTCACCACGCCCGAGGACTACATGGGTGAGGTCATCGGCGACATCAACTCCCGCCGTGGCCAGATCCAGGCCATGGAGGAGCGGGCCGGTGCCCGCGTCGTGAAGGGCCTCGTGCCCCTGTCGGAGATGTTCGGCTACGTCGGCGACCTCCGTAGCAAGACGTCGGGTCGCGCAAGCTACTCGATGCAGTTCGACTCCTACGCCGAGGTTCCGCGGAACGTCGCCGAGGAGATCATCGCGAAGGCCAAGGGCGAGTAACGCACAGCGTTCCCACGCTTTAGGCTTGACTCCGGAGCCTCAAGGGGCATTCAGCCGCATTCTCGGACGAATGCCCCGGGTTCCGGGCTTTCCAGCAAAGATCACCTGGCGCCGATGAAGTAAGGCGTACAGAACCACTCCACAGGAGGACCCCAGTGGCGAAGGCGAAGTTCGAGCGGACTAAGCCGCACGTCAACATCGGCACCATCGGTCACATCGACCACGGTAAGACGACCCTCACGGCCGCCATTACCAAGGTGCTGCACGACGCGTACCCGGACCTGAACGAGGCCACCCCGTTCGACAACATCGACAAGGCGCCCGAAGAGCGTCAGCGCGGTATCACCATCTCCATCGCGCACGTCGAGTACCAGACCGAGGCGCGTCACTACGCCCACGTCGACTGCCCGGGTCACGCGGACTACATCAAGAACATGATCACCGGTGCCGCGCAGATGGACGGCGCGATCCTCGTGGTCGCCGCCACCGACGGCCCGATGCCGCAGACCAAGGAGCACGTGCTCCTGGCCCGCCAGGTCGGCGTTCCGTACATCGTCGTCGCCCTGAACAAGGCCGACATGGTGGACGACGAGGAGATCATGGAGCTCGTCGAGCTCGAGGTCCGTGAGCTCCTCTCCGAGTACGAGTTCCCGGGCGACGACCTGCCGGTCGTCCGCGTCTCCGCGCTGAAGGCCCTCGAGGGCGACTCGCAGTGGACGCAGTCCGTCCTGGACCTCATGAACGCCGTCGACACCGCGATCCCGGAGCCGGAGCGCGACGTCGACAAGCCGTTCCTGATGCCGATCGAGGACGTCTTCACGATCACCGGTCGTGGCACGGTCGTCACCGGTCGTATCGAGCGTGGTGTCCTCAAGGTCAACGAGACCGTGGACATCATCGGCATCAAGACCGAGAAGACCACCACCACGGTTACCGGCATCGAGATGTTCCGCAAGCTGCTCGACGAGGGCCAGGCCGGTGAGAACGTCGGTCTGCTGCTCCGCGGCATCAAGCGCGAGGACGTCGAGCGCGGCCAGGTCATCATCAAGCCGGGCTCGGTCACCCCGCACACCGAGTTCGAGGCGCAGGCCTACATCCTGTCCAAGGACGAGGGTGGCCGCCACACGCCGTTCTTCAACAACTACCGTCCGCAGTTCTACTTCCGTACGACGGACGTGACCGGCGTCGTGACCCTCCCCGAGGGCACCGAGATGGTCATGCCGGGTGACAACACCGAGATGACGGTGGAGCTCATCCAGCCCATCGCCATGGAAGAGGGCCTGAAGTTCGCCATCCGTGAGGGTGGCCGCACGGTGGGCGCCGGCCAGGTCACCAAGATCAACAAGTGATCTCGGTCCGACCCCGGCACTGATCCGGTAGGTCTCGGAAGGCCCGTACGACTTCGGTCGTACGGGCCTTTCGGTGTTCCCGGGCCGGTCGTCGATCACGGGTTCCCAACGATTTCCGGCGGGTCTTGTGACGTGTGGACGGGGGCGCCTAGGAATGGCCGTGAGCGCGGTGATCATCTGCGCGTCCCGGCCGATGAGAGTGAGCCCGTGAGCGGTACCCCGTCCTCCGGACAGCCCGGCGACAGACCCGACGACGGGTCCTCCATACCCGACGAGGAGTGGGAGCGGTTCCTGCACCAGGCCGTCGCGGAGGACAAGCGGCGCGGACGGTCCAGGTCCTCGGCACCGCGGGAGGAGTCGGCACGCGAACGGGCCGCACGGCGGTCGCGGCAGGCGGCGCAGCAGCCGCCCGGCTGGCGCACCGGGCCCGCCTGGAGGGAGATCGACGGCAGGGGCCGGCGCCGGCGCGCCGTGCGCAACGGCATCGGGGTGGCGCTGGCCCTCCTGGTCGCCGTGGTCGCCGTACGGCCGTCCCTGCTGACCGATCGGCTGCCCGGCCGCGAGGCGGACGCCGCCGCGAGCCCCTCACCCCTGCCCGCCGAGACCGCACCGCCCTCGACCGGGCCGGGCGCGGCCGACTCGGCCGGTGGGCCCACCCGGGCCCACCCCTTCCGGGGGTCGCCCGCCGAGGCGTGGGGCGAGGGCGCGGACGCCATCGAGCTGCCCGCCGCGAAGGCGACCGGGGGGCTGGGCAAGGACGAGGTGGCGCAGGCGCTGCGCAGGGCCAAGGAGTTCCTGGTCGCGGGCAGCCTCGACCCCGCCGTGCTGGGCGGCGCGCGCCCCGCCGACGCGCTCGCCCTGCTCGACCCGAAGCAGCCGGACGTGCTGAAGGACGTCGAGGGGGCGCTGCGCGCGCCCACCGAGCGCCACGACCCGGTGTCGCTGTTCAGCCGCTTCGACCCGAAGGAGGCGCGGATCGCCGGTGACGTGGTCAAGGTGCGCGGCCACATGACGTTCGCGGCCGGCAAGCCGGGCCAGGTCGAGGTGCACGCCGACTACACCTTCGTCTATCCGCTGGTGCGCGCCCACGGCGACGGCGACGTGGTGGCCCGGACCATCGTCCGCCGTGACGTGAAGATGATCGCCTCCGACCCGAACCGCTGGATCGTCACCAGGGGCAGGCTGCTGCTGGGGTCGTGGGACGCGGAGTACTACAACGACGCGTGCGACGTCTACGACGGTTATCTCCACCCGATGTTCCCCGACGACGGCCCCACGTCCTCCCCGGGCACGGGCCCCGCGGAGGACCCGTACGACCGCAGCCGGCCCCTGCCGGACGCGTCTCCCGCGGCCGACGACGGCCAGTGCGGAACGGTGACGCGCACCTGAGGGGGAGGGGTGCGGTGGGGCCGGGTTTGACCTGCGTCACCCCCGGGGTATTCTCTCCGGCCCGATTGGCCAGGGCACCGTCGTCTATGGCAGACTGTCCGAGTTGCTCGGTCGAGTGTTGATGCTGCGCGCCTCCCGCCGGGGGGACCGGAAGCGAGTCCCACAGTACTCGTCGTCCTAACTGCCACTACGGCAGCACTGGGACGGACGTACGGGAATCTTTCGGGAAGTGTGGTGCAGCACCGGCCAGGCGCCCGGTGGGCCTTCCGCCCCCGGCTTGCGGTACCGGAAGGGCCGTGTGCATTCCCCGCAGGGATGTTCGAACAAGGGGCATCTGTGTCAGCGGGAGCGCGACACGCCCGACCGCGTGGGTCGGAGAGCAGCAGTACGGAACACCGGGTTCCAGAGCGTGCCAAGAGACAGGACTACTGAGTAGCCATGGCGGGACAGAAGATCCGCATCCGGCTCAAGGCCTACGACCACGAGGTCATCGACTCCTCGGCGAAGAAGATCGTCGAGACGGTGACCCGCACTGGTGCGTCGGTCGCGGGCCCGGTGCCGCTGCCCACTGAGAAGAACGTGTACTGCGTCATCAAGTCGCCGCACAAGTACAAGGACTCGCGCGAGCACTTCGAGATGCGCACGCACAAGCGCCTGATCGACATTCTCGACCCCACCCCCAAGACCGTTGACTCTCTGATGCGACTCGACCTCCCGGCCGGTGTCGACATCGAGATCAAGCTCTGAGGGTCGGTGAGCTGAGAATGGCTAAGCAGATCAAGGGCATCCTGGGCGAGAAGCTCGGCATGACGCAGGTGTGGGACGAGAACAACCGCGTTGTTCCGGTCACCGTCGTCAAGGCCGGCCCCAACGTCGTCACCCAGGTCCGCACCAATGACGTCGACGGCTACGAGTCGGTCCAGATCGCCTTCGGCGAGATCGACCCGCGCAAGGTGAACAAGCCCCTCAAGGGCCACTTCGCGAAGGCCGACGTCACCCCCCGTCGCCACCTCGTCGAGATCCGTACGGCCGACGCCGCCGAGTACACCCTCGGTCAGGAAGTCACCGCCGAGGTCTTCGAGGCCGGCGTGAAGGTCGACGTCACCGGCAAGAGCAAGGGCAAGGGCTTCGCCGGTGTCATGAAGCGTCACAACTTCAAGGGCCTCGGCGCCGGTCACGGCACCCAGCGCAAGCACCGCTCGCCCGGTTCCATCGGTGGCTGCGCCACCCCGGGCCGCGTGTTCAAGGGCCTCCGTATGGCGGGTCGTATGGGCAACGAGCGTGTCACCACCCAGAACCTGACCGTCCACGCCGTTGACGCGGAGAAGGGTCTGCTGCTCATCAAGGGCGCGGTTCCCGGTCCGAACGGCGGCCTCGTCCTGGTCCGCACCGCGGCCAAGGGGGCCTGAGGTAACCGATGAGCACTGTTGACATCCTTTCGCCTGCGGGCGAGAAGACCGGTAGCGTCGAGCTCCCCGCGGAGATCTTCGGCGTGGAGAAGATCAGCATCCCGCTGCTCCACCAGGTCGTCGTCGCGCAGAACGCGGCCGCCCGTCAGGGCACGCACAAGACCAAGACCCGTGGCGAGGTTCGCGGTGGCGGCAAGAAGCCGTACCGCCAGAAGGGCACCGGCCGCGCCCGTCAGGGCTCGACCCGCGCGCCGCAGTTCGCCGGCGGTGGCGTCGTCCACGGCCCGCAGCCGCGTGACTACTCGCAGCGCACCCCGAAGAAGATGAAGGCCGCCGCTCTGCGTCACGCCCTCACCGACCGGGCGCGCCACAACCGCATCCACGTCGTCACGGGCGTGATCGAGGGCGAGTCCCCCAGCACCAAGGCCGCCAAGAGCCTGTTCGGCAAGATCAGCGAGCGCAAGAACCTGCTCCTGGTCGTCGACCGCGCAGACGAGGCCGCGTGGCTGTCCGCCCGCAACCTGCCCCAGGTCCACATCCTGGAGCCGGGCCAGCTGAACACGTACGACGTTCTCGTCTCGGACGACGTGGTCTTCACCCAGGCCGCTCTCGAGTCCTTCGTGTCTGGCGCGCCGGCTGAATCGGCTGCTGACACCGAAGGGAGCGAAGCCTGATGGCTACGCGTCACCCGAGCATCGCCTCGAAGGCCGCCAAGGCCGCCAAGGTCGCGCGCGTCGCCAAGGCGAAGCGCCACGCCACCGAGGGCA
This sequence comes from Streptomyces sp. NPDC026672, assembly GCF_040638185.1. Lineage (NCBI taxonomy): Bacteria > Bacillati > Actinomycetota > Actinomycetes > Kitasatosporales > Streptomycetaceae > Streptomyces > Streptomyces sp. NPDC026672. Next base: position 126,980 of record NZ_JBEZXS010000006.1, read on the forward strand.
AGAACACCGTCGTCACCCCGGCGAGCAAGGCCTACACGGACCCCCGTGACGTCCTGCTGAAGCCGGTCGTGTCGGAGAAGAGCTACGCGCTCCTGGACGAGAACAAGTACACGTTCATCGTCGACCCGAACGCCAACAAGACCCAGATCAAGCAGGCCGTCCAGGCGGTCTTCTCGGTCAAGGTCACCGGGGTCAACACGATCAACCGCCAGGGCAAGCGCAAGCGGACCCGCACCGGCTTCGGCCAGCGTGCGGCGACCAAGCGCGCGATCGTGACCCTCGCCGAGGGCGACCGTATCGACATCTTCGGCGGTCCGACCGCCTGACGGCGGTCCGGATCGTCCGATATCGGACGAGGACTGAGAAATGGGAATCCGCAAGTACAAGCCGACTACGCCGGGCCGTCGTGGCGCCAGCGTCGCCGACTTCGTCGAGGTCACGCGGTCCACGCCGGAGAAGTCGCTGGTCCGCCCGCTGCACAGCAAGGGCGGCCGTAACAACGCCGGTCGTGTGACCGTTCGCCACCAGGGTGGCGGACACAAGCGCGCCTACCGAGTGATCGACTTCCGTCGTCACGACAAGGACGGCGTGCCGGCGAAGGTCGCGCACATCGAGTACGACCCCAACCGCACCGCGCGCATCGCGCTGCTGCACTACGCCGACGGCGAGAAGCGCTACATCCTCGCGCCGCGCGGCCTGGCACAGGGCGACCGCGTCGAGAACGGTCCCGGGGCCGACATCAAGCCGGGCAACAACCTCGCCCTGCGCAACATCCCCGTCGGTACCACGGTGCACGCGATCGAGCTCCGTCCCGGCGGTGGCGCCAAGTTCGCCCGTTCCGCGGGTGCCTCGGTGCAGCTGCTGGCGCGTGAGGGTGCCATGGCGACCCTCCGTATGCCGTCCGGCGAGATCCGCATGGTGGACGCGCGCTGCCGCGCCACCGTCGGTGAGGTCGGCAACGCCGAGCAGAGCAACATCAACTGGGGCAAGGCGGGCCGCAAGCGGTGGCTGGGCGTTCGCCCGACCGTCCGTGGTGTGGTCATGAACCCGGTCGACCACCCGCACGGTGGTGGTGAGGGCCGGACCTCCGGTGGCCGTCACCCCGTGTCCCCGTGGGGCCAGAAGGAAGGCCGTACTCGTTCGCCCAAGAAGGCGTCGAACAAGTACATCGTCCGCCGCCGCAAGACGAACAAGAAGCGCTAAGGACGGGTTGAGATGCCTCGTAGCTTGAAGAAGGGACCCTTCGTCGACGACCACCTGATCAAGAAGGTGGACGTCCAGAACGAAGCCGGTACCAAGAACGTCATCAAGACCTGGTCCCGTCGCTCGATGATCGTCCCGGCCATGCTGGGCCACACGATCGCGGTGCACAACGGCAAGACCCACATCCCGGTGTTCGTCACCGAGTCGATGGTCGGCCACAAGCTCGGCGAGTTCTCGCCGACCCGCACCTTCCGGGGTCACGTCAAGGACGACCGGAAGTCGAAGCGCCGCTAGTAGCGGATCGCATTCAGACAAGTAAGTAACTCTGAAGGGACAACCATGGAAGCCAGGGCCCAGGCGCGGTACATCCGCGTCACGCCCATGAAGGCCCGCCGTGTGGTGGACCTCATCCGTGGCATGGACGCCACGGAGGCCCAGGCTGTTCTGCGATTCGCTCCGCAGGCAGCCTCCGTGCCCGTCGGCAAGGTGCTCGACAGCGCCATCGCCAACGCCGCGCACAACTACGACCACACCGACGCCGGCAGCCTCTTCATCTCCGAGGCGTACGTCGACGAGGGCCCGACCCTGAAGCGGTTCCGGCCGCGCGCCCAGGGCCGTGCCTACCGGATCCGCAAGCGGACCAGCCACATCACCGTGGTCGTCAGCAGCAAGGAAGGAACCCGGTAATGGGCCAGAAGGTAAACCCGCATGGGTTCCGGCTCGGCATCACCACCGACTTCAAGTCGCGTTGGTACGCCGACAAGCTGTACAAGGACTACGTCAAGGAAGACGTCGCCATCCGTCGGATGATGACGTCCGGCATGGAGCGCGCCGGCATCTCCAAGGTGGAGATCGAGCGCACCCGTGACCGTGTGCGTGTGGACATCCACACCGCCCGTCCGGGCATCGTCATCGGCCGCCGTGGCGCCGAGGCCGACCGCATCCGCGGCGACCTCGAGAAGCTCACGGGCAAGCAGGTCCAGCTGAACATCCTCGAGGTCAAGAACCCCGAGACCGACGCTCAGCTCGTGGCCCAGGCCGTCGCCGAGCAGCTCTCCTCCCGCGTCTCCTTCCGCCGTGCCATGCGCAAGAGCATGCAGTCGGCGATGAAGGCCGGCGCCAAGGGCATCAAGATCCAGTGCGGTGGCCGCCTCGGCGGCGCCGAGATGTCCCGCTCGGAGTTCTACCGCGAGGGCCGCGTGCCCCTGCACACGCTCCGCGCGAACGTGGACTACGGCTTCTTCGAGGCCAAGACGACCTTCGGCCGCATCGGTGTGAAGGTCTGGATCTACAAGGGCGACGTCAAGAACATCGCCGAGGTCCGCGCCGAGAACGCCGCCGCCCGTGCGGGCAACCGCCCGGCGCGTGGCGGTGCCGACCGCCCGGCCCGTGGTGGCCGCGGTGGCGAGCGGCGCGGTCGCAAGCCGCAGCAGGCTGCCGGTGCCGAGGCCCCCAAGACGGAGTCCTCGGCGGCCCCGGCGGCCGCAGCTCCGGCTGAGAGCACCGGAACGGAGGCCTGACCGACATGCTGATCCCCCGTAGGGTCAAGCACCGCAAGCAGCACCACCCGAAGCGCGACGGCGCGGCCAAGGGCGGTACGCAGGTTGCGTTCGGCGAGTACGGCATCCAGGCGCTGACCCCGGCCTACGTCACGAACCGCCAGATCGAGGCGGCTCGTATCGCGATGACCCGTCACATCAAGCGTGGCGGCAAGGTCTGGATCAACATCTACCCGGACCGTCCGCTCACCAAGAAGCCTGCCGAGACCCGCATGGGTTCCGGTAAGGGTTCGCCGGAGTGGTGGATCGCCAACGTCAAGCCCGGACGCGTCATGTTCGAGCTGTCGTACCCCAACGAGAAGATCGCCCGTGAGGCGCTGACTCGTGCGGCCCACAAGCTGCCGATGAAGTGCCGGATCGTCAAGCGCGAGGCAGGTGAAGCGTGATGTCGGCCGGTACCAAGGCGTCCGAGCTGCGCGAACTGGGCAACGAGGAGCTTCTCGGCAAGCTCCGCGAGGCCAAGGAAGAGCTGTTCAACCTCCGCTTCCAGGCGGCGACCGGTCAGCTCGAGAACCACGGCCGTCTGAAGGCGGTCCGCAAGGACATCGCGCGGATCTACACCCTGATGCGCGAGCGTGAGCTGGGCATCGAAACGGTGGAGAGCGCCTGATGAGCGAGAAGAACGTGACCGAGCAGACCGAGCGCAACGCGCGGAAGACCCGTGAGGGCCTGGTCGTCAGCGACAAGATGGACAAGACCGTCGTCGTCGCCGTCGAGGACCGCGTCAAGCACGCGCTGTACGGCAAGGTCATCCGCCGTACGAACAAGCTCAAGGCGCACGACGAGCAGAACGCTGCCGGCATCGGCGACCGCGTCCTCCTGATGGAGACGCGCAAGCTGTCCGCCTCGAAGCACTGGCGCGTCGTCGAGATCCTCGAGAAGGCCAAGTAGCAATTCCTGCGGGGCAGTTGCCTCGCAGGTCAGTTCCGCCAGGCTCGGCGAGGAGCGTGAGGCACTCACGCTCCTCGCCGGGAACCGGCAGACACACAGGAGATAGACGTGATCCAGCAGGAGTCGCGACTGCGCGTCGCCGACAACACTGGTGCGAAGGAGATCCTTTGCATCCGTGTGCTCGGTGGCTCCGGTCGCCGCTACGCGGGCATCGGTGACGTCATCGTCGCCACCGTCAAGGACGCGATCCCCGGTGGCAACGTGAAGAAGGGTGACGTCGTCAAGGCGGTCATCGTTCGCACCGTCAAGGAGCGCCGCCGTCCGGACGGCTCGTACATCCGCTTCGACGAGAACGCCGCCGTCATTCTGAAGAACGACGGCGACCCTCGCGGCACCCGCATCTTCGGCCCGGTCGGCCGTGAGCTGCGCGAGAAGAAGTTCATGAAGATCATCTCGCTCGCGCCGGAGGTGCTGTAAGCATGAAGATCAAGAAGGGCGACCTGGTCCAGGTCATCACCGGTAAGGACAAGGGCAAGCAGGGCAAGGTCATTGCCGCTTTCCCGCGCGAGGAGCGTGTCCTGGTCGAGGGTGTCAACCGGGTCAAGAAGCACACCAAGGCCGGCCCGACCGCCAGCGGTTCGCAGGCCGGCGGCATCGTCACGACCGAGGCCCCGGTCCACGTGAGCAACGTTCAGCTCGTCGTGGAGAAGGACGGCAACAAGGTCGTCACGCGTGTCGGTTACCGCTTCGACGACGAAGGCAACAAGATCCGCGTTGCCAAGCGGACGGGTGAGGACATCTGATGGCTACCACCACCACTCCGCGTCTGAAGCAGAAGTACCGCGAGGAGATCGCGGGCAAGCTGCGTGACGAGTTCAAGTACGAGAACGTCATGCAGATCCCCGGCCTCGTCAAGATCGTGGTCAACATGGGTGTGGGCGACGCCGCCCGCGACTCCAAGCTGATCGAGGGCGCCATCCGCGACCTCACCACGATCACCGGTCAGAAGCCGGCCGTCACCAAGGCCCGCAAGTCCATCGCGCAGTTCAAGCTGCGTGAGGGTCAGCCGATCGGTGCCCACGTCACGCTTCGTGGCGACCGCATGTGGGAGTTCCTGGACCGCACCCTGTCGCTCGCGCTGCCGCGCATCCGCGACTTCCGCGGCCTGTCCCCCAAGCAGTTCGACGGCCGTGGCAACTACACCTTCGGTCTCACGGAGCAGGTCATGTTCCACGAGATCGACCAGGACAAGATCGACCGCGTCCGGGGTATGGACATCACCGTGGTCACCACGGCGACCAACGACGCTGAGGGCCGCGCGCTCCTTCGTCACCTCGGCTTCCCGTTCAAGGAGGCGTGAGCGAGATGGCGAAGAAGGCTCTGATCGCTAAGGCTGCTCGCAAGCCCAAGTTCGGTGTGCGTGGCTACACCCGCTGCCAGCGCTGCGGCCGTCCGCACTCCGTGTACCGCAAGTTCGGCCTGTGCCGCGTGTGCCTTCGTGAGATGGCTCACCGTGGCGAGCTGCCGGGCGTGACCAAGAGCTCCTGGTAATCCCCTCAACAGGGATTGCTGGGTCTCTCGGTAAGCAACCGGGACGGCAGGGGCCCCTCCTCGTATGCCTTAGGCTTGGAGGGTTGGGCCTCTGCCGCCCTGAACGACTTACTACGCCGTAGGTCCCCGCACCGCACCCGTCCCGTCCGTAGTACGGGGAGAGGGATGGCGCATATAGGAAACCCCGGCGAGAAAGGCCACAGGCCAATTCATGACCATGACTGATCCGATCGCAGACATGTTGACGCGTCTGCGTAACGCGAACTCGGCATACCACGACTCCGTGACGATGCCGGCATCGAAGATCAAGTCGCACATCGCGGAGATCCTCCAGCAGGAGGGCTTCATCACGGGCTGGAAGGTCGAGGACGCCGAGGTCGGCAAGAGCCTCGTCCTGGAGCTGAAGTTCGGCCCCAACCGTGAGCGCTCCATCGCGGGCATCAAGCGGATCTCCAAGCCCGGTCTCCGGGTATACGCGAAGTCCACCAACCTGCCCAGGGTGCTCGGCGGCCTCGGCGTGGCGATCATCTCCACGTCCCACGGGCTCCTCACCGACAAGCAGGCCGGCAAGAAGGGCGTGGGTGGGGAAGTCCTCGCCTACGTCTGGTAGCGGAAGGGAACGGAGGAAACAGCTATGTCGCGCATCGGCAAGCTCCCCATCGCGGTTCCCGCCGGCGTGGACGTCACCATCGACGGCCGTACGGTCAAGGTCAAGGGCCCCAAGGGCGAGCTGACCCACACCGTTGTGGCACCGATCGAGATCGTCAAGGGTGAGGACGGCGTCCTGAACGTCACCCGCCCCAACGACGAGCGTCAGAACAAGGCCCTCCACGGCCTGTCCCGCACGCTGGTGGCGAACATGATCACCGGCGTGACCCAGGGTTACGTGAAGAAGCTCGAGATCAGTGGTGTCGGTTACCGCGTGACCGCCAAGGGCTCGAACCTCGAGTTCGCGCTCGGCTACAGCCACCCGATCGTGGTCGAGGCCCCCTCGGGGATCACCTTCAAGGTCGAGGCGCCCACGCGTTTCTCGGTCGAGGGCATCGACAAGCAGAAGGTCGGCGAGGTTGCGGCCAACATCCGCAAGCTGCGCAAGCCTGACCCGTACAAGGCCAAGGGCGTCAAGTACGAGGGCGAAGTCATCCGCCGCAAGGTCGGAAAGGCGGGTAAGTAAGCCATGGCATACGGGCAGAAGATCCTCAAGGGCGACGCCTACAAGCGCGCCGCGATCAAGCGCCGTCACATCCGGATCCGCAAGCGCGTGTCCGGTACGGCGGAGCGTCCCCGTCTGGTCGTGACCCGCTCCAACCGCCACATCGTGGCGCAGGTGATCGACGACCTGAAGGGCCACACCCTGGCGTCGGCGTCCACCCTGGACGGCTCGATCCGCGGTGGCGAGGGCGACAAGTCCGCGCAGGCCAAGCAGGTCGGCGCCCTGGTCGCCGAGCGTGCCAAGGCCGCCGGCGTCGAGGCTGTCGTGTTCGACCGTGGTGGCAACCAGTACGCCGGGCGCATCGCCGCCCTGGCGGACGCCGCCCGCGAGGCCGGGCTCAGGTTCTGAGCCGCCGTAGCTAGCGGAAAAGAGAGAGGTAAATCCAATGGCTGGACCCCAGCGCCGCGGTGGCGGTGCCGGTGGCGGCGAGCGGCGGGACCGGAAGGGCCGTGACGGCGGCGCTGCTGCCGCCGAGAAGACCGCGTACGTAGAGCGTGTCGTCGCGATCAACCGTGTCGCCAAGGTTGTGAAGGGTGGTCGTCGCTTCAGCTTCACCGCGCTGGTCGTGGTGGGCGACGGTGACGGCACCGTGGGTGTCGGTTACGGCAAGGCCAAGGAGGTGCCGGCCGCCATCGCCAAGGGTGTTGAGGAGGCCAAGAAGCACTTCTTCAAGGTCCCCCGCATCCAGGGCACCATCCCGCACCCCATCCAGGGTGAGAAGGCTGCCGGCGTCGTGCTGCTCAAGCCCGCGTCCCCCGGTACCGGCGTCATCGCCGGTGGCCCGGTGCGTGCCGTGCTCGAGTGCGCCGGTATCCACGACGTGCTGTCGAAGTCGCTCGGCTCCGACAACGCGATCAACATCGTGCACGCGACCGTGGAGGCCCTGAAGGGTCTCCAGCGTCCCGAGGAGATCGCGGCCCGCCGCGGTCTGCCCCTGGAGGACGTCGCGCCCGCGGCTCTGCTGCGTGCCCGTGCCGGAGTGGGTGCGTGATGGCGCAGCTGAAGATCACGCAGGTCAAGTCCTACATCGGCAGCAAGCAGAACCACCGTGACACCCTGCGCTCCCTTGGTCTCAAGGGCATCAACACGCAGGTCGTCAAGGAGGACCGCCCCGAGTTCCGCGGCATGGTGCACACCGTCCGCCACCTCGTGACGGTCGAGGAGGTCGACTGATCATGGCGGAGCAGAACCCGCTCAAGATCCACAACCTCCGTCCCGCCCCGGGCGCCAAGACCGCCAAGACCCGTGTCGGTCGTGGTGAGGCGTCGAAGGGTAAGACGGCCGGTCGTGGTACCAAGGGCACGAAGGCCCGTTACCAGGTTCCGGAGCGCTTCGAGGGTGGCCAGATGCCCCTCCACATGCGCCTCCCGAAGCTGAAGGGCTTCAAGAACCCGTTCAAGACCGAGTACCAGGTCGTGAACCTCGAGAAGCTGGCCGCGCTCTACCCCGAGGGTGGCGAGGTCACGGTCGAGGGTCTGGTGGCCAAGGGCGCCGTTCGCAAGAACAGCCTGGTCAAGGTCCTGGGCCAGGGCGAGGTCTCCGTGGCGCTGCAGGTGACGGTCGACGCCGTCTCCGGTTCCGCCAAGGAGAAGATCACCGCCGCCGGCGGCACCGTCACCGAACTCGTCTGAGTTCCATGACGTAGACGTACCCGACCGGGGATACCTCACAATGAGGTATCCCCGGTTGGTCGTTCCTAGGGGGCAGTGTCGCCGGTAAGGTGGCCTGCGCTGTTACTTTTTCTTCATTCGTCGAACTTCAAGACCGTCACCCTTGACGCAGACGCGCGGGGGTCGCAGGAGGCACCGTGCTCACCGCGTTCGCCCGGGCGTTCAGGACGCCCGACCTGCGCAAGAAGCTGCTCTTCACGCTGGGCATCATCGTGGTCTACCGGGTCGGTACCCACATCCCGATCCCCGGCGTCAACTACCAGGCCGTCCAGCAGTGCGTGAACGAGGCGTCCGGCAACCAGGGCCTCTTCGGTCTCGTCAACATGTTCAGTGGCGGCGCGCTGCTCCAGATCACGGTCTTCGCGCTCGGCATCATGCCGTACATCACGGCCAGCATCATCCTTCAGTTGCTGACCGTGGTCATCCCGCGCCTGGAAGCCCTCAAGAAGGAGGGCCAGTCCGGCACGGCGAAGATCACCCAGTACACCCGGTACCTCACCGTGGCGCTGGCCATCCTCCAGGGCACCGGCCTCGTCGCCACCGCCCGCAGCGGCGCCCTCTTCTCCGGCTGCACGGTCGCGTCGAGCATCGTCCCGGACCGTGCGATCTTCGGCACGATCACGATGGTCATCTGCATGACCGCCGGTACGGCCGTCGTCATGTGGCTCGGTGAGCTGATCACCGACCGCGGCATCGGCAACGGCATGTCGATCCTGATGTTCATCTCGATCGCCGCGACCTTCCCGTCCGCGCTGTGGGCCATCAAGAAGCAGGGCACCCTCGCCGGCGGCTGGATCGAGTTCGGCACCGTCATCGCCGTCGGTCTGGTCATGGTGGCGCTCGTCGTCTTCGTCGAGCAGGCCCAGCGCCGTATCCCGGTGCAGTACGCGAAGCGCATGATCGGCCGCCGCTCCTACGGCGGCACCTCGACATACATCCCGCTCAAGGTGAACCAGGCCGGTGTCATCCCGGTCATCTTCGCGTCGTCGCTGCTCTACATCCCGGCCCTGATCGCCCAGTTCTCCGGTGGCAACTCGGGCTGGAAGGCCTGGGTCCAGCAGAACCTCACCAAGGGCGACCACCCGATCTACATCACCGCGTACTTCTTGCTCATCGTTTTCTTCGCGTTCTTCTACGTGGCGATCTCCTTCAACCCCGAGGAAGTCGCCGACAACATGAAGAAGTATGGTGGCTTCATCCCGGGCATCCGGGCTGGCCGACCGACCGCTGAGTACCTGTCGTACGTGCTCAACCGGATCACCTGGCCGGGTTCGCTGTATCTGGGCCTGATCGCTCTCGTACCGACGATGGCGTTGGTTGGCTTCGGGGCAAGCCAGAACTTCCCGTTCGGTGGCACCAGCATCCTGATCATCGTGGGTGTGGGTCTCGAGACGGTGAAGCAGATCGAGAGCCAGCTTCAGCAGCGCAATTACGAAGGGTTCCTCCGCTGATGCGAATCGTCCTCGTCGGGCCGCCGGGCGCCGGTAAGGGAACGCAGGCCGTGCGCCTCGCCGAGAAACTGCGCGTACCGCACATCTCCACGGGCGATCTGTTCCGGGCCAACATCAGCCAGCAGACGGAGCTCGGGAAGCTCGCGAAGTCCTACATGGACGCCGGCAACCTCGTCCCCGACGAGGTCACGATCGCGATGGCCAAGGACCGCATGGAGCAGGCCGACGCGGAGAACGGCTTCCTGCTCGACGGTTTCCCGCGCAACGTGTCGCAGGCCGAGGCGCTGGACGAACTGCTCAGCGGCGAGGGCATCAAGCTGGACGCGGTGCTGGACCTGGAGGTCCCCGAGGAAGAGGTGGTCAAGCGCATCGCGGGCCGCCGCATCTGCCGCAAGGACTCCAGCCACGTCTTCCACGTGACGTACAGCCCGCCGAAGAAGGAGGGCGTCTGCGACGTCTGCGGCGGCGAGCTGTACCAGCGCGACGACGACTCCGAGGAGACCGTCCGCACCCGGCTGGAGGTCTACCACACGCAGACCGAGCCGATCATCGACTACTACAAGGCGCAGGGCCTGGTTGTCACGATCTCCTCCCTGGGCCCGGTGGACGAGGTCACGCGGCGGGCGCTGGAGGCGCTGAAGCGTGACGAGGACACCGAGAAGTAGCCCTCGGGCCGTTTCCGGCCGCGGCGCCCTCCCCCCGGACCCCGTCCGGCGGACCCCGAGGGCACCGCGGCCGTACTGTTGTACAGGTAACCGACCGACGTGAGTGACGGAGAGCGCAGGCCACCCATGGTGCAGATCAAGACCCCGGAGCAGATCGCCAAGATGCGTGAGGCGGGGTTGGTCGTCGCCGCCATCCACGCGGCCACCCGGGAGGCCGCGGTGCCGGGCGCGTCGACACGGGATCTGGACCTGGTGGCCCGCAAGGTGCTCGCCGAGCACAACGCCAAGCCGAACTTCCTCGGGTACGGCGGCTTCCCGGCGACCATCTGCACCTCCGTCAACGACGTCGTGGTCCACGGCATCCCGTCGGACGAGGTCGTCCTCAAGGACGGCGACATCATCTCCATCGACTGCGGCGCCATCGTGGACGGCTGGCACGGGGACGCCGCGTTCACCGCGTTCGTGGGCTCGGGTCACGCTCCGGAGCTGATCGAGCTGTCGCGGGTGACCGAGGAGTCGATGTGGGCCGGGATCGCGGCCATGAAGCCGGGCAGCCGGCTCGTCGACGTCTCCCGGGCCGTCGAGACGTACATCCGCCGCCAGCCCAAGCCGGGCGGCGGCCGGTACGGGATCATCGAGGACTACGGCGGCCACGGCATCGGCACCGAGATGCACATGGACCCGCACCTGCTGAACTACGTCGACCGGCGTCGCGGCAAGGGCCCCAGGCTGGTGCCGGGCTTCTGCCTCGCGATCGAGCCGATGGTCTCCCTGGGCACCGCGAAGACCCAGGTCCTCGAGGACGAGTGGACGGTCATCACCACGGACGGCACCTGGTCCTCCCACTGGGAGCACTCGGTCGCCATCACCGAGGAGGGGCCCCTCGTGCTGACGGCCCCGGACTGCGGCCGGGCCAAGCTCGCCGAACTCGGCGTGACCGCGGCCCCCGATCCGCTGGATTGACGATCCGCGTGGTGGGGCAGACTCTCTCGATTCGTCTTTCCGGGTGCGCTGACGTAGACTGACTCGTCGGCTCTCGTGCACCCGCATGTCCGCATGCGCCCGCAAGGGACGCGTGGGAGTCGATCAAGGTAGTCGATTCGAAGGGCGAAGCGTGGCCAAGAAGCAAGGTGCCATCGAGATCGAGGGCACTGTCGTCGAGTCTCTTCCGAACGCCATGTTCAAGGTCGAGCTCCAGAACGGCCACCAGGTCCTGGCACACATCAGCGGCAAGATGCGCATGCACTACATCCGCATCCTCCCTGACGACCGGGTCGTGGTGGAGTTGTCTCCTTACGACCTGACGCGTGGCCGGATCGTCTACCGCTACAAGTAGATCTTGCCCAGACTCCGCGTCCGCGCGGGGTCGCCGGCAACTGACCCGGAGAACCTCACATCCCATGAAGGTCAAGCCGAGCGTCAAGAAGATCTGCGACAAGTGCAGGGTGATCCGCCGTCACGGCAGGGTCATGGTCATCTGCGAGAACCCGCGCCACAAGCAGCGCCAGGGCTGACGCACGACCGATCCCTCTGCACCCACCGCAGAGTTTCGCGCGACGCGAGCTGAATTTGTTCAGAGGCAGAACCCGAGCCGTCCGCGGCTCGACACCCCCGGTTCGGAGGCCGGGGACCCAGTTCGTACCTGGTACGGCGGCTGGGAGCCGGTTCTGCGGAAGACCTCCGAAGATCACCAGGAGCCATTGAATGGCACGCGTTTCCGGTGTTGACATCCCGCGCGAAAAGCGCGTGGAGGTCGCCCTCACCTATGTGTTCGGCATCGGCCGGACGCTCTCCCAGCAGACGCTGGCGGAGACCGGCATCGACCCGAACACCCGCGTCCGCGACCTGAGCGAAGAGCAGCTCGTCGCGATCCGCGAGTACGTCGACAACAACATCAAGACCGAGGGTGACCTCCGTCGCGAGATCCAGGCCGACATCCGCCGCAAGGTCGAGATCGGCTGCTACCAGGGTCTGCGCCACCGTCGTGGTCTGCCCGTCCGCGGTCAGCGCACCAGCACCAACGCCCGTACCCGCAAGGGCCCGCGTCGCGCCATCGCCGGCAAGAAGAAGCCGGGCAAGAAGTAGTCCGCAGCGGACCTCATTCCACGGTCTTCGCTGTAGGACCGACCACCTCCCGTAGGAGTTAGTAGATGCCCCCCAAGGGTCGTCAGGGCGCTGCCAAGAAGGTGCGCCGCAAGGAAAAGAAGAACGTCGCTCACGGCCACGCGCACATCAAGAGCACGTTCAACAACACGATCGTCTCCATCACGGACCCGTCGGGCAACGTGATCTCCTGGGCCTCCGCCGGCCACGTCGGCTTCAAGGGCTCCCGGAAGTCCACGCCGTTCGCCGCGCAGATGGCTGCCGAGTCGGCCGCCCGCCGCGCCCAGGAGCACGGCATGCGCAAGGTCGACGTGTTCGTGAAGGGCCCGGGTTCCGGTCGTGAGACCGCGATCCGTTCCCTCCAGGCCACGGGCCTCGAGGTCGGCTCCATCCAGGACGTCACCCCGACCCCGCACAATGGCTGCCGCCCGCCGAAGCGTCGCCGCGTCTGACGCACAGCGCTTTGTCGGTTCCGGGCGGTACGGCCTCCTCCAGGAGCCGTGCCGCCCGTACCCTTGAAGTACCTCAGGGCGTCAAATAGCGGGCGCCCCTGACTGAAGGATCCCAACATGCTGATCGCTCAGCGTCCCTCGTTGACCGAAGAGGTCGTCGACGAGTTCCGCTCCCGGTTCGTGATCGAGCCGCTGGAGCCGGGCTTCGGCTACACCCTCGGCAACTCCCTCCGCCGCACCCTCCTGTCGTCGATCCCCGGAGCCGCTGTCACCAGCATCCGTATTGACGGCGTCCTGCACGAGTTCACCACCGTGCCGGGTGTCAAGGAGGACGTCACCGACCTGATCCTCAACATCAAGCAGCTGGTCGTCTCCTCGGAGCACGACGAGCCGGTCGTGATGTACCTGCGCAAGCAGGGCCCGGGTCTGGTCACCGCCGCCGACATCGCGCCCCCGGCCGGTGTTGAGGTGCACAACCCCGACCTGGTCCTCGCCACGCTCAACGGCAAGGGCAAGCTGGAGATGGAGCTGACCGTCGAGCGCGGTCGCGGTTACGTCTCCGCCGTGCAGAACAAGCAGGTGGGCCAGGAGATCGGCCGTATCCCGGTCGACTCCATCTACTCGCCGGTGCTCAAGGTCACGTACAAGGTCGAGGCCACCCGTGTCGAGCAGCGCACCGACTTCGACAAGCTGATCGTCGACGTCGAGACCAAGCAGGCGATGCGTCCCCGTGACGCCATGGCCTCCGCGGGCAAGACCCTCGTCGAGCTGTTCGGTCTCGCCCGCGAGCTGAACATCGACGCCGAGGGCATCGACATGGGCCCGTCCCCCACGGACGCCGCCCTGGCCGCGGACCTCGCCCTGCCGATCGAGGAGCTGGAGCTCACCGTTCGGTCGTACAACTGCCTCAAGCGTGAGGGCATCCACTCCGTGGGTGAGCTGGTCGCGCGCTCCGAGGCCGACCTGCTGGACATCCGCAACTTCGGTGCGAAGTCCATCGACGAGGTCAAGGCGAAGCTGGCCGGCATGGGCCTGGCCCTGAAGGACAGCCCGCCCGGATTCGACCCGACGGCTGCGGCTGACGCGTTCGGGGCGGACGACGACGCGGACGCGGGCTTCGTCGAGACCGAGCAGTACTGAGGGCTCGGGCCGTCCGGTCCGTACCCGGGCGCGGGTGCGCTGTGCTTGATCGCGCAGTTCCCCGCGCCCCTTCCGGGAGCGCCCCTACGGGGCTGCTCCCGGATCTCCGACAGACGACCGTCTGCTCGGATACTGACTCCGGTACCTGATACGGCCGGGGCAGACACACAGGAGAAGAACCATGCCGAAGCCCACCAAGGGTGCCCGTCTGGGCGGCAGCGCCGCGCACGAGAAGCTGCTCCTCGCGAACCTCGCGAAGGCGCTGTTCGAGCACGGCCGCATCACCACCACCGAGGCGAAGGCCCGCCGTCTGCGGCCGTACGCCGAGCGTCTGGTCACCAAGGCGAAGAAGGGCGACCTTCACAACCGCCGTCAGGTGCTCCAGGTGATCACGGACAAGAGCATCGTCCACACGCTCTTCACCGAGATCGGCCCGCGGTACGAGAACCGTCCGGGTGGCTACACGCGCATCACCAAGATCGGCAACCGTCGTGGCGACAACGCGCCCATGGCCGTCATCGAGCTGGTCGAGGCGCTGACCGTCGCGCAGCAGGCCACCGGTGAGGCCGAGGCCGCGACGCGGCGTGCGGCGAAGGACACCGAGGCCGCGGTGGAGACTCCGGCCGAGGAGACCAAGGTCGACGTCACCAAGGACGCGGACGCCGAGGGCGCCGGGGCCGAGGGTGCTGCCGAGGAGTCGAAGGACGCGTAAGCGTTCCGCGGGGGACCGTTCCGTCGGCGGGCGCGGCTCCGTCGTGGCTCGTCGCGCAGTTCCCCGCGCCCCCTCGGGGGCGTTGGCGGGTCCGTTCCCTTTCCGGGGGCGGGCCCGCTTTTGTGTTGCTGAGAGGATCTGTGGGTGAGTGACGAAGTAGCACCCGGCCGCGTCCGGGTCCGCCTCGACCTGTCGTACGACGGCACCGGCTTCCACGGCTGGGCCAAGCAGGCCGGCGGGAAGCGGACCGTGCAGGCCGAGATCGAGGACGCGCTGCGCACGGTGACGCGGTCGCGGGAGACGACGTACGAGCTGACCGTGGCCGGGCGGACCGACGCCGGGGTGCACGCGCGCGGCCAGGTGGCCCACGTCGACCTGCCGGCGCAGCTGTGGGCGGAGCACCGGGAGAAGCTGCTCAAGCGGCTGGCCGGCCGGCTGCCGAAGGACGTGCGGATCTGGCGGCTGGGCGAGGCGCCGGAGGGCTTCGACGCCCGGTTCTCCGCGATCTGGCGGCGCTACGCCTACCGCGTAACGGATGACCCCGGCGGCGTCGACCCGCTGCTGCGCGGGCACGTCCTGTGGCACGACTGGCCACTCGACGTGGACGCCATGAACGCGGCGGCGCGCGGACTGCTGGGGGAGCACGACTTCGCCGCGTACTGCAAGCGGCGCGAGGGCGCGACCACGATCCGTACGCTCCAGGAGCTGAGTCTGGTGCGAGGCGACGACGGGATCGTCACCGCGACCGTGCGGGCGGACGCCTTCTGCCACAACATGGTGCGCTCGCTCATCGGGGCGCTGCTGTTCGTGGGGGACGGGCACCGCGGGCCGGACTGGCCGGCGAAGGTGCTCGCGGCCGGGGTGCGGGACTCGGCGGTGCACGTCGTACGGCCGCACGGCCTGACCCTGGAGGAGGTCGGCTACCCGGCCGACGCCCTCCTGGCGGCCCGCAACAGGGAGGCCCGCAACAAGCGCTCCCTGCCGGTCGCGGGACCGGCCGCGGGCTGCTGCTGACCGCTGCGGCGGGACCCCGGCGACGCCCGTTGCGCGGTCGGGGTCAGCCGCCCGCGGCGGCCGATGCCTGGGCCTCTCCGCGGCGGCGGATCTGGCGGAAGGCGAACTCGGCGAGGTCGTTGCCGGTGCTGAAGACCTGGGTGTCCTTGGTCGTGACGTCCTTGCCGTTCGTGAAGCCGGCGATGGTGAAGTAGGCGTAACGGCCGTAGGAGTTGGTGGTCGAGCGGCAGACCGCGGAGTCGCAGAAGGACTTGACGCCCTTGCCCGCGAGCGACGTCACGATGCTCTTCTTGTCGGCCTGGAGCTTGGCCTTGGTGGCGTCGGTGTCGGTGTCGAAGACGGCGACGCCGACGGTCACCGCGACCCCGTCCTTGAGGTAGCTGACGCGCATCAGCCGGGTGCACTTGTTGTCCGTGAGGACCTTCGGCAGCGAGCCCTGCGCGGCGGAGGCGCAGTCCTTGGTGTCCGCCGTCAGGCCCTTCTTGTAGACGGTGTCGCCCATGGTCAGCTGGGTGCCCGGGAAGAGCGTCTCGGCGCTGAGCGGCGCCGTGTCCTTCTGGGCGCTCGATATGAACTCCTTCGGGTCCAGCGGCGGCGGCGCACTGGTGGGCGCGAAGGACGGCAGGCCCAGGGAGTCGCTCGGCAGGGACGCGCTCGGCACCCCGCCGGCGCCGGACGCGTCGTTGTCGCCGTTGGCCGAGACCACGGCCATGGCGACGGCCGCGCCGATCGCCACCGTCGCGACCGCGCCGCCGCCGATGAACAGCAGCCGGCGCCGCTTGCTCCGCGTCTCCGACGCGTCGGCGAGCGCGGCCCAGTCCGGGGTCTGGCCCCCGCTCCCGCCGGTCCACGGGTCCTGCGGGGAGTTCGGTTGGGAGTTCGGTTTCCAGGGATCCCACTGGGACTGGGGTCCCCCCTGCCCATAGCTCATGGGCCGCATCTTAGACGGGCGACACGCGGTGGCGGTGCGCCTCTCGTCCCACGAATAGGGGCCTTATCGGGGCGGCCCGGCCCAATCCAGGCCGGTAGACTTTCGGTCACGAACAGGCGGGATTCCGCATCCAAGGGCTCGTTTTGACCTGCCCGCGGCGTGGCGGGTATCCTGCATCTTCGTTGTGTATTGGCTTGGCTCTTCTCACGGACCCGGCCCTTACACCGGTCCACCGGGCCGATGACCAGCGACCAGCACGCGGTTTGCGTCACCGCAGTGCGGTCAGGGCTGTCGTGATCGTCTTCGGTGACCTTGTCAGGACCATTCACTGAAGAAGCGAAGGCTACGAACCGTGCGTACGTACAGCCCCAAGCCCGGCGATGTGACGCGTCAGTGGCACGTCATCGACGCTCAGGACGTCGTCCTGGGCCGTCTCGCCACCACCGCAGCGAGCCTCCTCCGGGGCAAGCACAAGGCGATCTACGCCCCTCACGTCGACACCGGTGACTTCGTCGTCATCATCAACGCCGACAAGGTGCACCTCTCCGGCAACAAGCGGACCCAGAAGATGGCGTACCGCCACTCCGGCTACCCGGGCGGTCTGCGTTCCGTCCGCTACGACGAGCTGCTGGACAAGAACCCGGAGAAGGCCATCGAGAAGGCCGTCAAGGGCATGCTCCCCAAGAACTCCCTGGGCCGTCAGATGCTCTCGAAGCTGAAGGTCTACAAGGGTGACCAGCACCCGCACGGCGCCCAGCAGCCGGTGCCGTTCGAGATCACCCAGGTCGCGCAGTAAGTCCGGCCACCCCCTAAGACTGAAGAGAATCTGAGGAGAATCGTGGCCGAGACCACTGCCGAGCAGCCGCTCGAAGAGACCGAGCTCGTCGACATCGACAGCTACACCACCGAGTCCGAGGTCCCCGTCGAGGGTGAGTACACCTCGGAGTCGATGGCCTCCCGCTTCGGTGAGCCCCAGCCGGCCGCCGGCCTGGGTCGCCGCAAGAACGCCATCGCCCGTGTCCGGATCGTCCCGGGCACCGGCAAGTGGAAGATCAACGGTCGCACCCTCGAGGACTACTTCCCGAACAAGGTGCACCAGCAGGAAGTGAACGAGCCCTTCAAGGTGCTCGAGCTCGAAGGTCGTTACGACGTCGTCGCCCGCATCGCCGGTGGCGGTGTCTCCGGTCAGGCCGGTGCGCTCCGTCTCGGTGTCGCCCGCGCGCTGAACGAGGCGGACGTCGACAACAACCGCGGCGCCCTGAAGAAGGCCGGCTTCCTGCGCCGCGACGACCGTGCGGTCGAGCGCAAGAAGGCCGGTCTGAAGAAGGCCCGCAAGGCCCCGCAGTACAGCAAGCGTTAATCCGCAGCTGCCTGCACGTACTCCTAACGCCCCGGCGGCACGCCACAGTGCCGCCGGGGCGTTCGTTTATCACAGCGCCTGGGCGTATAACGACACAAGATGCTCTAAGTCTGGTGTGATCGCACGTTGAGGCGCCTGCCGCAACTGACGCTTCCTCAGGAGGACAAGTGGGACGACTCTTCGGCACGGACGGCGTGCGCGGTGTCGCCAACGCGGACCTGACGGCCGAGATGGCGCTCGCCCTCTCGGTCGCCGCGGCGCACGTACTGGCCGAGGCGGGCACCTTCGAGGGCCACAAGCCGACGGCGGTGGTCGGCCGCGACCCGCGCGCGTCCGGGGAGTTCCTGGAGGCCGCCGTGGTCGCGGGCCTCGCGAGCGCCGGTGTGGACGTGCTGCGCGTCGGTGTGCTGCCGACGCCCGCGGTGGCGTATCTGACGGGCGCGCTCGGCGCGGACCTCGGCGTGATGCTCTCCGCGAGCCACAACGCCATGCCCGACAACGGCATCAAGTTCTTCGCCCGCGGCGGTCACAAGCTCGCCGACGAGCTGGAGGACCGGATCGAGGCCGTCTACGAGTCGCACCGCCACGGTGAGCCCTGGGAGCGGCCCACCGGCGCGGGCGTGGGCCGGGTGCGGTCCTACGACGAGGGCTTCGACCAGTACGTCGGCCACCTCCTGGCCGTCGTGCCGGACCGGCTCGACGGACTGAAGATCGTCCTCGACGAGGCGCACGGCGCGGCCGCCGGGGTCTCGCCCGAGGCGTTCCGGCGGGCCGGCGCCCAGGTCGTCACCCTCGGGGCCGAGCCGGACGGGCTCAACATCAACGACGGCTGCGGCTCGACCCACCTCGACCTGCTGAAGGCCGCCGTCGTTGAGGACGGTGCCGACTTCGGCATCGCGCACGACGGCGACGCCGACCGCTGCCTCGCCGTGGACCACACCGGTGCCGAGGTGGACGGGGACCAGATCCTCGCCGTGCTCGCGCTGGCGATGCGGGAGCGTTCCGCACTGCGCTCCGACACCGTCGTCGCGACCGTGATGTCCAACCTGGGCTTCAAGCTGGCCATGGAGCGCGAGGGCGTCCACGTCGTGCAGACCGCGGTCGGCGACCGGTACGTGCTGGAGGAGATGAAGGAGCACGGGTACGCCCTCGGCGGCGAGCAGTCCGGGCACGTCATCGTGCTGGACCACGCCACCACCGGGGACGGCACCCTGACCGGGCTGATGCTGGCGGCCCGGGTCGCCGGGACGGGCCGTACGCTGCGGGACCTCGCGTCGGTCATGGAGCGGCTCCCGCAGGTGCTGATCAACGTGCCGGACGTCGACAAGTCGCGGGTGCGTACGTCCGCGGACCTCGCGGCGGCCGTCGGCGAGGCGGAGCGGGAGTTGGGGACGACGGGGAGGGTGTTGCTGCGGCCTTCCGGGACCGAGCCGTTGGTTCGGGTGATGGTCGAGGCGCAGGACATCGAGCAGGCGCGGACCGTCGCCGGGCGGCTGGCCGACGCGGTGAAGTCGGCGCTTGGGTAGTTGGCCGGGCCGGGTTGGGGGTGCGGGGTCTTGCCGGTTGCGGGGTGCGGGTTTCGCTGTGGCCGTTCGCGCAGTTCCCCGCGCCCCTTCGGGGCGCTGCCCTCGGGTCGGTGTCGAAGGGCGGCCTTCTACAGCTTGCGTAGTCTGAGGCGTTGGACCTTGTGGTCCGGGCCCTTGCGCAGGATCAGGGTGGCCCGGCTCCTGGTGGGGGCGATGTTCTCCACCAGGTTGGGGCGGTTGATCGTCTTCCAGAGCGTGCGGGCGTAGTCCACGGCCTCCTCCTCGGAGACCTGGGTGTACTTGCGGAAGTACGAGGACGGGTCCTGGAAGGCGGTCTGGCGCAGCTTCTTGAAGCGTTCCAGGTACCAGCGCTCGATGTCGTCGCCGTGCGCGTCGACGTACAGGCTGAAGTCGAAGTAGTCGGCGAGACCGACGCGGGTGCGGCCGTCCGTGCCGGGCAGGGCGGGCTGGAGGACGTTGAGGCCCTCGACGATCAGGATGTCGGGCCTGCGGACGGTGAGCTTCCCGCCGGGCACGATGTCGTAGATCAGGTGGGAGTAGACGGGGGCCGTCACCTCGTCCTTGCCGGCCTTGATGTCGGCGACGAAGCGGGTCAGGGCGCGGCGGTCGTACGACTCGGGGAAGCCCTTGCGCGACATCATGCCGCGGGCCTCCAGTTCGTGGGTGGGCAGCAGGAAGCCGTCGGTGGTGACGAGTTCCACGCGCGGGTGTTCGGGCCAGCGGGACAGCAGGGCCTGGAGGAGACGGGCGACGGTGGACTTGCCGACGGCGACGGAGCCGGCGACGCCGATGACGAAGGGGGTCCCGGACTGGGAGCCCTGTTCGCCGAGGAAGGTGTTCAGCGCGCTTCTGAGGCCGTCGGTGGCGCCGACGTAGAGGTTGAGGAGCCGGGAGAGCGGCAGATAGATGTCACGCACCTCGTCGAGGTCGATGACGTCGCCCAGACCGCGCAGCTTCTCGACCTCCTCGGCGGTGAGCGGCAGCGGCGTCTTGTCGCGCAGCGCGCTCCACTCGGCACGGGTGAGATCGACGTAGGGAGTCGCCTCCGGCCTGTGCCGGTGGGCGCTCCGGGGCATCGAGGAGACCGGAGAGATCACATTCCATTGTGAACGGAGTTCGAACACTCCGGAGGGTGTGCTCGGTCACGTCGGCCGTCCCCGTCCGGGGTTCGGTGGAATTTCCGAATTCGGGCACGCTGCGGGGGGTTTGTGGGGGAAAGGGACCGTAGGCTGCGGCGCATGTGCGGAATCGTGGGATACGTGGGATCGCAGTCTGCGCTCGACGTCGTCGTGGCCGGGCTGAAGCGGCTGGAGTACCGGGGGTACGACTCGGCGGGCGTCGCCGTGCCCGCGGACGGCGGGCTGGCCGCCGCCAAGAAGGCCGGGAAGCTGGTCAACCTGGAGAAGGAGCTGGTCGACCGGCCGCTGCCGGCCGGGACCACCGGCATCGGGCACACCCGGTGGGCCACGCACGGCGCCCCCACCGACGCCAACGCCCACCCCCATCTGGACAACGCGGGCCGGGTCGCCGTCGTGCACAACGGGATCATCGAGAACTTCGCCGCGCTGCGCACCGAACTCGCCGGGCGCGGGCACGAGTTGACCTCGGAGACCGACACCGAGGTGGTCGCGCACCTGCTGGCCGAGGAGTTCTCCGCGACCGCGGACCTCGCCGAGTCGATGCGGCTGGTGTGCCGGCGTCTTGAGGGCGCGTTCACCCTGGTCGCGGTGCACGCCGACGACCCGGACGTGGTGGTCGGCGCCCGCCGCAACTCCCCGCTCGTGGTGGGCGTCGGCGAGGGCGAGGCGTTCCTCGCCTCGGACGTCGCCGCGTTCATCGGGCACACCCGCTCCGCGATCGAGCTGGGCCAGGACCAGGTCGTGGAGCTGCGCCGCGACGGCGTCACGGTGACCGGCTTCGACGGTGCCCCGGCCGAGGTCCGCTCCTACCACGTCGACTGGGACGCCTCGGCCGCGGAGAAGGCCGGCTACGACTACTTCATGCTGAAG
The DNA here is from genome assembly GCF_040638185.1 of Streptomyces sp. NPDC026672. Taxonomy (NCBI): domain Bacteria; kingdom Bacillati; phylum Actinomycetota; class Actinomycetes; order Kitasatosporales; family Streptomycetaceae; genus Streptomyces; species Streptomyces sp. NPDC026672. The sequence goes on from NZ_JBEZXS010000006.1 coordinate 148,451, forward strand.
GAGATCGCCGAGCAGCCGAAGGCGGTCGCCGACACCCTGCTGGGCCGGGTCGACACGAACGGCTCGCTGACGCTGGACGAGGTCCGCATCGGCGCGGACGAACTGCGCGCGACCGACAAGGTCGTCATCGTCGCCTGCGGCACGGCCTTCCACGCCGGTCTGATCGCCAAGTACGCCATCGAGCACTGGGCCCGCATCCCCTGCGAGGTGGAGCTGGCCAGCGAGTTCCGCTACCGCGACCCCATCCTCGACACCCGCACCCTGGTCGTCGCCGTCTCCCAGTCCGGCGAGACCATGGACACCCTGATGGCCCTCAGGCACGCCCGTGAACAGGGCTCCAGGGTGCTGGCGATCTGCAACACCAACGGCTCCACCATCCCGCGCGAGTCCGACGCGGTGCTGTACACCCACGCGGGCCCGGAGGTCGCCGTCGCGTCGACCAAGGCGTTCCTGACGCAGCTCGTCGCCTGCTACCTGGTGGCGCTGTACCTGGCCCAGGTCCGCGGCACCAAGGGGGCCGACGAGATCGCCGCGGTCATCCGCGACCTCTCCCGCGTCCCCGGCGACATCGAGCGCGTCCTGGAGACCATGGAGCCGGTGCGGGCGCTCGCGCGCTCCCTCGCCGACAAGCGGACGGTGCTGTTCCTCGGCCGGCACGTGGGCCACCCGGTCGCCCTCGAAGGCGCGCTCAAGCTCAAGGAACTCGCCTACATGCACGCCGAGGGCTTCGCGGCGGGCGAGCTGAAGCACGGGCCGATCGCCCTCGTCGAGGAGGACCTGCCGGTCGTCGTGGTGGTCCCGTCCCCGCACGGTCCGTCCCTCCTCCACGACAAGATCGTCTCCAACATCCAGGAGATCCGGGCCCGCGGCGCGCGGACCGTGGTGATCGCGGAGGAGGGCGACGAGGCGGTGGTGCCGTACGCCGACCACCTGATCCGCGTCCCGGCCACGCCGGCGCTGCTGCAGCCGCTCGTGGCGACCGTGCCGTTGCAGGTCTTCGCGTGCGAACTGGCGACCGCGCGGGGCAACGAGGTGGACCAACCGCGCAACCTGGCCAAGTCGGTGACGGTCGAGTAGGGGACGCGGGGGAGCGGCCGGGGCCCGTGTCCCGGGCGCCGTAGGGTGCTCCCCATGAGCATCATCGGGGTCGGGATCGACGTGGCCGAGGTCGATCGCTTCCGGGCCTCCCTGGAACGCACCCCCGGGCTGGCCGACCGGCTGTTCCTCGCGAGCGAGCTGCTGCTGCCCAGCGGCGAGCGCCGCGGCATCGCCTCGCTCGCGGCCCGCTTCGCCGCCAAGGAGGCCCTCGCCAAGGCCCTCGGCGCCCCGCCCGGACTGCACTGGACCGACGCCGAGGTGTACGTCGAGGACTCCGGGCAGCCGCGGCTGCGGGTCACCGGGACGGTGGCCGCCCGCGCCGCCGAGCTCGGCGTGCGGTCCTGGCACGTGTCGCTCAGTCATGACGCCGGAGTGGCGTCGGCGGTGGTCGTCGCCGAGGGGTGACGGCAGACTCGCAGGTATGCGAACCGCGTACAGCGTCGAGACCGTCAGAAACGCCGAACGGGAGCTGATGGCACGGCTCCCGGACGGCGCCCTCATGCAGCGCGCCGCCGCCGGGCTGGCCGCCGCCTGCGCCGACCTGCTCGGGCGGGTGTACGGCAGCCGCGTCGTGCTGCTCGTCGGCAGCGGCGACAACGGGGGCGACACCCTCTACGCCGGCGCCCGGCTCGCCCGGCGCGGCGCCGGGGTCGGGGCCGTGCTGCTCGCGCCGGAGCGGACCCACCCGGGCGGGCTCGCCGCGCTGCGCCGGGCGGGTGGAACCGTCGTGGCGTCCGGCGCGGCCGAGGACGCCGTCGCGCGGGCCGACCTCGTCCTCGACGGGATCGTCGGGATCGGCGGCAGGGGCGGGCTGCGGGCGGACGCCGTGCCGCTCGCCGACGCCGCGCGCCGCTCCCGGGCCGCCGTGGTCGCCGTCGACCTGCCCAGCGGGGTCGAGGCGGACAGCGGGGAGGTGCTGGGGGCGGCCGTGCGGGCCGACCTCACCGTGACGTTCGGCACCCACAAGCCGGGGCTGCTCGTCGATCCGGCCCGCGAGCACGCCGGTTCCGTACGGCTCGTCGACATCGGGCTCGACCTGCCCGCCGTACCCGAACTGGAGGCGCTCCAGCACGCCGACGTGGCCGCGCTGCTGCCCGCGCCGGGGGCGGAGAGCGACAAGTACCGGCGCGGTGTCGTGGGTGTCGCCGCCGGGTCCGCGCGCTATCCCGGCGCGGCCGTGCTCGCCGTGTCGGGCGCGCTGCGCGGCGGCGCGGGGGCCGTGCGGTACGTCGGGCCCGCCGGGGACGCGGTGATCGCCCGCTTCCCGGAGACGCTGGTCTCCGACCGGGGGCCGCGCGGGGCGGGGCGGGTGCAGGCGTGGGTGACCGGGCCGGGGGCCGGTGACGACGCGGACACCGTCGCCGAGGTGGTCGCGGCGGACGTGCCGGTGCTGATCGACGCGGACGGGCTGCGGCTGGCCGGGCCGGAGGCCGTACGGGCCCGTACCGCGCCGACCCTGCTCACCCCGCACGCCGGGGAGGCCGCCGCGCTGCTCGGGGTGCGGCGCGAGGAGGTCGAGGGGGCGCGGCTCACCGCCGTGCGCGAACTCGCCGCGCGCTACCGGGCGACCGTCCTGCTCAAGGGCTCGACCACGCTGGTCGCCGATCCGGCGGGCGGGGCGGTGCGCGTCAACGCGACCGGCACGGCCTGGCTGGCCACGGCCGGCAGCGGGGACGTCCTGTCGGGCCTCGCGGGCTCCCTGCTGGCGTCGGGCCTGTCGGCGAAGGACGCGGGCAGCGCCGCCGCCTATCTGCACGGCCTCGCAGGCCGCTACGCGGCGGACGGTGCCCCCGCGGGCGCCCACGACGTCGCGGCCGCGATCCCGGAGGCGTGGCGCGACGTCCGCGAACCGACGGCCTGAGCGGGACGGCCCGCCCGGCCGGCGCGACGGCCTCCGCCGGTGACCGGCACGGGCCCCGGAGCCGCGCCCGCGACCGGCCGGCCGCCCCTGGCCGCACCGCGGTCCTGTCCCCGGGGGCGACCGCGGTGCGCCGGGGCGTGCGGGGAGGCGCGGCGCGCCCGGGGCCGGCGTCGCCCCGGACCGGCCGCAGGGGTCGTCACGTCGTGCGTGGCGGGGATGTCGGACGGGGGCCGCGGGCGGCTCTGAGAGACTGGGGGCGCGATGAGTACGACAGCACATGCGGTGAGCGCGCCCCTGCGGGCCCGCGCCGAGATCGACCTGGCCGCCCTGCGGGCCAACGTCCGTGCCCTGCGTGCCCTCGCGCCGGGCGCGGCCCTGATGGCCGTGGTGAAGTCCGACGCGTACGGCCACGGGGCGGTTCCGTGTGCCCGCGCGGCCGTACGGGCGGGGGCGACCTGGCTCGGCACGGCCACGCCCGAGGAGGCCCTGGCGCTGCGCGCGGCCGGGCTGCCGGGGCGCATCATGTGCTGGCTGTGGACCCCCGGGGGCCCCTGGCGGGAGGCCGTCGAGGCCGACATCGACGTCTCGGTCGGCGGTGTGTGGGCGCTGGACGAGGTGATCGCGGCGGTCCGCGCGGCGGGCCGCCCCGCGCGTGTGCAGCTCAAGGCCGACACCGGTCTGGGCCGGGGCGGCTGCCAGCCGGGCGAGGACTGGGCCGAACTGGTCGACGCCGCCCTGCGCGCCGAGGCCGAGGGCCTGCTGCGAGTCACCGGCCTGTGGTCGCACTTCGCCTGCGCCGACGAGCCGGGCCACCCCTCCATCGCCCTCCAGCTCACCCGCTTCCGGGAGATGACGGCGTACGCCGAACAGCGAGGGGTGCGCCCCGAGGTGCGGCACATCGCCAACTCGCCCGCCACGCTCACCCTGCCGCAGAGCCACTTCGACCTCGTCCGCACGGGCTGCGCGGTGTACGGCCTGTCGCCGAGCCCCGAGGTCGGCGTCCCGGCCGACTTCGGACTGCGCCCGGTGATGACGCTGTCCGCCTCCCTCGCCCTGGTCAAGCACGTCCCGGGCGGACACGGCGTCAGTTACGGCCACCACTACGTCACTCCGGGCACCACCACCCTCGGCCTGGTGCCCGTCGGCTACGCGGACGGCGTCCCCCGGCACGCCTCCGGCACCGGCCCCGTCCTGATCGGCGGCAAGTGGCGCACGATCGCCGGCCGCGTCGCGATGGACCAGTTCGTCGTAGACCTCGGCGGCGACGAGCCCGAAGTCGGCTCGGAGGCCGTCCTGTTCGGCCCCGGCGACCGCGGCGAGCCCACCGCCGAGGACTGGGCGCAGGCCGCGGGCACGATCGGGTACGAGATCGTCACCCGCATCGGATCCCGGGTGCCCCGCGTCCATCTGAACGGGGAGGACGACGCGCAGGACGGGTAAGCCCTACAGGGACCGTCCGCCGTACGACCCGGGTGGCACCCGCCCCCGCCGGTGTCCCGGCGGTCGTGTCGGCCGTGCGGCGAACTGCAGTACGGCGAACACGGTGATCGACGTGAACACGGTGAAGAGGAGCGGTACGTGAGCGAGAGCAGTGCGGAGGCGGTCGCGGACGCCGCCGCGGCGGTCGTCGCCTCCGCCGTGGCGGCGTCCGGCAGCTGGCGCCGGGCGACCGGCTTCGCCGGCGCGGCCATAGGGGTGCTCGCCGCGGGCGCGGCCGCCGGCGTGGCGATAGAGCGGATGACCGTCGGCCGGGGCATGCGCCGCCGGGCCCGGCTGGCGCTGGACTCGACCGGCCCTTACGGCGCCCTGCGCGGCACCCCCGGCAAGGCGTACTCCGACGACGGCACCGAGCTGTACTACGAGGTCGACGACGTCGAGCCCGAGGGCGGCCCGGCGCCGCGCAGGCGCCGGCTGTTCGGCCGCAAGGCGCCCGTGCCGGTCACCGTGGTCTTCAGCCACGGCTACTGCCTCAACCAGGACTCCTGGCACTTCCAGCGGGCGGCGCTGCGCGGTGTCGTGCGCACCGTGCACTGGGACCAGCGCAGCCACGGGCGGTCCGGGCGGGGCGTGGCCCAGCACGGCGACGGCGTGCCGCTCACCATCGACCAGCTCGGCCGCGATCTGAAGGCCGTGCTGGACGCGGCCGTGCCGGAGGGGCCGATCGTGCTGGTCGGTCACTCGATGGGCGGGATGACAGTGATGGCGCTGGCCGCCCAGTACCCGGAGCTGATCCGCGACCGGGTGGTGGCCACCGCCCTGGTGGGGACCTCGTCCGGGCGGCTCGGCGAGGTCAGCTTCGGTCTGCCGGTCGCCGGGGTCAACGCGGTGCGCCGGGTGCTGCCCGGGGTGCTCAAGGCGCTGGGGCAGCAGGCGGCACTGGTGGAGAAGGGGCGCCGGGCCACCGCCGATCTGTTCGCCGGGGTCGTCAAGCGGTACTCGTTCGCGTCGCGGGACGTCGATCCGGCCGTGGTGCGGTTCGCGGAGCGGATGATCGAGTCCACGCCGATCGACGTGGTCGCCGAGTTCTACCCGGCCTTCACCGACCACGACAAGACCGAGGCGCTCGTCCAGTTCGCCGACATGCCGGTCCTGGTGCTGGCCGGCGTCCAGGACCTGGTGACGCCGAGCGAGCACAGCGAGGCCATCGCCGGCCTGCTGCCGGACGCCGAACTGGTGCTGGTGCCGGACGCCGGGCACCTGGTCATGCTGGAACATCCCGAGGTGGTCACGGACCGGCTCGCCGACCTGCTCACCCGCGCGGGAGCCGTCCCGGCAGGGGCTACGGTAAGTGGCTATGGAAGCACCAGCGGCGCCGCACGACCCGGTTGAGACCCACCTGACCATCACGTCCCCCGAGCGGATGCGGGAGTTGGGCCGCACGCTCGCGGGGCTCCTGCGCGCGGGCGACCTGGTGATGCTCAGCGGTGAGCTGGGCGCGGGCAAGACGACGCTCACCCGGGGGCTCGGCGAGGGGCTCGGGGTGCGTGGGGCGGTCACCTCGCCGACCTTCGTGATCGCCCGGGTGCACCCGTCGCTGGGCGACGGCCCGCCGCTGGTCCACGTGGACGCGTACCGGCTGGGCGGCGGTCTGGACGAGATGGAGGATCTCGACCTGGACGTCTCGCTGCCCGACTCGGTGGTCGTCGTGGAGTGGGGCGAGGGCAAGGTCGAGGAGCTGACGGACGACCGGTTGCAGGTGGTGATCCACCGTACGGTCGGCACCGTGGCCTCCCGGGGGGCGGACCCCGGGCCCGCGGGCGCGGACGAGGTGCGGCACGTGACGCTCACCGGCCTCGGCCGGCGCTGGGCGGACGCGGACCTCGGCTCGCTCGGCGCCTGAGCCGGGCGGATCGCGGGGAGGACCGGGGAAGGTTCCGACAAGCCGTCGGCAAGATATTGCGCGGGACGCGTCCGGCGTGGTCACATGGTAGCCAGTTCGAGGTTAGGTCTGCCTAACCGGCCAGGCCCGGCCGCCCGCCCCCGCTCGTCAGGAGGCGCCCATGTCCGCCCCTCAGCCCCCGGTCCGGCCCCTGCCGCGCCCCACCGGCGTCTCCATGCGGGAACTGCTGGCCTCCTGCGCCGCCGCGGCCGTGGTCTCCCGGCCGCCGCGGGACCCCGGACCCGTCGCGCCCCGGCCGGCGGACGGCCACGACCGCCACGGCGGTGCCCGTCCGGAGGCCGCGGAGGCCGCCTAGGCGGTGGGCCCGGACACCCGGCCGGCGGGGAGCCGTCAGCGGATCACGACGATGCGTACGCCGATCGTGGCGAACTGCCACATCGCGTCGCCGTCCGGACGGGTCTCGCGGATCGCGCCCGACCGCGCCGTCGGATCGGGCGCAGGGGCCGAGTTCTTCAGGGCCGCGCTGAAGCCGACCACCGTGCTGCCCACGCTCGTGAAGCGCACGACGTGCTCGACGGGGCGCCCGTCCGTGCCGGTGATCGCGTTCGAGCGGGACGTCACCACGTACGAGCCCGGCCGGGGGTCCACGGTGCCCGGGGTCACCTCGAAGGTCCGCCGCACCCGGTTGCCCGCGTCGACCAGCCAGACCCGGTCGTCGTCCACCGAGTAGACGACCCGCTCGCCCGTGCCGGAGCCGGAGGGCAGTGCCGTGGGCCGGTTCGGGTCGCGGGGGGCCTTGGCCGCGGCGAGCGTCGGGGAGGCGCCCGCGCCGGGCCTGCCGCCGAGGCCCGGCGGGACGGTCGCCGACGCCTGGAGGGCGAGGACGCCGACCGTCACGACGGCCGCGCCGGCGAGCCCGGCCACGATTCCCGCGCTGGTGCCTGACACCTGTGCCCGCCTCCGCCCTGGGTGATATGTCGCACTTCGCACAGACCGTAGCAGCCTGTGACGGTCCGACCGGGACGGGCGTGCTCAGCGCGCGGGAGCCGTAGGCTGTTCGCGTGCTCTTGCTCGCTCTGGATACCGCCACCCCCGCCGTCACCGTCGCGCTCCACGACGGCACGGCCGTCCTCGCCTCGTCCAGCCAGGTCGACGCGCGCCGGCACGGTGAGCTGCTGCTGCCCGCCGTCGACCGCGTGCTGGCCGAGGCGGAACTGAGACTCGACGCCGTCACCGCCGTCGTCGTCGGCACCGGGCCCGGCCCCTACACCGGGCTGCGCGTCGGCCTGATGACCGCCGACACCTTCGGGCTCGCGCTCGGCGTCCCCGTGTACGGCGTGTGCACGCTCGACGGACTCGCGTACGCGGCCGACATCGAGAAGGGCCCCTTCGTCGTGGCGACCGACGCCCGGCGCAAGGAGGTCTACTGGGCGACGTACGCCGATTCACGCACCCGGGTGACGGAGCCGGCCGTCGACCGGCCCGCCGACATCGCCGAGCGGGTCGCGGGCCTGCCCGCCGTCGGCGCGGGCGCGCTGCTCTACCCCGAGACCTTCCCGCAGGCCCACGAGCCCGAGCACGTCTCCGCCGCGGCCCTCGCCTCCCTGGCCGCCGAGCGGCTGGCCGCGGGGGAGGAGCCGCCCGCGCCCCGGCCGCTGTATCTGCGCAGGCCCGACGCGCAGGTGCCGAAGAACTACAAGGTGGTCACGCCCAAGTGACCGAACCCGTGAAGCCCGCGCTGCGCGAGATGCGCTGGTGGGACATCGACGCGGTCCTCGGACTCGAGAAGGACCTCTTCCCCGAGGACGCCTGGTCCCGGGGCATGTTCTGGTCGGAGCTGGCCCACGCCCGCGGCGGCGAGGCGACCCGGCGCTACGTCGTGGCCGTCCTCGGCGGCCGGCTCGTCGGGTACGCCGGACTGGCCGCCCAGGGCGAGCTGGGCGACATCCAGACCATCGCCGTCGCCCGCGACCACTGGAGCACCGGCCTCGGCGCGCTGCTGCTCACCGAACTGCTGCGGGCCGCCACCGAGTTCGAGTGCGCCGAGGTGATGCTCGAATGCCGCGTGGACAACGTCCGCGCGCAGAAGCTCTACGAGCGCTTCGGGTTCGAGCCCATCGGTTTCAGACGCGGCTACTACCAGCCGGGGAACGTGGACGCCCTGGTGATGCGACTGACCGACCCCTCCACGTCCGTACAAGGAACCGAGATCAATGGCTGACGAACCCCTGGTCCTGGGGATCGAGACCTCCTGCGACGAGACCGGCGTGGGCATCGTCCGCGGCACCACCCTGCTCGCGGACGCCGTCGCCTCCAGCGTCGACGAACACGCGCGCTTCGGCGGCGTCGTGCCCGAGGTGGCGTCCCGCGCCCATCTGGAGGCGATGGTCCCGACGATCCACCGCGCGTTGAAGGACGCGGGGGTGAGCGCCCGGGACCTGGACGGCGTCGCCGTGACGGCGGGCCCCGGCCTCGCGGGCGCCCTGCTGGTCGGTGTGTCCGCGGCGAAGGCGTACGCCTACGCGCTCGGCAAGCCCCTCTACGGCGTCAACCACCTGGCCTCCCACATCTGCGTGGACCAGCTGGAGCACGGGCCGCTGCCCGAGCCGACGATGGCGCTGCTGGTCAGCGGCGGTCACTCGTCGCTGCTGCTGTCGACGGACATCACCTCCGACGTGCGGCCCATGGGCGCGACGATCGACGACGCGGCCGGGGAGGCGTTCGACAAGATCGCCCGGGTGCTGAACCTCGGGTTCCCCGGCGGCCCGGTCATCGACCGCTACGCGCGCGAGGGCGACCCCGGCGCGATCGTGTTCCCGCGCGGTCTGACCGGCCCGCGCGATCCGGTGTACGACTTCTCGTTCTCGGGGCTGAAGACGGCCGTGGCCCGCTGGATCGAGGCGAAGCGCGCCGCGGGCGAGGAGGTGCCGGTGCGGGACGTCGCCGCCTCCTTCCAGGAGGCCGTGGTGGACGTCCTCACCCGCAAGGCCGTACGGGCCTGCAAGGACGAGGGCGTCGACCACCTGATGATCGGCGGCGGGGTCGCGGCCAACTCCCGGCTGCGGGCCCTGGCGCAGGAGCGGTGCGAGGCGGCGGGCATCCGGCTGCGGGTGCCGCGGCCCAAGCTGTGCACGGACAACGGGGCGATGGTGGCGGCGCTCGGCGCGGAGATGGTGGCGCGGGGCCGTGCCGCCTCCGACTGGGACCTGTCCGCGGACTCCTCGCTCCCGGTGACGGACCCGCACGTGCCGGGCCGCGCCCACGAGCACGCGCACGAGACGGGCAAGGAGAACCTGTACTCATGACGGTCACCCTGATGTGGGAGGCGAGGGCGGCGGAGGGCCGCGGCGACGACCTGCTCGCCTGGGCACGCGAGCAGCCCCTCGCCGAGCGGCCGCCGCGCCGCGAGACCTTCCGGGCCCCGCAGGACCGCGTCCTGGTCCTCACCTGGTGGGACGCCCCCTACGACGCGTCCCTCCCCGAACTGCCCGAGCCGCCCGGGGAGTTGAGCAGCCGCCCGGTCCACCGCTGGCGCTTCGAGTCGGCCGGGCTCGACTGAGCCGGGCCCGGCCCCCCTCGGTCAGTCCACCGCGCTCTCGCAGCGCAGCCGCCGGTCCGCGCCCACGTACCGCCGCTCGCCCGTGAGGGTGAGGCGGGTCGTGTGGCGGACGTCCGCGGCGGAGGCCGCGAGGCGCAGCTCCAGGGCGCCCGGTTCCACGGTCCTGCGGCCGTCGCGGTCCGTGAACGACGAGAGGTCCGGGTGGAAGCGGAACGTGATCCGCCGGGACTCGCCCGGGGCCAGTTCCACCCGCCGGTAGCCGATCAGCCGGACGTCCGGGCGGGTTACCGACGCCACCGGGTCGTGCAGGTAGAGCTGCACGACCTCGGCGCCCGCGCGCCCGCCCGTGTTGCGGACGCGCACCGAGACGTCGTACTCCTCGTCGGTCGTGATCTCCGCGTCCGGGCCCTCGGCGCCCTCCCACGCGAACGTCGTGTAGGAGCGGCCGTGCCCGAAGGGGTACAGCGGGGTCGGGTCCAGGTTGCTGACCTCGCCGGCCAGCCCCAGCGGCGGCTGGAGATAGGTCCAGGGCTGGCCGCCCGGGGAGCGCGGCACACCCACCGGGAGGCGGCCGGAGGGGTTCACCCGGCCGGACAGCACGCCCGCCACCGCGGGACCGCCCTCCGCGCCCGGGAAGAACGTCTGGACCACACCGGCGAGCCGGCCCTGCCAGCGGCCCAGCGCGTACGGCCGCCCGGTGAGCAGCACCAGCACCACCGGCACCCCGCTGTCCACCAGCGCGTCGAGCAGATCGGCCTGCACACCCGGCAGGTGCAGCGTCTCCGCGTCGCAGCCCTCGCCCGAGGTGCCCCGGCCGAACAGCCCGGCCCGGTCGCCGAGCACGGCCACGCACACATCGGCCTCCGCCGCGCGTGCCACCGCCTCCGCGAAACCGGCGGTGTCCGGCTCGGACACCCCGCAGCCCTCCGCGAACGTGACCTTCGCGTCCGGGAGTTCGGCCCGTACGGCGTCCAGGACGGTCGGGATGTCGATGCCCAGGGGCACGTCCGGGTGGTGCGTGAGGACGTGCGAGGGGAAGGAGTAGCAGCCCAGCATGGCCAGTTCGTCCGCGGCGCGCGGTCCGACGACCGCGATCCGGGTGTCGGGCGCCAGCGGCAGCAGGCCGTCCGGGTTGTCCAGCAGCACCACGGACTCCTCGGCGAGCCGGCGGGCCAGCGCCCGGTTGCCGGGGGAGTCCAGGTCGACCGTGCCGTCCGTCTCCGGCCGCCAGTCCTCGTCCAGCAGGCCCAGTTCGCACTTCTGGAGCAGCACCCGGCGGGCGGCCCGGTCGACCAGCGCCTCCGGGACGGCGCCCTCGCGCACGGCGGCCACCAGCGGCTTGCCGTAGCACTTCAGGGTGGGCAGTTCGACGTCGATGCCGGCCTCCAGCGCCACCCGGGCCGCCTCGGCCGGGCTGCCGGCCACCCGGTGCAGCGTCTCCAGGAAGCCGATGCCGAAGTAGTCGGCGACGACCGTGCCGGTGAACCCCCACGTGTCGCGCAGCAGGTCGGTCAGCAGCCGGGAGTCCGCCGACGCCGGCACGCCGTCCGTCTCGTTGTACGCCGCCATCACCGAGCGGGCGCCGCCCTCGCGCAGCGCCATCTCGAAGGGCGGCAGGGTCACGTCCGCGAACTCGCGCACGCCCGCGCGCACCGGCGCCAGATTGCGCGCGCCCGCCGAGGCCGCGTACCCGGCGAAGTGCTTGAGCGTGGCGACGACCCCGGCCGACTCCAGGCCCCGCACATAGGCCGAGCCGATCGTGCCGACCAGGTAAGGGTCCTCGCCGATCGTCTCCTCCACCCGGCCCCAGCGCAGATCGCGGACCACGTCGAGGACGGGTGCGAGGCCCTGGTGCACGCCGACCGAGCGCAGGTCGTGGCCGATGCGCCCGCCGAGCTCCTCGACCAGGCCGGGGTCGAAGGTCGCGCCCCAGGCCAGCGGCACCGGGTACGCCGTCGCCCGCCACGCGGTGAACCCGGCGAGGCACTCCTCGTGGGCCACCGCGGGGATGCCGAAGCGGCCGGCGTCGGCGATCCGGCGCTGGGCGCGGGCCAGCGCCCGCGCGCCGACCTCCGGATCCACGGGGGCCGTGCCGAAGGAGCGGGTCAGCTGGCCGAGGCCCAGCGTGATCAGCTCGTCCCAGTCGTAGTCGGAGGTCATCTCGCGCTGGAGGGGCGCGACCCCGTCGCCGTCCGTCGCGGCGCCCACCCACACGCCGTACAGCTGGGCGGTCTTCTCCTCCAGGGTCATCCGGGACAGCAGGTCGTCGACGCGGGCGGCGGCGGGCAGGGAGGGGTCGCGCCAGGGGGCGGTGGTCATGAAACTCCTGTCGGGGAAAGGGGGGTGCGCTGCCCCGGGTCGTTCGCGCTCACTTGCCGCCCACGCCCATCAGGCCGCCCACCAGCGCGCGGCGGGCCACCAGGTACACCACGAAGATGGGGATGCCGGACAGGACGACGGAGGCGAGCAGGGCGGGGATGTTCACGCCGAACTGGCTCACGTAGTTGAACAGGCCGAGGGTCAGCACGCGCGGTCCGTCGGACTGGGTGAAGATCAGCGGGAAGAGGAGGCCGTTCCAGGCCTGGAGCGCCGAGTAGACGACGACGGTGCTGATGCCGCCCTTGGACATGGGGATGACCAGCTGGAACAGCATCCGGGTGGGCGAGGCGCCGTCCAGGGCCATCGCCTCGTACACCTCCTCCGAGATGTCCCGGAGGGTGCCGGTGAGGATCAGGATGGCGACCGGCATCGCGAAGGCGGCCGTCGGCAGGACGATCGCGAGCAGGCTGTCGTACAGGTTCAGCTTGGAGATCATCAGGTAGAGCGGTACGACGACCGCCTGCGCCGGGATGGCCACGCCGAGCAGGAACAGCCGGAACGCCGCGCCGGACCAGAAGCTCCGGGTGCGGACGGCGACGTAGGCGAGCGGCACGCACAGCGCGAGGACGATCACCACGACCGCCGCGGCCACGACCGCCGTGTTCCACAGGTAGTGGCCGAAGCCGTTGTGCAGGACGGTGTCGTAGTTGTCCAGCGTCGGACGGCTCGGCGGCTTGAGGGCGTTGTTGCCGAGCGCCTCGTCCTGGCCGGTGAGGGAGGCCGAGATCATCGCGTAGATCGGGACGATCACGACGACCAGCCAGATCAGCGAACCGAGGCCGGCCAGCGGGTTGGCCCGTCGTGTCCAGTGCCTGCGGCGGCCCGCGGGCCGGGGCGCGGGCGCCTCGGCGGTCTGCACGGGACGGGGCAGCGTGTCGTGCGACACTTCGTCACATTCCTTCCCGGGTGCTGCGCATCGCGCCGAAGCCGGACAGCCTCACCATCAGCAGGGACAGCGCGGTCGCGGCCACCACGAGGAAGGAGGCGATGGCGCTCGCGTAGCCGAAGTCGTAGCTCTTGAAGCCGGCCTCGTACATCAGGTACGGCAGGATCGCCGTGTCGGTGCCGGGGCCGCCCTGGGTCAGGATCAGGACGGTCTCGAAGTAGGTGAGCGAGCCGACGATCATCAGCACGCCCGAGGTGGTCGCGGTGTTGCGCAACTGGGGCAGCGTGATCGAGAAGAACTGGCGGTAGCGGCCCGCGCCGTCGATCGCCGCCGCCTGGTAGAGAACCTCGGGGATCTGCCGCGCCCCGCCCTGGTAGATCAGGGTGTGGAAGGGGATGAACTGCCAGCCGCCGACGAACACGATCGCGAGGAAGGCCCCGTCGGTCGAGCCGAGGGTGTCGCCGCGGACGATGCCGAAGTTCGGGTCGAGCAGGGCGTAGAACAGCAGCGAGATCGCCGTCGAGGACAGCAGGAACGGCACGAAGAAGACCGCCGACAGGACCGCCCGGTTGCGCTGCCGGCCCGCCGCCCAGACGCCGAGCAGCAGCGAGACGACCGTCTGGAAGGCCCAGCTGACGACGGTCAGCAGGACGGTGACCGTGAGGGACTGGGTGAGCCGGTCGTCGCCGAGCAGCTTGCGCCAGTTGGCGAGGCCCACCGGCTTGGGGTCGCCCAGGCCGTTCCACTCGGTGAAGGACAGGTAGAACGCCAGCGCCATGGGGGCGACGGCGAAGAACGCGAAGAACAGGACGCCGGGCAGGGCCCAGACGGCGTGCGGGCGGCCCGCCCGGACGCCCGAACCGCCGCGCGGGCGGCCCGCGCCGGTGCGCGGGCCGCCCTTCGCCGCGGTGCCGCTCATTTCAGCCCCTTGAGGGCGGACACGAACCGAGCGGGCGAGGACTTGCCCACGAACAGCTTGTTGACCTCGGTCAGCATCGGCGTCGACACGTTCGGGTCGACCGCCTGGTCCCAGCTGAGGGTGAACGCCGGTGCCTGCTGCACCATCTGGTACTGGAACTTGGCGAACTCCGGGTTGGGCGAGGCGTCGAGCAGCTTCTCGGCGTTGGTCGTGGTCGGGATGTCGCCGTTGGCCACCAGGTCCTTGGCGTACTGCTCGGAGGCGCAGTCGCGCAGGAAGGCGAGCGCGGCGTCCTTGTTGGACGTACGGGCGTTCACGGACCAGTAGTTGGTGGGGTTGCCGACGACGTTGCGTATGTCGCCCGCGCCGCCCTCGACGGTGGGGAAGGCGATCCAGCCGAGGTCCTTCCTGGCGAACTCCGGGAACTTGCCGAGCTGCGTGGAGTACTCCCACGAGCCCATGAGGTGCATCGCGGCCTTGCCCTTGGCGAACACGGCCGGGGCGCCGCCGTTGGTGTAGGCGACCGAGCTGTAGCCCTTGCCGAAGGCGCCGTCGTCGATGAGCTGCTTGACCGTCTCGGCGGCCTTGAGGACGGCCGGGTCGCCCCAGCCCGAGGCGTCGCCGTTCTTGATGCGGTCGAACACCTTGGGGCCGCCGATGCGGTCGACCAGGTACTCCAGCCACATCAGTTCGGGCCAGATGTCCGCGCCGCCGAGCGCGAACGGGGTGATGCCGGCCTTCTTCAGCTTGGTGTTGTTGTCGAGCAACTGGTCCCAGGTGGTGGGCGGCTGGAGCTTGTGCTCGGCGAACAGCGCCTTGTTGTAGAAGAGGATCACGGGCTGCATGCCGCGCATCGGGACGCCGTAGAGGTGACCGCCGAGGCCGCCCGCCTCGATGACCGAGGGCAGGAACCCGTCCTTCAGGACCGGGTCGGACTTGATGGTGTCGGTCAGGTCGACCAGCTGGCCGGCGTCCTTGTACGCCTTGATCGAGCCGCCGCCCCAGTTGAAGAACACGTCGGGCGCGTTGGGCGAGCCCATCGCCGTGCGCAGCTTCGCCGGGTACTCGGCGCCTGGCACCTTCTCCAGCTTGAGGCTGCCCTTGGCCTTCTTGGCTGCGGCCGACTTGTTGAACCGGTCGATGGCGGCGACCTGGATCTTGGCCGCGTCGTCGCCGTACACGAACGCGGTGAGCGTGCCACCGCCGCCGCCGGAACCCCCGGAGGAGCCGCAGGCCGAGAGTCCGGCGGTGAGAAGAGTGGTGGCACCGGCGCCGAGCACCCAGCGCCTGCTGAACGTACGCCCGCCGTTGGACGTGGTGGACTCCATGACCGTGGCCTCTCGCGAATGTTTCGGCTGGCATTTCGAATGTTCCGGGAACGTATGGCGGAAGAGGGTCTTCGTCAAGGGTTCGCGCAGGGATACGATCGCGGGCATGAAGCCTGGGAAGCCCATGGAAACGCAGACAGCGACGCTCGCTGAAATCGCCCGCGAGGCCGGGGTGTCGGCTCCGACTGTTTCGAAGGTGCTCAACGGCCGCGCCGACGTCGCTCCCTCCACCCGGACCCGGGTGGAGGAGCTGCTGCGCTCCTACGGCTACCGGCGCCGCCGCGCCGAGGCGTCCCGTTCGCCCCTGATCGACCTGGTCTTCCACGAGCTGGAGAGCGCCTGGGCGATGGAGGTCATCCGGGGCGTGGAGAACGTGGCGCGGGACGCGGGCCTCAGCGTCGTCCTGTCCGAGTCCGCCGGGCGGCTCACCCCCGGCCGGACCTGGGCCGACCAGGTGGCCGCCCGCCGCCCGCACGGCGTGGTGCTGGTCCTGTCCGGGCTCGACGAGTCCCAGCGCGCGCTGCTGACCAGCCGGTCCATCCCGTTCGTGGTGATGGACCCGGCGGGCGACCCCGGCGCCGACGTGCCCTCGATCGGCGCCACCAACTGGCAGGGCGGGCTCGCCGCGACCCGCCATCTCGTCGAACTGGGCCACAGCCGCATCGGGGCGATCAGCGGGCCGTCCCGGATGATGTGCAGCAGGGCCCGGGTCGACGGCTACCGGGCGGCGCTGGAGACCGCCGGGCTGCCCGTCGACCCCTCGCTGATCGTCACCGGGGACTTCCACCACGAGGCCGGCTACCGGCTGGGCCTGGAGCTGCTGCGCCGCCCGGACCGGCCCACCGCCGTCTTCGCGGGCAACGACCTCCAGGCGCTCGGGCTCTACGAGGCGGCGCGGGAGCTGGGGCTGCGCATCCCGGAGGACCTGAGCGTGGTGGGCTTCGACGACCTGCCGGTCGCCCGCTGGGTGGGGCCGCCGCTGACGACCGTGCGGCAGCCGCTCACGGAGATGGCGGAGGCCGCCGCCCGGCTCGTGCTCGACCTGGGCCGCGAGGAGGACTCGTCGGTGGCGACACGGGTGGAGCTGGCGACGAGTCTGGTGGTGCGCAGCAGCACGGCGGCGCCCACGGCGTGACGGCCGCGCCGTCGAAACTTTCGAGACGACCGAGGAATGGTGAGATTTTCCGAAGAAATCCGCCTCGCGGCGCTTCCCCTAACAGTCCGCTAATAATTCGGACTTATGTTCTTCGTTGTGACCCGACACGACGAGAACGGCGACGAGGGAAGACACGGGGGCCGGCGTTCGGCCGTGCTCAGGGCCGCGGGGCTCACCCTGGCGGCGGCGCTGGTGCTGGGAGTCGCGGGGGCCGGGTGGGTGTACTGGCACCTCGACAACAACATCAAGAGCGTCGACATCAACAGCGCGCTGGGCGACGACCGCCCGGCCAGGCCGCTGGTCGCCCCCTCGCCCGACGCCTCCCCGCTGCCGACCGAGGCCGTCAACATCCTTGTCCTCGGCTCCGATTCACGCAGCGGCAAGGCCAACAAGACGCTCGGCGGCGGCGACAGCACCGGTGCCCGCTCCGACACCGCGATGGTGGTGCACATCGACGCCGGCCGCACCTCCGCCACCGTCGTCAGCATTCCGCGCGACACCCTGGTCACCCGCCCCTCCTGCCCGCTGCCCTCGGGCGGGTCCACGGCGGTGGCGTACAACGCCATGTTCAACAGCGCCTACGCGGTGGGCGGCCCGGTGTGCGCGGTGAAGACGGTCGAGGCGATGACCGACGTCCGCATGGACCACTACGTCGAGATCGACTTCGCCGGCTTCGCGAAGCTCGTCGACGCCCTCGGCGGGGTCGACGTCACCACCGACCAGGACATCGACGACGACCTGAGCCATCTGCACCTGGAGAAGGGCACCCACCACCTCGACGGCACCCAGGCCCTCGCCCTGGCCCGCACCCGGCACGGCATCGGCGACGGCAGCGACCTCGGCCGAATAGCCCTCCAGCAGAAACTGGTCAAGGCCCTGCTGACACAGATGGCCGCGACCGACCTGCTCACCGACCCGGCCAAGCTCTACCGGGTCGCCGACGCGGTCACCGCGAGCCTGACCACCGACACCGGCCTCGACTCCCTGAACGAGCTGATGGGCCTCGGCCGGAGCCTGAAGGGGCTGTCCGCCGACTCGGCGCGGACCGTGACGATGCCGGTCCTGCCCGCGCCGTCCGACCCCAACCGGGTGGTGGCCCGGGAACCGGCGGCCGGCGACCTGTGGGAGTCGCTGCGCTGACACGGCGGCGGTGCCGGGCCGACCCGACCTGACCCGGCCCGACCTGACCCGGCCCGGCCCGTCCCGGAAAAAAATCTTCGGGAAAGTCCGGCGTGGGTGTCGATCCCGCCCGTCGCCGTTCGACGTCATGGGTGAGAGGCGGGGAGGGACCCCGCCGCCACCCGAGGAGTCACCATGCCGCGTTACCTCTCCCTCGTGCGCATCGACGAGACCACCGCGCCGCCGGAGGGCCCGAGCCCCGAACTGATGGAGCGGATGGGCGCGCTCATCGAGGAGATCACCAAGGCGGGCGTCATGCTCGACACGGCCGGGCTCACCCCGCAGAGCCAGGGCAGGCGGGTCCACTGGGAGGGCGGGAAGCTCTCCGTCACGGACGGCCCGTTCACCGAGTCCAAGGAGGTCGTCGGCGGTTACGCCATCACCCAGTGCAAGGACATGGACGAGGCGGTCGAGTGGACCAAGCGGTTCGTCCGCGTCCACGAGGAGCACTGGACGGTGACCTGCGAGGTGCGCGAGATCGCCGAGGCCTGACCGGCGGTTCTGGCGCACCACCGGCCCGGGGTGTTGCATGGTGGGCTGTGGAACAGCAGCAGCCCACCGCGGCCCGAGTGGTCGAGACCGTCTTCCGGATGGAGTCGGCCCGGGTCGTCGCCGCCGCGGCCCGGATCGTGCGGGACCTCGGGATCGCCGAGGAGATCGCACAGGACGCCCTGGTCGCCGCCCTGGAGCAGTGGCCGCGGGACGGCGTGCCCGCGAACCCCGGCGCCTGGCTCACGACGGCCGCCCGCAACCGCGCCGTCGACCTGGTCAGGCGCCGGGAGCGCTACGCGCGCAAGCTCGCGGAGATCGGCCGGGACCTGGAGGGCGCCGCGCCGCCCGAGGAGCCGGCCGACCCGGACGACATCGACGACGACCTGCTGCGCCTGGTCTTCACCGCCTGCCACCCGGTGCTGTCCGCCGAGGCCCGCACCGCCCTCACCCTGCGGCTGCTCGGCGGGCTGACCACCGAGGAGATCGCCCGCGCCTTCCTGGTACCGGAACCCACCGTCGCCCAGCGGATCGTGCGCGCCAAACGGACGCTCGCGACCCGCAACATCGGCTTCGAGGTGCCGTACGGCCCCGACCGCGAGGCCCGGCTCGGCTCGGTCCTGGAGGTCATCTACCTGATCTTCAACGAGGGGTACGCGGCGACGGCGGGCGACGACCTGCTGCGCCCCGGTCTGTGCGAGGACGCCCTGCGGCTGGCCCGGGTGCTGGCCTCGCTGATGCCGAAGGAGCCCGAGGTGCACGCCCTGGCCGCGCTCCTGGAGTTCCAGGCGTCCCGCACCGCCGCCCGCACCGGCCCCGACGGGGCACCGGTCCTCCTGCGGGACCAGGACCGGCGCCGCTGGAACCGTCCGCTCCTCGCGCGCGGGGTCGCGGCCCTGGCGCGCGCCGAGGCCGCGTCGTCCGGCGCGCCGGGGCCGTACGTCCTCCAGGCGGCCATCGCCGCGTGCCACGCGCGGGCCGCCGCCTACGCGGACACCGACTGGGCGGCCATCACCACGCTCTACGGTCTGCTCGCCGCCCGGTCCCCGTCCCCGGTGGTCGAGTTGAACCGCGCGGTCGCCGTGTCGATGACCGAGGGCCCGGCCGCCGCCCTGCGCATCGTGGACTCCCTCGCCGACGAACCGGCCTTGCGCGACTACCACTTGCTGCCCAGCGTGCGCGGGGACCTGCTGGAGCGGCTGGGCCGCACGGACGAGGCGCGGGCCGCGGTCGAGCGGGCGGCCACCCTGGCCCGCAACGAACGCGAACGCACCCTCCTGCGCCACCGGGCGGCCGAACTCGCCTAGTGTCCCGACAGGGCGGTTCACCGGGCGGGGTGGCCGATCAGCATGGCCGGGGCGCCGGCGACCCGGGTGAGGAACACCGTCGCCGCGTGGGGTCCCTGCGGTCTGACCTTGCGGCGCAGTTCCTCCGGCTCGACGGCCGAGCCGCGCTTCTTCACGGTCAGCGTCCCCACCCCCCGCTCGCGCAGCAGCGCCTTCAACCGCTTGACGTTGAAGGGCAGGTGATCGGTGATCTCGTACGCCGTCGCGAACTCCTCGGCCACCAGCGCGTCCGCGGTGACGTACGCGATGGTCGCGTCGAGGAGCCCGCCGCCCACCCGTTCCGCGACCTCGGCGACCAGATGCGCCCGGACCACGGCGCCGTCGGGCTCGTACAGGTACCGCCCCACCTCCCGCACCCCGGGGTCGGGCAGCCCCCGGCCGGGCAGGGTGCGCGGACCGGGCAGCAGTGTGGCGCGGACGGCGCCCGGCCGTCCGGTCCCGAACCACAGCACCGCCTCCTTCACGTCGCCGCCGTCCGAGATCCACTCGGCCTCGGCCTCCGCGGGCACCGCCTCGTGCGGAACACCGGGCGCGATCTTCAGCGCGGCCACCCGGGCGGCACGGGCCGCGCCGACCGCCCAGGACAGCGGCGGCGAGTACGCCTCGGGGTCGAAGATCCGCCCCCGGCCGCCGCGCCGTGCCGGGTCGACGAACAGGGCGTCGTACGCCGCCGTGTCGACCCCGGTGACGTCCGCCTCCCGCACCTCGATCAGGTCGTCCAGGCCCAGCGCGCGGGCGTTGGCCCGGACGGTCTCGGCCGTCAGCGGGTCCCGGTCCACCGCCAGTACCCGGATGCCGGCCCGCGCGAGGGCGAGGGCGTCGCCGCCGATCCCGCAGCACAGGTCGGCGACGGACGTGACACCCAGTTCCCGCAGCCGCCCGGCGCGGTACGCCGCCACGCCGGCCCGCGTCGACTGCTCGACCCCGTTCGGCGTGAAGAACATCCGTCCCGCGTCCTCGGCGCCGAACTTCGCCACCGCCCGCTGCCGCAGCCGGGCCTGGCCGAGCGCCGCCGAGACCAGGTCGGCGGGGTGGTCTCGGCGCAGCCGGGTGGCGACGGCGAGTTCGTCGGCCGGGGCGGTGTCGCGGACCTCGTCGAGGAGGGCGCGGCCCTCGGGGGTGAGCAGCGCGTGGAGGGGGAGCAGGTCGTTCACCGGGTCATTGTGGGCCAGTCGGTGGACGCTGCGCCCGCGGTGGCGGTGTCGGGCCGGGCCGGGGCCGGGTGCCTGCGAGGATCCGGGCCCATGCGAGTAGTAGGACAAAACGATCAAAAGAGGGCGTGGGGTGGGCGAACGGCCGTCCGGGGCGGCCTCGCCGTGCTCGCCGTCGCCGCGGTCGTCACCGGCTGCTCGGCGCCGGGCGGGGAGACGGAGCGGCGCCCGGCCGAGGGTTCGCACCCCCTGGGGGCACCGCCCGCCCGCGGACCGGACGACCACACCACCCGCCCGCCCGCCGGCCGTGCCGCCCTGGTCGCCGCCGCCCACCGCTGGGGACTCGACGCGGCCCCCCTGACGCCCCCGCCGCCCCCGAAGCGGAAGCCGAGGATCGCCGCCCGCGAAGGCTTCGAGGTCGACGGCCAGGTGACGGACGGCCTCCCCCCGGTCTTCACCACGATCCCCACCAAGGACAAGGTCGTCTTCCTCACCATCGACGACGGCGCCGAGAAGGACCCGGCGTTCCTGCGCATGATGAGCGAACTGAAGGTCCCGTACACCGCCTTCCTCAGCAACTACCTGGTCGAGGACGACTACGGCTACTTCCGCAGGATGCAGTCGCAGGGCGTCACCCTCAACAACCACACCCTCACCCACCCCTACCTGCCCGGACTCTCCTACGAGGAGCAGCGGCACGAGATCTGCGGCATGCAGGACGTCATGGAGCGGCAGTTCGGCAAGCGCCCGACCCTCTTCCGCCCGCCGTACGGCAACTACAACGGCGACACCCTGCGCGCCGCCAAGTCCTGCGGCATCGAGTACGCGCCGATCTGGGACGAGGAGGTCTTCGTCGACCGCTGGGAGTACCGCGAGTGGGACCGGAGCCTGCACCCCGGCGACATCGTCCTCACCCACTTCCAGGGCCGCGACGAGTGGAACGGCACGATGACCGACGACATGCGCCGCTTCCTGAACAAGGTCACGCGCGAGGGATACGCCGTGGCCCGCCTGGAGGACTACCTGTGAGGCGGCCGGCGGCGGGGCACCGGCGGTCCACCGCCGTCCTCGCGGCCGCCCTGGCCCTCACCGGCTGCGTCCTGAGCGGCTGCGCCCAGTCCGTCGACCCCATCGAACGGCTCGGCAAGAAGGCGGCCCAGGGCGTCCGGTCGCACGGCCCCGAGGCGGAACCCGCCTACCGCCGCTGGGGCCTCGCGGCCCCGCTCGCCCCGCGTCCCACCCCCGTCGCCCGCACCGCGGCACCGCGCACGGCCGGCCCGGGGCTGCCGCCCGTCGTGGACCACGTCGGCACCTCCGACAAGGTCGTCTTCCTCACCTACGACGACGGTGCCGAGAAGGACCCCCGGTTCGTCGACATGGTCCGCGAACTGCGCCTGCCCGTCAGCCTGTTCCTCACCGACAGCGTGGTCGGACCCGGCTACGGCCACTTCGCGCGCCTCCAGTCCGTCGGCGCGAGCGTCCAGAACCACACCCTCGACCATCCCGCGATGCGCGGACTGCCGTACGCCGGGCAGCGCGCCGAGATCTGCGGCCAGCAGGAGAAGGTCAGGTCCCGCTTCGGCATCCGCCCCCGCCTGTTCCGGCCGCCCTACGGCACGTACGACACCACGACCCTGCGCGCGGCGGCGGACTGCGGCGTCTCGGCGGTCGTCCTGTGGCGGGCCGCGATGACGGCCGAGGGCATCTCCTACGCCCGCGGCGAGGCGCGGCTGCGCCCCGGCGACGTCGTCCTGGTGGGCCCCGACGAGTCCACCGGCCCCACCCTCCGCGAACGCACGACCCGCCTGCTGCGCGAGACCCAGCGCGCCGGCCTGACGGTGGGCCGGCTGGAGGACTACCTCTGAGTCCGAGTCGCCGGCACCGGGCCGCCCGAGGAGGGATTTCCGGCTGACGCGCCGCGGGCAATTGGCACTCCGCTTGACCGAGTGCTAATCGCGGTCATAGTCTCGGCTCTGGCACTCGGCAGACGAGAGTGCCAACACAGCGACGGGCAGGTCCGGCACCCGCGACGACGGATCGACCTGGTCGCCACCTCAGACAGTTAACCCCGTGAGATCTCCGAAGGGGGAGGTCGGATCGTGACGACCGCCAGCTCCAAGGTTGCCATCAAGCCGCTCGAGGACCGCATCGTGGTCCAGCCGCTCGACGCCGAGCAGACCACCGCCTCTGGCCTGGTCATCCCGGACACCGCGAAGGAGAAGCCCCAGGAGGGCGCCGTCCTCGCCGTGGGTCCGGGTCGCTTCGAGAACGGCGAGCGCCTGCCGCTCGACGTCAAGGTCGGCGACGTCGTCCTGTACAGCAAGTACGGCGGCACCGAGGTGAAGTACAACGGCGAGGAGTACCTCGTCCTCTCGGCTCGCGACGTCCTCGCGATCATCGAGAAGTAAGTCACCTCAGCATTTCTGCTTCGAGCTGCGCCCCTGGCCCCCGCGACCGCTAACAGGACCGGGCGCCCGGGGCGCAGTTTCTTTCATCCGAGATTTCCGAGAGGGCTCACGCTGTCATGGCGAAGATCCTGAAGTTCGACGAGGACGCCCGTCGCGCCCTCGAGCGCGGCGTCAACAAGCTTGCCGACACGGTCAAGGTGACGATCGGCCCCAAGGGCCGCAACGTCGTCATCGACAAGAAGTTCGGCGCTCCCACCATCACCAACGACGGCGTCACCATCGCCCGCGAGGTCGAGATCGAGGACCCGTACGAGAACCTCGGCGCCCAGCTGGTGAAGGAGGTGGCGACCAAGACCAACGACATCGCGGGTGACGGCACCACCACCGCCACCGTGCTCGCCCAGGCGCTCGTGCGCGAGGGTCTGAAGAACGTCGCCGCCGGTGCCTCCCCGGCCTCCCTGAAGAAGGGCATCGACGCCGCGGTCAAGGCCGTCTCGGACGACCTGCTCGCCACCGCCCGGCCGATCGACGAGAAGTCCGACATCGCCGCCGTCGCCGCGCTGTCCGCCCAGGACCAGCAGGTCGGCGAGCTGATCGCCGAGGCCATGGACAAGGTCGGCAAGGACGGTGTCATCACCGTCGAGGAGTCCAACACCTTCGGTCTGGAGCTGGACTTCACCGAGGGCATGGCCTTCGACAAGGGCTACCTGTCGCCGTACTTCGTGACGGACCAGGAGCGCATGGAGGCCGTCCTGGAGGATCCCTACATCCTCATCAACCAGGGCAAGGTCTCCTCCATCGCGGACCTGCTGCCGCTGCTGGAGAAGGTCATCCAGACCAACGCCTCCAAGCCGCTGCTGATCATCGCCGAGGACGTCGAGGGCGAGGCCCTGTCGACCCTGGTCGTCAACAAGATCCGTGGCACCTTCAACGCCGTCGCGGTGAAGGCCCCCGGCTTCGGCGACCGCCGCAAGGCGATGCTCCAGGACATGGCCGTCCTCACCGGCGCCACCGTCATCTCCGAGGAGGTCGGCCTCAAGCTCGACCAGGTCGGCCTCGACGTGCTGGGCTCCGCCCGCCGCGTGACGGTCACCAAGGACGACACCACGATCGTCGACGGTGCCGGCAAGACCGAAGAGGTCCACGGCCGCGTCGCCCAGATCAAGGCCGAGATCGAGAACACCGACTCCGACTGGGACCGCGAGAAGCTCCAGGAGCGCCTCGCGAAGCTCGCCGGCGGCGTGTGCGTGATCAAGGTCGGCGCCGCCACCGAGGTGGAGCTGAAGGAGAAGAAGCACCGTCTGGAGGACGCCATCTCCGCGACCCGCGCCGCGGTCGAGGAGGGCATCGTCTCCGGTGGTGGCTCCGCGCTCGTCCACGCCGTCAAGGTGCTGGAGGGCAACCTCGGCAAGACCGGCGACGAGGCCACCGGTGTCGCGGTCGTCCGCCGCGCCGCCGTCGAGCCGCTGCGCTGGATCGCCGAGAACGCCGGCCTGGAGGGCTACGTCATCGTCTCCAAGGTCGCCGAGCTGGAGAAGGGCAACGGCTACAACGCCGCCACCGGCGAGTACGGCGACCTGGTCAAGGCCGGCGTCATCGACCCGGTGAAGGTCACCCGCTCCGCCCTGGAGAACGCCGCCTCCATCGCCGCCCTCCTCCTGACGACCGAGACCCTGGTCGTCGAGAAGAAGGAAGAGGAAGAGCCGGCCGCCGCGGGCCACGGTCACGGCCACGCCCACTGAGGCAACGGCACCACGCCGAAGCAGCACGGAAGAAGCCCCCGCTCCCGGTCACCGGGAGCGGGGGCTTCCGCCCCTCGCGGGCGTCCTTCGGATCAGGTCTCCAGCGCGTCCAGCGCACCCAGCCGGGCCATCAGGCCGAGGCGGTCGTACTGCCACCAGCCCTCGGCGATCTTCCCGTCCGCGCCGAAGCGGAAGACGGTCGTCCCGGTCATCGTCACCCGCCGCCCGGTCGCCGGCAGGCCCAGGAACTCGCCCTTGTGCGTGCCCTCGAAGGTCCAGCGGACGCACACCCTGTCGCCCTGCGCGATCCGGTCGTCGAGGGTGAACGCGAAGTCGAAGCCGTCCCGCCACACCGTGATCTCCCGGCGGACCGCGTCCATCCCGATGGCGTCCTGCTCGCGCGCCGGATCGTGGTCGTGGTACCCCTCGGCCAGCAGCCCGTCCAGCGGCGGCAGTTCACCCGGCGCCGCCATCACCTCGAAGAACCGCCGCGCGGCCGCCGTGCCCAGCTGCTCGTCCCGCACGACGTCCAGATCCGTGAACGTCGGGATCTCGTCGCACAGGGCGACCAGGTCCCGGAAGACCCGGTCCGTCTCCGGCAGGTTGGAGTTGCGCATCGCGTCCTCGTACGACGCGAACTCCACGATCTCGACGATGTGTGACGCGTCGGACCGGTCCCGGCCGACCAGGTCGTGCGTCGCGGTCCGCTTCCCCCGGGTCTGCTCGACCCAGCTGTCCATGAGCCGGTCCACCTCGTCCAACCGGCTGGTCCTGCACTCGATGAGCTGTACGAACGTCATGGCGCCGCCTCCGGCCCCCCTGGGTCCGGTTCCGTCACGCCCATTTTCCCACCGGTGCGGTGCCCGGCACCCCCGCCGTGCGCGGGTTCACTGCGGGCCGTACTTGCGCCCCGTCTTCGAGGTGATCCCGCCGAGCAGCCGGTGCGGCGTCACCTTCGCCAGGCCCATCAGCGCCTTGTACCGCGGGTCCGGGATCGACACCGTCCTGCCGTGCGCGAGGTCGTTCAGCGCCGCCGCGACCAGCTTGTCCGCGTCCAGCCACATCCAGCCGGGGATGTTGTCCGTGCCCATCCCGGCCCGCTCGTGGAACTCCGTGCGGGTGAAACCCGGGCACAGCACCATCAACCGCACGCCCGTGCCCGCCAGGTCCCGCGCCGCGCCCTGCGTGAACTGCACGACCCACGCCTTCGACGCCCCGTAGGTGCCCCTCGGGACGAACGCCGCCACGGAGGCCACGTTCACGACTCCGCCCCGCCCGCGCTCGCGCATCGACTCCGTCGCCGCCGACGTCAGCCGCAGCACCGCCTCGACGTGCACCTTGAGCATCCTCAGCTCGTCGGCCATCGACACGTCCAGATAGCGGCCCTTGTTGCCGAACCCCGCGTTGTTGACCAGCAGGTCCACCGGGTTGCGCCGGTCGCCGAGCCGGGCGGCGACCGCCTCGATGCCCTCGTCCCCGGCGAGGTCGGCGGTGAGCACCTCCGCCTCGATGCCGTGCCGGTCGTGCAGCTCGGTCGCCTGCTCGCGCAGCCGCCCGGTGTTCCGGGCGACCAGGACCAGGTCGTGCCCGTCCGCCGCCAGGCGTCGCGCGAACGCGGCGCCGATCCCCGCGGTCGATCCCGTAATCAGAGCCGTTGTCATGGCCCAAGACTAGTTACCCGGACGCCGCGCACCCGCCCCGAGCACAGGGCCTCCCGATCCGTGAAGCCCGCGTGCGCGGCCACCCCGTGACGGGCCGTCGGGCTCAGTGGGAACGGGCCGCCCCGCCGCCGTACCGCGCCACGTACTCCCGGGCCTCGGCCAGGGCCTGGGCGTGCAGGGCCTCGCCCGCGACGAGCACCCGCGGCAGCAGCTCCCGCTCCGTCGTCCCCGAGCGGAACTGGAGGGCCACCGTCACGTCGTGGTCGGGCCGGTGCACGATCTCGATCGGATCGCCCGCCCGGACCTCGCCCGGCCGGATCACCCGGAGGTACGCACCCGGCGCACCCTTCCGCGTGAACCTCTTGACCCAGCCCCGCTCGCCCAAGTGGCCCTGGAACGTGGCACACGGGACGCGCCCGGAGGTGACTTCGAGGACGACCTCGGGGCCGATCCGCCAGCGCTCCCCGATCAGCGCGCCGGACACGTCCACCCCGCGCGTCGTCAGGTTCTCCCCGAACGAGCCGTTCGCCAGCGTCCGCTCCAGCTCGCGCTCCCAGTCGTCGAGGTCCTCGCGCGCCATCGCGTACACCGCCTGGTCGTCGCCGCCGTGGTGGCGCAGGTGGCACACCGCGTCGCCGGTGAGGCCGCTCGCCCCCACCCCCTTGGGGCCCGGCGCCGCCACCCGCACCGCGTGGTCGACCGGCCGCTTGTCGATGCCGGTCACGCCCTCCGGCTGTTCCGTGTACGGCACGGCCTTCGGGCGGCCCAGGTTCACAGAGAGAAGGTCCATGGTGCTCACGCTACGTGACCATACCCAAAGTGTCGACGCGATATTCGGCTCGCCATCCAAGTCACGCTTATGCTCAAGGGGTGATCGAGGCCCGTCATCTCCGTGTCCTGCGCGCCGTCGCCACCACCGGCTCCTTCTCGGCCGCGGGGCGCGAGCTGGGCTGCACCCAGCCCGCCGTCAGCCAGCAGATGAAGGCCCTGGAAGCCTCCGTCGGCACCCCGCTGCTGGTCCGCGGCGGCCGGTCGATGCGGCTGACCCAGGCCGGCGAGGCCCTGGTCCGGCACGCCTCCGGCATCCTCGCCGGACTCACCGCGGCCGAGGAGGAGGTCGCCGCCATCGCCGGCCTGCGCGCGGGCCGGGTCCGGCTGGTCTCCTTCCCCAGCGGCAGCTCCGCCCTGGTCCCCACCGCCCTCGCCGCCCTGCGCGCCGCCCACCCCGGCACGCGCGTCTCCCTGGAGGAGGCCGAGCCGCCGCACTCGGTCGACCTGCTGCGCGAGGGCGACTGCGACGTGGCGCTGGCCTTCCGGTACGAGGGCGCGGCGGGCGCCGAGGAGTGGGACGACCTGGTCGTCCGGCCCCTGCTCACGGACCGGCTCGTGGGGCTCGTGCCCGAGCGGCACCGGCTCGCGCGGACCGGCCGCGTCGCCATCGGCGAACTCGCCGGGGAGCCCTGGATCGCGGGCTGCCCGCGCTGCCGCGGCCAGCTGGTGGAGGTGTGCGAGGGCGCGGGCTTCACGCCCCGCATCGACTTCGCCACCGACGACTACCCCGCGGTGGTCGGCCTGGTGGGCGCGGGCCTCGGCGTGGCCGTCCTGCCCCAGCTCGCCGTGGAGTCCGTACGGCCCCGGGGCGTGCGCGTGCTGGACCTTGAACCGGCGGTCAGGCGCGAGATCGTCGCGCTCACCCTGCCCGACCTGGCGCAGGTCCCCGCGGTCTCGGCGACGCTGGAGCAGCTGGCGGCGGCGGCCCGGCGGGCGTGAAGCTTCCGGCGCGCACGCGTAGTCGCGCGCACGCGTCGCCGCGCCGACCTGTTCCCTCGACTGCCTCCTGCCCCACGGTCTCCTGCCCCACGGTCTCCTGCCCCACGGTCTCCTGTCTGTTGTCTCCTGCGTGAAGAAACGTTCCTTCAGGTGTTCGGGGCGGTGTCCCCGCCGGACGTCGTGGCCGACACCAGCCGGTTGCGCGCCCGCCCCATGAGCTCCTCGCGTTCGTCCTCGGTCAGGCCGCCCCACACTCCGTACGGTTCCCGCACGGCCAGCGCGTGCGCCGCGCACTCCGCGCGGACCGGGCACCTCATGCAGACCTCCTTGGCCGAGTTCTCTCGAGCGCTCCGAGCCGCCCCGCGCTCACCCTCCGGGTGGAAGAAGAGCGAACTGTCGACCCCGCGGCACGCAGCGAGGAGCTGCCAGTCCCACAGGTCCGCGTTCGGTCCGGGAAGGCGGGAGAAATCTGCCATTACGTGACCCCTTGTAGCCGATCTGGGCGGATACGGTGCCAACGACCGTACATCTCCGGTCTAAGAAGATGAAAATATGACTCATTGCGAATCTAGCCCCAGACACTGGCGAACAGGAAGAAAATGGCTCAAATGGGGCATAGGTTGTGATGAAAAATTGTGGGTCCTCCGGGCAGGTCTGCATCGTGTGCGCGCCCTCACGTAGAGTGCCGAAGAGGTCGTGTACCCCCGTAACTCTTTCGAGTGACCGTCGTTGAGAGTGCGGAGGCGGTTGAAAACAAGAGCGCTCGGGCAGGCGTCCGAGACGGTCGACCGCACAGGTGACGATTCCGTACCAGCCTGGAGGCTCAAGGTGACGCGCATCAGCTGCGGAGGGCGGCCATGACATCCGTCCTCGTCTGCGACGACTCCCCGCTTGCCCGAGAGGCGCTCCGCCGCGCGGTCGCGACCGTGCCCGGCGTCGAGCGCGTGACGACGGCCGCCAACGGCGAGGAAGTCCTCCGCCGCTGGGGTGCCGACCGCTCGGACCTGATCCTGATGGACGTGCGCATGCCCGGTCTGGGCGGCGTCGAGACCGTGCGCCGGCTGCTGTCGGCCGACCCCGGCGCGCGCATCATCATGCTCACCGTCGCCGAGGACCTCGACGGTGTGGCCCTCGCGGTCGCCGCCGGCGCCCGGGGCTACCTGCACAAGGACGCCTCGCGCGCCGAACTGCGGGCCACGGTGACACAGGCCCTCGCCGACCCGACCTGGCGGCTGGCCCCGCGCCGGCTGCGCTCCGCCGAGATGGGCGCCGCGCCCACGCTCACCGCGCGGGAGATCCAGGTGCTCGAAGGCATGAGCCACGGACGGTCCAACGCCGAGATCGGCCGTGAGCTGTTCCTCTCCGAGGACACGGTCAAGACGCACGCACGGCGGCTGTTCAAGAAACTCGGCGCCTCGGACCGCGCGCACGCGGTGGCGCTCGGCTTCCGGTGGGGCCTGGTCCGGTAGGACCCCGTGAGCGGCGGCGGGGGTGCGGACCCTTCCGCACCCCCCGCTCACCCGCGTGGTGGGCGGGACGGGCGACGCGGTCCGTCGGACGCCCGCTGCTCGTTTCGCTGCGGATGCCGCATCCTTGAGGTGTGGAGTTCCTCGGGGACGAGTCGGTCGAGCGGAAGGGGAGGGCGCAGGAGATGAGTTCCGGCGCACCTGCTCATAACGCTTCGGTGCACAACGATGAGCGCGGTGCCGCGGGCCGTGAGGCCGCAGGGCACCATGGACCGATGCGCGACGACGAGGCGGGCACGGGGGCGATCGGTGCGCTCGTGCATCGCGCCGTGGACGGGGACGAGCAGGCGACGCACGACCTGCTCGCCCATGTCCACCCGCTCGCGCTGCGCTACTGCCGCACCCGGCTGTCCCGGCTCCCGGGCGACGCGCGGCACTTCGTCGAGGACCTGGCCCAGGAGGTCTGTGTCGCGGTCCTGCTGGCACTTCCCCGTTACCGGGACACCGGACGCCCGTTCGAGGCATTCGTGTTCGCCATCGCCTCGCACAAGGTCGCCGACCTCCAGCGCGCCGCGATGCGCCACCCCGGCTCGACCGCCGTCCCCTCGGACGAGATGCCGGAGCGCCCGGACGACTCCCTCGGGCCAGAGGAGCGCGCGCTGCTCAGCAGCGACGCCGAGTGGGCGAAGAAACTGCTGGCCAGCCTCCCGGAGAACCAGCGCGAGCTGCTGCTGCTGCGGATCGCGGTGGGCTTGACGGCGGAGGAGACCGGTCAGATGTTGGGAATGTCACCGGGCGCGGTCCGGGTGGCCCAGCACCGTGCGTTGAGCAGACTGCGGGCCCTGGCCGAACAGTGACGGCCCTTGCGGGGCCCGTGGTGAACGGGACGCGCCTCATATCCGTACGAACATACGAAGTCGGAAGCCGGGCGGGACCGTGGAATGTGCGCCCCGCGCTTCCCGTTAGCATGGACATCCGCACCGATCAAGGCCATTTGGGGAAGGTGTCATGACTGCCAACGTCGACGGAGTGCCCGGAAAATTCGCGACACTCGGGCTGACCTACGACGACGTGCTGCTGCTGCCGGGCGCGTCGGACATGGCGCCCGACGAGATCGACACCGCCTCGCACGTGTCCAAGAACGTGCGGGTCAACATCCCGCTGATGTCCGCCGCCATGGACAAGGTGACCGAGTCCCGCATGGCGATCGCGATGGCCCGCCAGGGCGGCGTCGGCGTTCTGCACCGCAACCTCTCCATCGAGGACCAGGCCAACCAGGTCGACCTGGTGAAGCGCTCCGAGTCCGGCATGGTGGCGAACCCGATCACCATCCACCCGGACGCGACGCTCGCCGAGGCGGACGGGCTGTGCGCCAGGTTCCGCATCAGCGGTGTGCCCGTCACCGACCCCGCGGGCAAGCTGCTCGGCATCGTCACCAACCGCGACATGGCCTTCGAGACCGACCGCACCCGCCGGGTGAGCGAGGTCATGACCCCGATGCCGCTGGTCACCGGCAAGGTCGGTATCTCCGGCGTCGACGCGATGCAGCTGCTGCGCAAGCACAAGATCGAGAAGCTGCCGCTGGTCGACGAAGAGGGGGTCCTCAAGGGCCTGATCACGGTCAAGGACTTCGTCAAGGCCGAGCAGTACCCGAACGCCGCCAAGGACGCCAAGGGCCGGCTCCTGGTCGGTGCCGCCGTCGGTGTGGCCGGTGACGCCTTCGAGCGCGCCCAGGCGCTGATCGAGGCGGGCGCCGACTTCATCGTCGTCGACACCGCGCACGGCCACTCCCGGCTGGTCGGCGACATGATCGCCAAGATCAAGTCGAACTCGGGCGGCATCGACGTCATCGGCGGCAACGTCGCCACCCGCGACGGCGCCCAGGCCCTGGTCGACGCGGGCGCGGACGGCATCAAGGTCGGTGTCGGCCCGGGTTCCATCTGCACCACCCGCGTGGTCGCCGGCGTCGGCGTCCCGCAGGTCACCGCCATCTACGAGGCGGCCCTCGCCGCCCGCACGGCCGGCGTCCCGGTCATCGGCGACGGCGGCCTCCAGTACTCCGGCGACATCGCCAAGGCCCTGGTCGCGGGCGCCGACACGGTGATGCTCGGCTCGCTGCTCGCGGGCTGCGAGGAGTCGCCGGGCGAGCTGCTGTTCATCAACGGCAAGCAGTTCAAGTCGTACCGCGGCATGGGGTCGCTCGGCGCCATGCAGACCCGCGGCGACCGCAAGTCGTTCTCCAAGGACCGCTACTTCCAGGAGGGCGTCGCCTCCGACGAGCAGCTGATCCCCGAGGGCATCGAGGGCCAGGTGCCCTACCGCGGCCCGCTGTCCTCCGTCGTCCACCAGCTGGTCGGCGGCCTGCGCCAGTCGATGTTCTACGTCGGCGGCCGGACGGTGCCCGAGCTCCAGGAGAACGGGCGGTTCGTGCGGATCACGTCGGCGGGCCTCAAGGAGAGCCACCCGCACGACATCCAGATGACGGTCGAGGCACCCAACTACAGCGGCAAGTAGGGACGAGGCAGCGCCGAGGGCGGCTCCGGGGCTCCGGGGCCGCCCTCGGCGTACCCGTCGGCGATACTGGAAGACGCTGAGACGCATCAGGGAAAGGCCACAGACGTGACTGAGATCGAGATCGGGCGCGGCAAGCGCGGCCGCCGGGCGTACGCCTTCGACGACATCGCCGTCGTCCCCAGCCGCCGTACGCGGGACCCGAAGGAGGTCTCGATCGCCTGGCAGATCGACGCCTACCGCTTCGAGCTGCCCTTCCTGGCCGCGCCCATGGACTCGGTCGTCTCCCCGGCCACCGCCATCCGCATCGGTGAGCTGGGCGGCCTCGGCGTGCTGAACCTCGAAGGGCTGTGGACGCGGTACGAGGACCCGCAGCCGCTGCTCGACGAGATCGCCGAGCTGCCCGCCGAGGCGGCGACCCGCCGTCTCCAGGAGGTGTACGCGGCTCCGATCAAGGAGGAGCTGATCGGCGCGCGCATCAAGGAGGTGCGCGACTCCGGCGTGGTCACGGCGGCCGCGCTGTCCCCGCAGCGCACGGCGCAGTTCTCCAAGGCGGTCGTGGACGCCGGCGTGGACATCTTCGTCATCCGGGGCACGACGGTGTCCGCGGAGCACGTGTCGTCCTCGCACGAGCCGCTGAACCTGAAGCAGTTCATCTACGAGCTGGACGTGCCGGTGATCGTCGGCGGCTGCGCCACGTACACGGCGGCGCTGCACCTGATGCGCTCGGGCGCGGCCGGTGTGCTGGTCGGCTTCGGCGGCGGCGCGGCGCACACCACGCGCAACGTGCTCGGCATCCAGGTCCCGATGGCGACGGCGGTCGCGGACGTCGCGGCGGCCCGCCGCGACTACATGGACGAGTCCGGCGGCCGGTACGTGCACGTGATCGCGGACGGCGGGGTCGGCTGGTCCGGCGACCTGCCGAAGGCGATCGCCTGCGGCGCCGACTCGGTGATGATGGGCTCCCCGCTGGCCCGTGCCACGGACGCGCCGGGCAAGGGCCACCACTGGGGCATGGAGGCCGTCAACGAGGAGCTGCCGCGCGGCAAGAAGGTCGACCTGGGCACGGTCGGCACGATCGAGGAGATCCTCACGGGTCCGTCCCACACCCCCGACGGCTCGATGAACTTCTTCGGCGCCCTCCGCCGCGCGATGGCGACCACGGGCTACAGCGAGCTGAAGGAGTTCCAGCGCGTCGAGGTGACGGTCGCGGACTCGCAGCACCGGAGGTAGTCCCCGCTCCCGTACGTCCCGGAGGGGGCCGGCCGCCCGGACGGCGACCGGCCCCCTCCGGCGTGCCCGCCCTGACCTACAGCCGGTGCGCCGCCCCCGTGGGGGTGGCGCCGCGGGTGTCCAGGAGGAGCTGGGCCTTCACCGAGAGGCCCTGCATGTCGTACGTCCTGTGGTGCTGGAGGAGGATCGTCAGATCGGCGCCGGCGGCCGCCTCGTAGAGGGAGTCGGCGCGGGGGATCGGGCGGTCCAGGACGTTCCAGGACGGGACCAGCGGGTCGTGGTAGCTGACCGACGCGCCCAGTTCCAGCAGGCGGACCGCGACCTCGTGGGCCGGGGTGGCCTGTTGGTCGGCGAGGTCGGCCTTGTACGTCACGCCCAGGAGCAACACCCGGGCGCCGCGCGCGGACTTGCCGTGTTCGTTGAGGAGGGCCGCGGCGCGCTGGACGACGTACCGGGGCATCCGGTTGTTGACCTGCTGGGCCAGTTCCACGATGCGCAGGGTGCGGCCCGTGTGCGCGGTCAGGTCCTGGGGGACGCCGTGGCCGCCGACGCCGGGTCCGGGCCGGAACGCCTGGAAGCCGAACGGCCTGGTCTCCGCGCAGCGGATGACGTCCCACAGGTCGACGCCCAGGTCGTGGCAGAGGACGGCCATCTCGTTGACGAGCGCGATGTTGACGTGCCGGAAGTTCGTCTCCAGCAGCTGCACCGTCTCGGCCTCCCGCGGCCCCCGCGCGCGCACCACCTTGTCCGTCAGGCGCGCGTAGAAGGCGGCGGCCGACTCCGTGCACGCCGGGGTGAGCCCGCCGATCACCTTGGGGGTGCCGGCCGGGGTGACGTCCCGGTTGCCGGGGTCGACCCGGCTCGGCGAGTAGGCGAGGTGGAAGTCGCGGCCCGCCCGCAGCCCCGAGCCGTCCTCCAGCAGGGGCCGCAGGAAGTCCTCGGTCGTCCCCGGGGGCACCGGCGACTCCAGGATCACGGTGGTGTGCGGGCGCAGCCGTCCGGCGAGGGCGCGGCCGGCCGCCTCCACCTGGCCCAGGTCGAGCCCGCCGTCCGCCCCGCGCGGGGTGGGCGCGCAGATCACGGCGGTGCGCACCCGGCCGAGTCCGGTGGGGTCGGTGGTCGTCCGGAAGCCCCCCGAGAGCATCCGGCGCAGTTCGGCGGGGCTGAGCGCGCCGGTCTCCGGCCCGGTGGCGTACCCGAGCGTGGGGATGCCGGCTGCTACGGCGGCCTGGGCCAGGGGCAGGCCGTAGGGGCCGAGGCCGATGACGGCGAGGTCTGCGGGCATGGCGTGGGCCGTCCTTCCCGATAGCCGAAAGGGGACAGGTGCGCAAGCCCGGTGGACAGGACGGGCGAGCGCAATGTCAGACTAGGAGTAAATATGACCGTTATGCGGGATTACGTTGCTGTGTGTTCCTGTGTGTTTCCGGGGTTCTCCGCCGCTCACCTGCCGGTTGTCCACAGGCTGGGGGCGAGTGGTGGCTGAAGCCGGGCGACCCGGTCAGAATTTGGGCATGAGGAGGGGATCGACCGGGCTTCGCCCACCGGGTGCGGCCGACGCGACCGACAGCGGGAGGCAGCGGTGAGGGCAGCGACACTGGGTCCGAAGCAGCGCGCGGAGTCACTGGCCGGCATGGCCGAGCGTGAGCTGGACGTACTGGTGGTCGGCGGCGGCGTGGTCGGCGCGGGCACCGCGCTGGACGCCGTCACGCGCGGCCTGTCCACGGGACTGGTCGAGGCGCGCGACTGGGCGTCGGGCACCTCCAGCAGGTCCAGCAAGCTCGTCCACGGCGGGCTGCGCTATCTGGAGATGCTCGACTTCGCCCTCGTGCGCGAGGCGCTGAAGGAACGCGGTCTGCTCCTGGAGCGGCTGGCCCCGCACCTGGTCAAGCCGGTGCCGTTCCTCTACCCGTTGCAGCACCAGGGCTGGGAGCGGTTGTACGCCGGCTCGGGCGTCGCGCTCTACGACGCGATGTCGATGGCCCGCGGCCACGGCCGGGGCCTGCCGATGCACCGTCATCTGAGCCGCCGCCACGCCCTGCGCGTCGCCCCCGCGTTGCGCAAGGACGCCCTGGTCGGCGCCCTGCAGTACTACGACGCCCAGATGGACGACGCCCGTTACGTGGCCACGCTGGTGCGCACGGCGGCGGCGTACGGCGCGAAGGTCGCCAACCGTGCGCGGGTGACCGGCTTCCTGCGCGAGGGCGAGCGGGTGGTCGGCGCCCGGGTGCAGGACGTCGAGGCGGGCGGCGAGTACGAGATCCGGGCCAAGCAGGTCGTCAACGCCACAGGGGTGTGGACCGACGACACCCAGGCGATGGTGGGGGAGCGCGGGCAGTTCCACGTCCGCGCCTCCAAGGGCATCCACCTCGTCGTGCCCAAGGACCGCATCCACTCCACCACCGGGCTCATCCTGCGCACCGAGAAGTCCGTGCTGTTCGTCATCCCCTGGGGCCGGCACTGGATCGTCGGCACCACCGACACCGACTGGGACCTCGACAAGGCCCACCCGGCGGCCTCCAGCGCGGACATCGACTACCTGCTGGAGCACGTGAACTCGGTGCTCGCGGTCCCGCTCACCCGCGACGACGTCCAGGGGGTGTACGCCGGGCTGCGGCCGTTGCTCGCCGGGGAGTCGGACGCCACCAGCAAGCTGTCGCGCGAGCACACGGTGGCCCATCCGGTCCCGGGCCTGGTCGTCGTCGCGGGCGGCAAGTACACGACGTACCGGGTGATGGCGAAGGACGCCGTCGACGAGGCCGTGCACGGGCTCGACCTGCGGGTCGCCGACTGCGTCACCGAGGAGATACCGCTGCTGGGCGCGGAGGGGTACCGCGCGATGTGGAACGCGCGGGCGCGGATCGCCGCCCGGACCGGGCTGCACGTGGTGCGCGTGGAGCACCTGCTCAACCGGTACGGCTCGATGGCCGAGGAACTCCTCGACCTCGTCGCCGCGGACTCCTCCCTGGGCGAGCCCCTCCAGGCCGCCGACGACTACCTGCGCGCCGAGGTGGTGTACGCGGCGTCGCACGAAGGGGCCCGCCACCTGGACGACGTGCTGACCCGGCGGACCAGGATCTCCATCGAGACGTTCGACCGGGGCACGCGCAGCGCCCGAGAGGCGGCCGAGCTGATGGCGCCGGTCCTCGGCTGGGACAAGGACCAGATCGAGCGCGAGGTCGAGCACTACGAGAAGCGCGTGGAGGCCGAACGGGAGTCCCAGCGGCAGCCGGACGACCTGACGGCGGACGCCGCCCGGCTGGGGGCGCCGGACATCGTGCCCCTGTGACACGCGGCACCGTGCCCGCGCGGGCGGGCGGTCCCGGGCGCCGCGGGACGCGCGGCCGGGCCCCGGACGGCGTCGCCGGGTACGCCGGAGGGGGCACCCTGGGCGTCGGGCACTTGTCGGGTGAGGGACAATGGAGGCTCTGTCAGGGCGGGTTGCATGAGGGGACGCATGTCGGACGCGGAGCGGGCGGGGACATCCCGTCAGGACAGGAGCGGACGTCTCCTCGCCGGGCGCTACCGGCTGGGAGCAGTGCTCGGCCGCGGCGGCATGGGTACGGTCTGGCGGGCCGAGGACGAGACCCTGGGCCGTACGGTCGCCGTCAAGGAGCTGCGGTTCCCGACGAGCATCGACGAGGAGGAGAAGCGCCGGCTGATCACCCGGACCCTGCGCGAGGCCAAGGCGATCGCGCGGATCCGCAACAACAGCGCGGTGACGGTCTTCGACGTGGTCGACGAGGACGACCGGCCGTGGATCGTGATGGAGCTGATCGAGGGCAAGTCCCTCGCCGAGGTCATCCGCGAGGACGGCCTGCTGGAGCCCAAGCGCGCCGCGGAGGTCGGCCTCGCCGTCCTCGACGTGCTGCGCTCGGCGCACCGCGAGGGCATCCTGCACCGTGACGTGAAGCCGTCCAACGTGCTGATCTCGGAGGACGGCCGGGTCGTGCTCACCGACTTCGGCATCGCGCAGGTCGAGGGAGACCCGTCCATCACCTCCACCGGCATGCTCGTCGGAGCGCCCTCCTACATCTCCCCGGAGCGCGCCCGCGGCCACAAGCCGGGCCCGGCGGCCGACCTGTGGTCCCTCGGCGGACTGCTGTACGCGGCGGTCGAGGGCATGCCGCCCTACGACAAGGGGTCGGCGATCGCCACGCTGACCGCGGTGATGACCGAGCCCCTGGAGGAGCCCAAGAACGCGGGCCCGCTCAGGGACGTCATCCACGGGCTGCTCACCAAGGACCCGGCCAAGCGGCTGGACGACGCGGGCGCCCGCGCCATGCTCGACGCGGTGATCCACGCGCCCGAGCCGCAGCCGATGGACGCCACGCGGGTGGTCCCGCTGCCCGCGCAGCCCGAGTCGCCCGAGGCGGGCGGCGGTTCGGAGGCGGGGGAGAAGCTGCGCGGGGCGCTGCGGTCCGTGCGCAAGGCGGCGGGGGCGGCCACGGCGGCCGCGGCCGCGTCCCGCACCAAGAGCTCCGGCGACGCCTCGACGGGGTCCGGGGAGCAGTCGGCGACGGCTTCCGGTGCCACGGCCTCCGGCGGTCCCACGGCCTCCGGCGCGACGGCCGGTGGCGCGGTGGGCGCGGTCGGCGCGCAGAGCTCCGGTGGCGCGCAGAGCTCCGGTGGCGCGCAGACCACGTCGGGCTCCGGCAACGGTGCGGCGGGCAGGCCGAGTTCGGGCTGGCCCGTGATGACGCCGCCCGACCTGCCGCCGCGCACCGCGCCCCGGGCACCGCTCACCGACGTGGTGCCCAAGCGGACCCTGGTGATCGTCGCGGTGGTGGTCGTGCTCGCCGTGCTTGGCACGGTGCTGGCCCTCACGCTCGGCGGTGACGACAACAAGGGCACCGCGGGGAACGGCCGGGGCGCCGGGCCCGTGCCCGGCGCGAGCGCCGGCACCGGCAGCCCGAAGAGCGACGCCGACGGCGCGCGCACCGACGGCGCCTCGTCCTCCTCCGCTTCCGCGTCCGCCTCGGCTCCGGCCGACTCCACGTCGGGGGACGGGAGTTCGGGCGCGAGCGGGTCCGGCGACGACGAGGGCGACGACGACGCGTCGAACTCCAGTGGCAAGGAGAAGGGCGCGGGCGCCGCCCCGGTGGTCACCACGCGCAAGGGCAGCCAGGGGTACTCGATCGGGCTGCCGAAGGGCTGGAAGTTCCAGACCGCCAGTTCCGCGGGCGACCGGTACACCGGCCCCGACGGGCAGAAGCTGCTGGTGGCCTGGACGACCACCCCGAAGGGCGACCCGGTAGCCGACTGGAAGAACCAGGAGCGCTACATGGTGCGCTCGCAGTACCGGCGCATCACCATAGAGTCGGTGGACTACCGGGGCTGGAACACCGCCGACTGGGAGTTCACCTACGTCGACGGCGGCACGAAGTACCGGACGATCGACCGGGGATTCGTCGTCAACGACCATGCCGGGTACGCGTTGATGTACACCGCGGAGTCCGCGCACTGGGACGACACGCTGCGCAAGGACACCTGGAAGACGCTCACGTCGTCGTTCGAACCGAAGCCGTGAGAATCGGGCATCATCCGTTGCGATGTGGCAACGGCACGTATCGTGAGTGGTTGCGAACCGTGCGCATCCAGGTATGGATACAGAACGGGTCGCACGACGAACGGAATTGAGCAACCGACCGGTCGGGGGAGGCAACGTGGACGACTACGCGGGCCGGGTGCTCGCCGACCGCTACCGGTTGCCGCTGCCCCCCTCCGACGAGTACGAACTCACCGAGACCCGGGCCTTCGACACCTACAGCGGGCAGGAAGTCCTCGTACGGCAGGTGCCGTTGCCCGAGGTCGTCGAGGCGGAGGTGCTCGACGCGGACGGGCTGCCCGACGGGTTCACGGCGCGTGACCGCGGGGCGCGGCGGCCCGCGGCGGGTCGCGCGGCGACGCGGCGGCCGACCGATCCCGCGGTGCGGCGGGCCGTCGAGGCCGCGCAGGCCGCGGCCCGCATCCCCGACCATCCCCGGCTCGACCAGGTCTTCGACGTGTTCGCCGAGGGCGGGTCGCTGTGGATCGTCAGCGAGTGGGTGGCCGCGCGTCCGCTGTCCGCGATGCTCGGCGAGCAGCCGCTGACGCCGTACCGGGCGGCCGAGGTCGCCTCCGACGTGCTGACGGCCCTGCGGGTGCTGCACGCGCACGGCTGGGTGCACCGCAACATCACCGCCCGCACGGTCCTCGTCTGCGACGACGGCCGGGTGATGCTCACGGGCCTCGCGGTGGGCGCGGCGGAGGAGGCCCTGTCGGGCTACGACCCGATACCCGCGCAGGACGGGCCCGTGGGAACCGGGAATCCGTCCGCCCCCGTGCACACCGGCCCGAGCGAGGACGGCCCGGACGGCCAGGTCGGCGGGGCGCGCCCGCACGCCGGTCAGGGCGGCGCGCCCGGCGGACGGGGAGCGGGTGCTTCGGGCACGGGCGGTCATGGCGGCAGCGGTTTCGGACAGGGCGCGCCGGGCGGCGCCGGGCGTGGCGGTCCAGGAGGCCCGAGCGGCTCGGCCGGTCCGGGCGGCCCGGGTGCGGGCGGCCACGGCGGCTACGGGCACGGTGGTGCGCGAGGGGACGGCGGTGGGGTCGGCGGGCCGGGTGGCCCGGTCGGCGGGGCTCGTGCGGCGGTCGGGCCCGGTGAAGGGCCGCGTGGTGGTGCCGGCTCGGGGCCGGTCACCGGTGGTGGTGCCGGGCTCGGTGCCGGGGGCGTCGTCGACGCCGAGGCGGCCCGGCGGGCCGCCATTCAGGCCAGGGCGGCCGGAGGGCTGCCCGCGGCGGGGACGGGCGGTTCCGGCACGGCCGGCGGCCCGGGTACGCCCGCCCGCCCCGCGCTGGAGACCGGCGAGGACATCCGCGCCGCCCGCGCCGGGGCGATCGCGGCGTACCGCGCGGGAGCGCGCGCCGCGGCCCGGGTGCAGGAGGCGCAGAACGCGCGCGCGGCACTCCCGGGCGCCCGCCCGCCCGCCGAGGAGGCCACCGGCGACACCCGGGGCACGGGCCCTTCCGGCCCCCCGGGACAGATCGCCGACCCGTACGGCGTCCGGGGCGCCACCCCCTGGCACGGCGCCGCGCCCCGCACGCCCGACGGCCAGGCACTCACCCCGGTCCCGCCCTCCGCGAGCGTCCCGCCCCCCGGCCCCCGGAACCCCGCCCTGCCCGTCCAGGCGAACCGCGCCGCCGGCGAGGCGCCGGCCGGCTCGGCGGGCGCCCCCGGCCCCGGACAGTGGGACGCCCCCGCGCCCGGCGCCGGCCGCGGTCCCGCCACCGCCCTGGCCGCCGAGCGGGCCCGCCAGGTCCGGATGACCGTCGTGGGACCCGTCACCGAGCGCTGGGCACCGGAGCAGGCCGGACCGGTCCACGAGAACTGGCAGCTGGCCGCGCCCATCGGCCCGGCCACCGACCTGTGGGCGCTCGGCGCGCTGCTCTTCAGGGCCGTACAGGGACACGCCCCGTACCCGGAGGAGTCCACCGCCGAACTGGTGCAGCTGGTGTGCGCGGAGCCGCCCGCCTTCGCCGAGGAGTGCGGCCCGCTGCGCCCCGTCGTCGAGTCGCTGCTGCGCCAGGACCCCACCGAGCGCCCGGAGTTCGAGGAACTGCGCGGCTGGCTGCGCTCGCTGGTGCGCTCCGCGCCCGAGGCCGAGGCCGGCGCCCATGTCGTCGCCGCCCCGCCCGACCCGCGCCGGCTGCCGATCGTGCGGCGCCGCGGCGAACTGGTGCGCAGGCGGCGGGCCGGACTGCCCGCGAACAGCCCGCACGGCCGGCACAAGCGCGGCCGGCCGGAGGAGAAGTCCCCGCGCAGCCTGGGCCGCACCCTGCTCGTGCTGATCCTGCTCCTGCTGGCGGGCGCGATCGCGTACGCCGTGCTGTTCCTGCCCAAGGCGGACAGCGGCACGGGGGGCGTCGACCGCACCGGCGCCACGGGAGAGGTGAGTCCGGCGCCCGCGCCGTCGCGGACCGGGGGCGAGGAACCCCCCGACAAGGGCCCCGCGCCGTCCTCAGCGCCCTCCGCCGAGACGCAGACGACCACCGACCCGTCCGTCGCCGACGGCTTCACCCTGCGCAAGGACCCCGAGGGCTTCCAGGTCGCCGTGGCCCGCGGCTGGGACCGCTCGCCGAAGAACGGCCGCGGCCAAGTCGTCTACACGCACGGCGACTTCGAGCTGATCGTCGTCCCCGGCCGGGACGGCACGGCGGCCAACGGCAGCGATCCGATGGTGTACCAGCGCGACCGCGAGCGCGAGCTCCAGCCCTACCGGGACTCCAGTTGGGCCACCGCTACGGGCCTGCGAACCATTGAGGTCGGCGACCGGACCATGGCCGAGGGGCAGTTCACCTGGACCGACGACCAGGGCCGGGACCTGTTCGTCCGCAACATCGCGATCCTCGTCGAGGGCCGCTACCACGTGCTCCAGGTGCGCGGCCCGGAGGCCGAGCGCGACGAGGTGACCCGGCTGTACGAGCAGGCGCAGGCGACCTACCGGTACACCGGTTGAGCACCTCGCGAATTGGTTCCCGAACACTCGCAGAAGCGAAAACCGTCACAGTGCGGTCTCCGTGTCACCCCCCAGGTTCCCTGAAGGCGGGCCGATCCTTAGTCTGACCCTGTCAAGACCATTGCGGGGCAACGTGAATCAGATGCAGGGCCTGCTCATCGCGGGCCGCTACCGGCTCGTCGACTCCATCGGCAGCGGCGGCATGGGCCGGGTGTGGCGAGCCCACGACGAAGTGCTCCACCGGTCGGTCGCCGTCAAGGAGTTGACCGCCGCGCTCTACGTCTCGGAGAGCGACCAAGCCGTCCTGCTGGCCCGCACCCGGGCCGAGGCGCGTGCCGCCGCCCGGATCAACCACTCGGCCGTCGTCACCGTGCACGACGTCCTCGAACACGACGGCCGGCCGTGGATCGTGATGGAGCTGGTCGAGGGCAGCTCGCTGGCCGACGCCGTCAAGGAGCAGGGCCGGGTCGAGCCGCGGGAGGCCGCGCGCATAGGACTGTGGGTGCTGAAGGCGCTGCGCGCCGCCCACACCGCCGGCGTCCTGCACCGCGACGTCAAGCCGGGCAACGTCCTGCTCGGCCGGGACGGGCGCGTCCTGCTCACCGACTTCGGCATCGCCCAGATAGAGGGCGACTCCACCATCACCCGCACCGGCGAGGTCGTCGGCTCGGTCGACTACCTCGCGCCCGAGCGGGTGCGCGGCCACGACCCGGGCGCCTCCTCCGACCTGTGGGCGCTGGGCGCCACGCTCTACACGGCCGTCGAGGGCCGCTCGCCGTTCCGGCGCACCTCGCCGCTGACCACCATGCAGGCGGTCGTCGAGGAGGA
Organism: Streptomyces sp. NPDC026672; assembly: GCF_040638185.1. NCBI lineage: Bacteria > Bacillati > Actinomycetota > Actinomycetes > Kitasatosporales > Streptomycetaceae > Streptomyces > Streptomyces sp. NPDC026672. The sequence goes on from NZ_JBEZXS010000006.1 coordinate 191,256, forward strand.
GCCGCCCGAGCCGCAGTACGCCGACGCGCTCGGGCCCGTCATCACCGCGCTGCTGCGCAAGGACCCCGCGCGGCGCCCGGACGCGGAGGAGGCCGAGCACATGCTCGCCGAGGCCGCCGAGGGCCGGCGCCCCGACGCCGCGCAGGCGTACGTGCCGACGCAGCACTCAAGTGCAAACACTGATGGGGGGATAAATCCCGGTTCTGATTCTACCGGTCATGAGCCCGGGGCGCTGGAAGGCGTAGGCATTGCTACGCCCGAGGCGATAGCCGCGATTTCTGGGTACTCTGGCGCTTTGGGAGGCACGCCGAAGACACGGTCCAGGCACCGACTACGTTCCTTCGTCCTTGTAGTTGCCCTGGCGGCAGTGCTCGGCAGCAGTGTCGCAGTGGCTTTTCAGGAGTGGCATCGCTGGGAGCGGAGCACTGGGACGAACGGGGATTCGAGTTCGGCTACCACGTCACCCGTGGTGAGAGATAGCGCCACGCCACGTTCCGATGGAACAATTCCGGCTGCGTGGAAACGGTACGAAGACCCATGGGGCTTCAAGATCTATCTGCCCAAGGGATGGTCGCGGAAGGTCGTTGGTGTTCCCGGTGATCTCAGACAGGTTGACTACACACCCGACGGTGGAAACTACTTTGTCCGTATCGCCATCGATGCTTCGCCGGACTTCAGTGATGCTTACTCGCACCAGATCGATCTGGACGAGCAGCTCAGCATGCGGCTATTTGAATACCATCGCATTCGCCTGGAGAAGAACATTTACCGTGACCGCGACGGTTCAGTCTGGGAGTACACATGGACTGCGCAGCCCCGGGATACGGACTTTCCAGGGCCGCGCCGCGCCCTTGAGGAGACGTATATATCCAGGGAAGGCGTCGAATACGCCATCTACATCTCGTCGCCCGAGAAGGACTGGGCGAAGGCGAGAGAGCAGTTCAAGACGATTCTTCAGGGTTGGCAACAGCCGCAGTAAACCGATCAGCCGTTGGTTGGCGCCCTTCTACTGAGTGCACTGCCCGCAGCTCGTGGGGCGCGTCACGGTATCTGCAGCTGTCTTGACCAGGTGAGGTGCCGCCTATTAGTAGGAATACTCGTTTGGGTTGTCCCGCTACTACCCTCTGACGGCGCGTGAGGTTAAGTGTTGGTGCGATGAGTCGATACCGGATGTGGTTTTATGGTAGCCATCAGGCCGTGGAGGGCGGCATAATATTCCTTTTGTCCATGCAGCGTGGGAAAATTCGCACTTGCTGTTTCGTCACGTATTCTCGCCCCGATCCGTGACGAGCTCCTCGCTCCTATGGCCACGTGATCGGATTCGACTCGACCAGCTGTCTGTCGGCGATTGCATAGCCAAGGCGCCCTTCGGTGACGAATGTCTGGCTAGTAGGAGCGCCTTCGTGGCACACAATCCGATCCGCCGGGGAGACTTTTTTCATGCCCGGCGTCTTGTTCCGGCACTGGTGGGCCCGTTTTGAGGCGCTCGCCTCGCTGAGCGCCTGAACCTGCTGCACCCACCCACTGGTTCCTCGTTTCCAGCCTGCAAGAGGGGAGCCATGCCATGAGCGCGCAGACGGACGCCACGGCAGGCACCGGAACTTGACAGCTCGGTGACCTGACCGTCAACAACATTGGGCTCTGCGCGATGGGCCTGACGGGTACTGAGCCTTTCGACCACGCCGTACCCGGAGGGCCTGGTCATCACCACCAAGGTCTGGCCGGGCGTGATCCCTTGAGTGCGTGATGGTGTGCCAATCCAGGGCAGTTGCGAGGCCAGGTCGAGGAGAACCTCCGCCAACTCGGCCGTGATTACCTGAACGTGGTGGACCTGCGCGTGCCATCGAGCCGACGGATCGAATCGATCAGCGAGCGCTTCGGAGCGTCCGCCGAACTGTGCGACGCCGGGCTGATCCATCGCGTCGGTATCTCCAACGGTACGTCCAAGCGGCTGATCCAGGTTCAAGCCATCGCCCCGGTCGCGCCTGGGTCTTGCAGCAAGGGCCCCATGTATTCGGGGACCGTGGCTTTGGCCTCTCGTTGGCGGAGGTGGGCCTGGAGAGTGTGGGCCGAGTAGCCCTTGTGCGCGACTATGCGGTCCGGCCGGGACCGGGGGCTTACCGGGCCGAGCAGCAGGACGCGGATCTTCCTGATGACGGTCTCTCGGCCTGAGTGCAGGTGGATCCTGCTGGTTAGCCCGCCGCGGGGTCGTGTGAGGCCACGTTCTTCGAGCTCCCTTTGGCGACTGCGTGCCGGTGAGCCCGGTCCACTTTCGCCCGTGTCCGGGCCGCGTTCAGCAAGCGGCCGAAAGTGCCATCGTCTGCCCAGCGGGCGAATCGTCCGTGGATGGACTGCCACGGGGCGAGCCGTTCAGGCATGCCTCTCCGGGACAGTCCGGTGCGGAATTTGCACATGATGCCCTTGAGCGCCTGGCGGTGATCGCGCCACCGCCGCGAGCCCTACCCATGGGTGGCGGCAACGCTTCGATCACCGCTCACGTGACGTCAGAAATCTCCCCCTCACTCACCACCGGGCCAACGAGCTAATGGTCGAAAAGGCGTCACATTGGGTTAGTTGGTTGTTGCGGAGCGAACGCGGGAAGGGATGGTCTTGAACCTTGCGGTGCGGGGCTCTTTTTCCGGGAAGTGCATTTTTGTCCGCCCTGCCCATCTGTCGGGTGAGGGCATTCGTCCGCTTTGCGGAGGGTGCAGCGGGGGATTTTCTCGAAGTGAAGATGGCGGGATTGTGCTGTCGATGGGGTTTTGTAAGATGGTGTGGGTATGCCATTCTTTGATGGATGTAAATCCACGCGGTCCGATGAGTTCATGGTTGGTCTCGATCGGGGGCCGCGAGAAGGCCACTGTCTCAGGGGGGCAAGTGAAGAGGGTCGCTCTTAGGTTGTTGTCGGTTGTTGCGGCTACCGCAGCGATGCCGGCGCTGTTGGCCGCACCTGCGCACGCGACGCCGGAGAAGCCGAAGTCGCTGGCGTTTGCTGGCGTTGAGTGCGGGATTGGTGAATCGGACAAGGACGGCAGTGCCTGGAACGCTACGGCAGGCGGAGCGAATATGCGTTCGGGTCCGGGCGTTGCCTGCGCCATCCTCGGTAAGGCGAGTAGTGGTCACAGGCTGGATTACCACTGCTATGTGTTCAATGAACTCGAAGGCTATATCTGGACCTATCTGAGGGACGACAACACAAACGAGTACGGTTGGGTCCGCGGCGATCTCCTCTCGGATGGTGGCAGTTTCGTGCACTGTTGATCATCCCTGTTTACGGGGGTTGGACATGACGGTGTGCAGTCTACGTCTGCTCATGCCGGGATCGTTGGAAGAGTACGCGGCTCGGTTGGAAATCCCCTTCCTTGGCCTGGTGCGGCAGCTGGGTTCCGCGAGAGTTGAACCCAGCTGCCTGCGTTGCAGGGGTGAAATAACGCGGTGGGGGTATTCGCTTAGTGAGTGCGGGGCCGATGGTGGGTGCGGTTGTTCCTGTTTTGGCCCGCATGGGGGCCTCGCAGATCAATGACCGGCGGCGTGCCATGTTGTAGACTGACGGCCGTATGTACTGCTCATCGCATGCGTCTACTTGTCAATCCATCACTTCACCGTCGATCGGTCTGATCCGTCCTTTCGCGCGGAATCCCGATTGGCAGCTGCTCTGGCGGCTTGCGGGAGGGGTGTGGGCTTGAGCTGCAGGGCGGCGTTCAAGTCGCGCAAGGAGCATGGGCCCCGCTCGCCAAACTTACCGGTCGGCTACGCCATCCGTGGCCATCAGGCCCCGGTCGGCTACGCCCTCTTCTTCCGTTGGGTCCGGTGCTTCGCACCACGGGACGGCTGGACGCCGCTGCCCCGCACCCGTGACCGAACAAGGTGCCCGGGGAGGGGAATCAACCGAACCCCACCAGGCCCAGCATGCTTGCTGGGCCGAGGTCCCGTCTGTTCCTGACTCACCCCCGTTACCACCTTCAACCGGTGGCGGCGAGCTTTGATGAACAAGGGCCCGCGTTCCGGGCTTCAGGTCACGATCGGCGAGGTCGCCATCGAACATGGCTTGACCTCTGCAGCCGGATTTAACGAACTACCGGATTGAAAGAGAAACCTCTGGCAGCGATCAGATTTCGAGGGCACGGATGTCGGCTGCGGCATGATGGGCCCCATGGGGACCGAGGGCAACCGGGTGATCGCGGGCCGTTACCGGCTGGAGGCGCGGCTCGGGCGCGGCGGGATGGGCGTGGTGTGGCGGGCCACCGACCAACTCCTCGGGCGGCGTGTCGCGGTCAAGGAACTCACCCAGGACCCCTCCCTGTCCGACGACGAGGCCCGGTTGCGCCGGGACCGCACGCTGCGTGAGGCCCGCGCGGTCGCCGGACTCGGCCATCCGCACGTCATCGTCGTCCACGACGTGGTCGAGCACGACGAACGCCCGTACATCGTCATGGAGTTGATCGACGGCCAATCCCTCGCCGACCGCATGGCCGCCCACGGCCCGGTCGGTGCCGCCGAGGCCGCGCGCATCGGCATCGCCCTGCTCGGCGCCCTGCGCACCGCGCACGAGGCGGGCATCCTGCACCGGGACGTCAAGCCGGCCAACGTCCTCGTGGAGTCCGGCACCGACCGGGTCGTCCTCACCGACTTCGGGATCGCGCAGGTCCCCGGCGCCACCACGCTCACCGAGACCGGCTCCTTCGTCGGCTCGCCCGAGTACACGGCGCCGGAGCGGATGGCGGGCGCGCGCAGCGGACCCGCGTCCGACCTGTGGTCGCTGGGCGTGCTGCTGTGCGCGCTGCTGAGCGGCGTGTCGCCGTTCCGGCGCGACTCGCTCGGCGGCATCCTGCACGCCGTCGTCGCCGACGAGATCCGCCCGCCCGAACAGGCCGAGCCGCTGCTGCCCGTCGTACGGGGGCTGCTGGAGCGGGACCCGGAGCGGCGGCTGGACGCGGGGGAGGCCGAGCGGATGCTGCGGGCGTTCCGTGAGACGGGCCGCACCCCGCCGGCGCCGGCCCCCGCGCGGCCCGTCGTGCCGTACTCGCCGACCCGGCCGAACGTGCCGATCGCCGCGCCCGTGGTGGCGCGCTCCGGGCGTTCCCCGCGGGGCGTGCTGGTCGCGGGGCTGCTCATGGCGGCCATGGCAGGGGCGGGCGTGTCGGCCGCCGCGCTGCTGGTGCACCGGGGCGGCGGGGCGGGCGAGCCGGCGCCCGCGCACACGTCGAGCGGGCCGGCGACACCGGGCACCGGCCCGCTGCCCCGCGCGACCGACACCCGTACCGCGCCGTCCGGTTACCGCCTCGTCCGGGACGCGGGCGGCTTCTCGCTCGCCGTGCCCGAGGGCTTCCGCCGCGAGCCGCAGGGCGAGCGGATCTTCTACGTCTCGTCGGGCAGGACCTTCCGGCTCGGCGTCAAGGTGGGCGCTCCCCAGCCGGGCGGCCCGCTCGGGGTGCTGCGCCGCTCGGCGGCCGACGGGCCCCGCACCAACCCCGGTTACCACGACGGCCGGGTCACGCGCACGACGCGTTCCGGACGGCCCGCCGCGCTCTGGGAGTTCACCTGGAACGGCTTCAGCGCGGCCGAGGGCGCCCGGCACACGTACGACCTGTGCTGGGAGGAGGACGGGCGGCTGTACGACGTGTGGGTGTCGGCGCCGGTCGGGAAGGTGCGCGAGGCGCGGGAGTACTTCGACGTGGCGGTCGACACGTTCCTCGGCGAGCCAGGTGGGTGAGGCGACCGGTGAGTGAGGCGATCACCGTGGGCGGCTGAACGGATGCCCGGCCCAAGGGAGTTGGCGGCGGCGGTCTGACCGGGGCGCGTCGACAAGAGCGCGGTGCGCACGGTACTGATGGGGCATGAGCGAAACCGACGCGCCCGGGGGACGTCTGCTCGGCGGGCGCTACCGGCTGATCGAACGCATAGGCAGCGGGCCCACGAGCACCGTGTGGCGGGCGTTCGACGAGACCGGCGGACGGCACGTGGCCGTCAAGGAACCCCTGCTGCCCGGCGATCCGGCCGACGAGGACCGGCTGCGGGCCGCCAACCGCCTCTACCGCGAGGCCCGGGCCGCCGCGCGCGTCGACGACCCGGCCGCCGTCGCCATCCACGACGTCCTCGTGGAGGGCGGACTCCCCTGGATCGTCATGGAGTTGGTGCGCGGCGAGTCCCTGCACACCACCCTGGCGCAGGGGCCCCTGCCCGCCTCCGAGGCCGCCCGCGTGGGGCTCGCCGTCCTCGGCGCCCTGCGCGCCGCGCACGCCGTGGGCATCGTGCACCGCGACCTCAAGCCCGCCAACGTGCTCGTGGAGTCCGGCACGGGCCGGGTCGTCCTCACCGACTTCGGCATCGGCCACCCCCAGGGCGAGGGCCCGCACGGCGACCCGGGCGAGCCCGGCGCCGGGGGCGGCGCGCCGGGCGACGACCTCGACTTCATGGCGCCCGAGCGGCTGGTGGAGCGCGGCGCGGGCCCCGCCGCCGACCTGTGGTCCCTCGGCGCGCTGCTGCGCGCGGCGGTCGAGGGCCGGCCGCCGGTGGCGCCCGAGGACACCGGCCCCCTCGGCCCGCTCCTGGACCGGCTGCTGCTGCCGGAGCCGTCCCAGCGGCCGGGCCCGGAGGAGGTCGCCGCCGTGCTCACCACGATCGCCGGTCCGGAGCGGGAGCCCCTCGCGCCCGCCGCCGTCCCCCTCTGACCCCGCCCAACCCCTGATCAGGGTGTTCGCCGCCAGTGATCACTGGCGGCATGTGAGCACTCGGTGAATCCGCGTTACCGACGGGTACCCAAAGTTTCCGCCCCGGCATACCCTGCGGCTCATGACGGACTCGCAGGCCCCGGAGAAGACCGGTACGCACCCGACCGGCACCAACCCCCTCGCCCCCGCCCCGGAGGGCGTCCGCACCGCCGCCGACGTGGTCACGCCGGAACTGGTCGCACAGCTCACCAAGGGCGTCGCCGGCTCCGGCCGCACCGCCAACCACACCCCGTTCACCGGCGAGAAGCTGGCCGACCTGCCCGAGTCCACCCCCGAGGACGTCGAGCGGGCGTTCGGCGCGGCACGGGCCGCCCAGGCCGTGTGGGCCAAGGTGCCCGTACGGCAGCGCGCGGCCGTCCTGCTCCGCTTCCACGACCTGGTCCTGGCACGGCAGGCCGAGGTCCTCGACCTCATCCAGCTGGAGACCGGCAAGGCCCGCCTGCACGCCCACGAGGAGGTGCAGGGCGTCGCCGTCGTCGCCCGCCACTACGGCCGCAAGGCCGCCGCCTACCTCGCCCCCAAGCGGCACACCGGCGCCATGCCGACCCTGACCAAGGTCACCGAACTGCGCCACCCGCGCGGTGTCGTCGGCCAGATCGTGCCCTGGAACTACCCCCTCGAACTCGCCGTCGGCGACGCCCTGCCCGCCTTCGTCGCGGGCAACGCCGTCGTGATGAAGCCCGACACCGAGACCTGCCTGACCGCGCTGTGGGCCCGCGACCTGCTCATCGAGGCCGGACTGCCCGCCGGTGTCTTCCAGGTCGTCATCGGCGAGGGCCCGGTCGTCGGCCCCGAGGTGGTCAGGCACGCCGACTACGTCTCCTTCACCGGCTCCACCCGCACCGGCCGCGAGGTCGCCGGGGCCGCCGCCGCCCGGCTGGTCGGCGTCTCCCTCGAACTCGGCGGCAAGAACGCCATGCTGGTCCTGGAGGACGCCGACGTCGACAAGGCCGCCGCCGGCGCCGTCCGCGCCTGCTTCTCCTCCGCCGGTCAGCTCTGCGTCTCCATCGAGCGGCTCTACGTCCACGAGTCCGTCGCCGACGCCTTCCTGGAGCGCTTCGCCGCCCGTACCCGGGCCATGCGGCTGGGCAACTCCCTCGCGTACGGCGCCGACATGGGCTCCCTCGCCGGCGAACGGCAGCTGGAGACCGTCGGACGGCACGTCGACGAGGCCGTCGCCAAGGGCGCCACCCTGGTCGCCGGCGGCGTCGCCCGGCCCGACATCGGCCCCTACTTCTTCGAACCCACCGTCCTCGAAGGCGTCGAGGCCCCGATGGCCGTGTGCGGCGAGGAGACCTTCGGCCCGGTCGTCTCCGTCTACCGCTTCGCCACCGACGACGAGGCCGTCGAACGCGCCAACTCCACGCCCTACGGCCTCAACTCGGCGATCTGGACCAGGAACACCCGCCGCGCCCGGGACATCGCCGCCCGGCTGCGCACCGGCACCGTCAACATCAACGAGGGCTACGCGCCCGCCTACGGCAGCGTCCAGTCCCCCATGGGCGGCATGAAGGACTCCGGCCTCGGCCGCCGCCACGGCTCCGAGGGCATCCTCAAGTACACCGAGCCGCAGACCATCGCCCACCAGCGCCTCCTCCCCATGGCCCCGGCCCTGGGCATGGACGACGCGCAGTATGCGGCCGTCCTCAGCCGTGCCCTGCGCGCGCTGAAGGCGTTCCGCTTCCGCTAGGCCGGGGTGCGCCGCCCGCGCCGTCACGCCCACCCGGGCCGTCACGTCCACCCGCGCCGTCACCTCCGTCCGCGCCGCATCCGAAGGGGAGAACGCACGTGCCCAAGGACGCCTACGACTACGACGTCATCGTCGTCGGATCGGGCTTCGGCGGCTCCGTCACCGCCCTGCGCCTCACCGAGAAGGGCTACCGCGTCGGCGTGCTCGAAGCCGGCCGCCGCTTCACCCGCGACACGCTCCCCAAGAACTCCTGGGACCTGAGGAACTACCTCTGGGCACCCCGGCTCGGCATGTACGGCATCCAGCGCATCCATCTGCTGGGCAACGTCATGGTGCTGGCCGGCGCGGGCGTCGGCGGCGGCTCGCTCAACTACGCCAACACGCTCTACGTCCCGCCCGCGGCGTTCTTCGAGGACCCGCAGTGGAAGGACATCACCGACTGGCAGGACGAGTTGAGGCCGTACTACGATCAGGCCCGGCGGATGCTCGGCGTGCGGCTCAACCCGACCATGACCCCCTCCGACGTGCACCTGAAGGCGGCTGCGGCGCGGATGGGCGTCGGCGACACCTTCCACATGGCACCGGTCGGGGTGTTCTTCGGCGACGGTGAGGACGCCGACGGCGGTACCAGGGCCGCGCCGGGCGAGCGGGCGGCCGACCCCTACTTCGGCGGTGCCGGGCCCTCCCGCACCGCCTGCACCGAGTGCGGCGAGTGCATGACCGGCTGCCGGCACGGTGCCAAGAACACCCTCGACGAGAACTACCTCCACCTCGCCGAGAAGGCGGGCGCGACCGTCCACCCGATGACCACGGTCGTGTCCGTCACCGACGACTCGCGCGGCGGCTACGCGGTGGCGACCCTGCCCACGGACAACAGGAAGAAGGGCGAGGGCCGTGTCCTCACCGCCCGGCGGGTGGTCCTGGCCGCCGGCACCTACGGCACCCAGACCCTGCTGCACCGTATGAAGGCGGGCGGCCAACTGCCGTACCTGTCCGACCGGTTGGGCGAGCTGACCCGTACCAACTCCGAGGCCCTGGTGGGCGCACAGACCGACGACCGCCGCTACCGCAGGGCCCATGGCGTCCCCCGGGCCGACTTCACCCGGGGCGTGGCGATCACGTCCTCCGTCCACCCCGACGAGGACACCCACATCGAACCGGTCCGCTACGGCAGGGGCTCCAACTCGATGGGCGGGCTGTCCATCCTCCAGGTCCCGTACGCCGAGGGCTCCTCCCGCGTCCTGGGCTGGCTGGCCCACGCGGCCCGGCACCCGCTGCTGGTCCTGCGCTCGCTGTCCAACCGCCGCTGGTCGGAGCGGACCATCATCGGCCTGGTCATGCAGTCGCTGGACAACTCCCTGACGACGTACCTGAAACCGGACGGCGTCGGCCGGGGCCTGCTCACCGCCCGCCAGGGGCACGGTGCGCCCAACCCCAAGCAGATCAGGGCCGCCACGCGGGCGGCGACCGCGCTCGCCGAGGAGATCAACGGCTTCGCCGGCAGCAACGTCGGCGAGCTGATGGGCACCCCGCTCACCGCGCACTTCCTCGGCGGCTGCCCCATCGGCGCCTCGCGCGAGACGGGAGTGATCGACCCGTACCACCGCCTCTACGGCCACCCCGGCATCTCGGTGGTGGACGGCGCCGCGGTCTCGGCGAACCTGGGCGTCAACCCGTCCCTGACGATCACCGCGCAGGCCGAGCGGGCGATGGCCCACTGGCCCAACGAGGGCGAGCCGGACCCGCGCCCGCCGCAGGGCGCCGCCTACACCCGTCTGGCACCCGTCGAGCCCCGCTCCCCGGCGGTCCCCGCGGACGCCTTCGCCGCGCTGCGCCTGCCGCTCCTGGACGTCCCGGTGGTCCCGCCGAAGCGGGGATGACGAAGAAGCGAGGATGACAGGAAAGCGGCGATGACACAAAGGAAGGACCCGCGCCCCCCTCCGAGCGCGGGTCCTTCCCGGCCGTGCCGGGCCGTGGTGCGAGGCGCTTACGCCTCGGCGCCCGCCTTGCGGCGCCGCGCGACGAACACGGCACCCGCACCGGCGACGACGGCGACACCGCCGACGAGGCCGATGGTCGGCAGGGCGGAGCTGGAACCGGTCGAGGCCAGGGTGCCCTCGACCTCGGGGGTGTCCGCGGCCGGCTTGGTGTCGGTCACCGGGGCCTTGCCGCCTTCCTGCGGCTTGGTGCCGTTGGTGTCGGTGCCGGCGGACACGATCTGGAACTTGTAGGAGACGTCGCCGAAGCCGGTGCACTGACCGTCGGTGTCGCCGTAGATCGTCGCGCCGAGCGTGAAGCCGGAGCCGACCGGGGCGGACGACTGCACGTTCACCCGCATCGGGACGTCGACCTCGTAGTCGGGCTTCAGCACGTCGGTGTAGCCGACGTAACCGACCGCGAAGCCGCCCTCGTCCAGGTTCACCCAGGACTTGCCGTCCGGGTCCCACGCCTGGAGCTGGACCTGCTTGCTCCGGAACAGCTCCTCGCCGTCCTTGTCGGGGGAGGCCCCCGCGAAGAAGTCGAGGTCGTTGAGCGTGGAGTCGGACTTGTTCAGCACGTTCAGCGAGAACTTGTGCCAGCCGCTGCCCGCGGCGATCTTGCCGGGCAGACCGGTGATGCTGACGTCCACCTTGGAGTCCTCGCACGCCGACGGCTCCGGGTCGGGGGACTCGGACTCGGTGGGAGCGGAGGTCGACGGGGACGCGGCCGGGGCGGACTCGCTGGCGGAGGCGCTCGGCGCGGGTGCCGACTCGCTCGCGGAGGCGGACGTGCTGGCGGACGCGCTCGGCTCGGTGCTCTGCGGGGCCGACGCGGTGTCGGTGGGTTCGGTGCTCTGCGGGGCCGACTCGGAGACACTGGCGCTCGGCGCCGAGGAGGCCGGGTCGGGGTCGGCGTAGGCGGCGGGCGCCGCGAGCAGGGCGAGCGGGGCTATGGCGGCCGTCGCGGCGGCGGCGACCATGGCGCGGCGAAGCTTCATGAAGAGACCTCGAAAGTCCGGCATGCCGCGGGTGAGCGGCACGGGGCGTTGTGGGAGGCCGTCGCGTGTGGGGCGCGGGTATGGCCCTTGGTACGGGGGGTTTGATCCACGAGGCCCGCCGATGGTTGTGCTCTTCTTCACGGAATTCTTATGTGTGCCGCGTCACATCTTTGGGCACACGTGAAGGGCCCCGCGGACGAACCGCGGGGCCCTTCTCCGTCAGCACCGGCGTCAGGGCAGCGCCGGTGCCTGGGAGCGGCGCCGGGGGGTTGCGCCGCTTGTCCGTGTGCCCCTGCCCGTCGTGCCTGGGTCGGCGTCCCGGTGCGCACGGGACGTATCGATGGTCTCGACCTCTGGCGGTCGGGGGGTGCACCACGATTCGGTTGTCGACCCGGGGACTCGGGTGTGGGGATGTGCTTCGCATCGTGCTGGACGGGGACGGCCTCCGCAACCGTCCGGTCCAGCAGTTGGGGATTCCTACAGTTTCCGCCGGACGGCCCCGGGCGTCCCCGGAGCCGGCCGGTTCTCTTGGATGACCGGGCTGCTGTCCCCTGCCGTCCGGTCACTTCCCTGGAGCGAGGTCCCACGACGTACGGCACGATCCGCACGTCTCGACGCTCCAGAGCGAGCCACGCGTGGTTCTTTCGGGCCCGCCCCTGGCTGGCACGGACAACGGGACCAACGAAGCCGCCCGCGGGGCGGTCACGCGCCGTACGAGTGAGAGCGCGCCCGAACTCAGATGCGACCCCGGCACAGTTCGAGGAGCGTCATCGCGAGGGCGGTGCCGGGCCTGCCCAGCGCCTCCCTGTAGTGGTCGAGGATCTCCATCTCGCGGGAGAGGTTCACCCGCCGCCCGCCGGAGGCGATCCGCGCCTCCTGGATCACGGCGGAGACGGCCATCCGCTCCTGTACGAGACCGATGATCCGGTCGTCGAGCGCGTCGACGCGCTCCCGGGCGTCGGTGATCGTCTCGGCGGCCTCGCTGGTGCGGGCGCCGGTCCTGTCGGTCGCTGCGGTGCTCATGTCGGGGGCTCCTCGTCGGGTTCTCGCCGGTGGACCCGGAACCCCGGAGCGACACGGTCCGGAAATGCCAGGCGCCCCGGACCTTGTCGGCCCGGGGCGCCTGGGAAGTCGCTTGTCAGTTGCTCAAGCAGCACGACCATGGCAGCCGGTGGGCCGGTTGCCATAGGTAAAGACGAAGGTCGGGTGCGAAAGCATGGGGCCAGTATGCCACGGAGCCCGCGCGGGGAGGCCCCGGCGCCCGTCCCCGTTAGAATCGATGACCACAGACCCCCCGCCCGACCGCCGGAAGGCACCCCGTGTCATCAGCGACTCCTGCCGCCGCCGCACCCGACACCGTCCTGGTCGTCGACTTCGGCGCGCAGTACGCCCAGCTCATCGCCCGCCGCGTCCGCGAGGCCCGGGTCTACAGCGAGATCGTGCCGAGCACCATGCCGGTCAGCGAGATGCTCGCCAAGAACCCGGCGGCCATCATCCTCTCCGGCGGCCCCTCGTCCGTGTACGAGGAGGGCGCCCCCACCGTCGAGAGCGCCCTGTTCGAGGCCGGTGTCCCCGTGTTCGGCATGTGCTACGGCTTCCAGCTGATGGCGCAGGCCCTCGGCGGCACCGTCGACAACACCGGCGCCCGTGAGTACGGCCGCACCGGCCTGCACGTCTCGCGCACCTCCTCCACCCTCTTCGAGGGCACCCCCGCCGAGCAGGCCGTGTGGATGTCCCACGGCGACGCCTGCTCCGGCGCCCCCGAGGGCTTCTCCGTCACGGCCTCCACGGACGTCGTCCCGGTCGCCGCCTTCGAGAACGACGACAAGAAGCTCTACGGCGTCCAGTACCACCCCGAGGTCATGCACTCCACGCACGGCCAGCAGGTCCTGGAGCACTTCCTGTACCGCGGCGCCGGCCTCAGCCCCGACTGGACCACCGGCAACGTGATCGAGGAGCAGGTCGCCGCGATCCGCGAGCAGGTCGGCGACCGGCGGGCCATCTGCGGGCTCTCCGGCGGCGTGGACTCCGCCGTCGCCGCCGCCCTCGTCCAGAAGGCCATCGGCTCCCAGCTGACCTGCGTGTACGTCGACCACGGCCTGATGCGCAAGGGCGAGACCGAGCAGGTCGAGAAGGACTTCGTGGCCGCCACCGGCGTGCAGCTGAAGGTCGTCGACGCCGAGGAGCGCTTCCTCACCGCGCTCAAGGGGGTCAGCGACCCCGAGGAGAAGCGGAAGATCATCGGCCGGGAGTTCATCCGCGTCTTCGAGCAGGCCCAGGCCGAGATCATCGCCGACGCGGGCCCCGCGGTGGAGTTCCTGGTCCAGGGCACGCTCTACCCGGACGTCGTCGAGTCCGGCGGCGGCACCGGCACGGCGAACATCAAGTCCCACCACAACGTCGGCGGCCTCCCCGAGGACCTCGAGTTCCAGCTGATCGAGCCGCTGCGCAAGCTGTTCAAGGACGAGGTCCGGATGGTCGGCCAGGAACTGGGCCTGCCCGAGGAGATCGTCCAGCGCCAGCCCTTTCCGGGCCCCGGCCTCGGCATCCGCATCGTCGGCGAGGTCACCAAGGAGCGCCTGGACCTGCTGCGCGAGGCCGACGCCATCGCCCGCGAGGAGCTGACCGCGGCCGGCCTCGACCGCGACATCTGGCAGTGCCCGGTGGTCCTGCTCGCGGACGTCCGCTCCGTCGGCGTCCAGGGCGACGGCCGCACCTACGGCCACCCGATCGTGCTGCGCCCGGTCTCCTCCGAGGACGCCATGACCGCCGACTGGTCCCGGCTGCCGTACGACGTCCTCGGCCGGATCTCGACCCGCATCACCAACGAGGTCCGCGACGTCAACCGTGTTGTCCTCGACGTCACCAGCAAGCCGCCGGGCACCATCGAGTGGGAGTGAGCCTCCCCGGGGCCGGTCCCCGGTGAGGTTCAGGTCCGCCTGAGCGTGCGCACCGGCGCTCCGGGCCTCCAGACCACGGTGACGAGGTACGTCTCGTCCTCGACGAAGGTCCGCACGACCTCCGTCAGTTCGGTGCGGAAGAGGTGGAACGGCTCCGGCGGTTCCACCTCCCGCATGTACGCCCCCTTCAGCGCCGGGTCGGTGACCTCGACCGCGCGCCCGGCGACCCGTACGTCCCCGCCGTCCATGTCCGTGCCCGGCCCCGGATTGGCCTGGAGCGCGAAGCGCGGGTCGCGGCGCAGGTCGAGGGCCTTGAGCGAGTCCTGCATCATGCCGAGCCACAGCTCGCCGTCCAGGAAGCGCACCTCCAGGCCGGAGGTGCGCGGTGAGCCGTCCGCGCGGAGGGTGGCGAGGACGTGGTGGCGGAAGGCGGTGAAGCGCTTTTCCGCCGTCCGCGCGAATTCGGGTGCGGCGGCACGGAAATCCGCCCAGCGGGCCGTCTGGTTCATACCGGCGAGTGTTCCTGCAATACCCGACATCTTCTGTCGGGTATCGGTCGCACGGGTCTTCTTTGGATAACAACTCTGTTCTCTCGTGCTGACCGACGGTAACTTCCGCCCCGTACAGCAAAACCAGTGCAGGAGGACCAATGCACGGGCCCACCCCGCCCCTGCCGCTGCCGACCGACCAGCTCCGGTTCGCGATGCCGCCGATGCACGAATCGGTCGAGGACGAACGCCGGCACCGGAAGGAACGGCTCGCGGGCGCACTCCGGATCTTCGGCCGGTCGGGATTCGAGGACGGGGTGTCGGGACACATCACCGCGCGCGACCCCGAATTCTCCGACTGCTTCTGGGTCAATCCCTTCGGAATGCCGTTCCGGCACGTCACCGTCAGCGATCTTGTCCTGGCCAACCGGGACGGACAGGTGATCGAGGGCAGCTACCACGTCAACCAGGCCGCGTTCACCGTGCACGTCCAGGTGCACACCGCCCGCCCCGACGTCGTCGCCGTCGCCCACTGCCACTCCGTGTACGGCCGCGCCCTGTCCGCGCTCGGTGAACTGCTCGACCCCATCAGCCAGGAGAGCTGCGCCTTCTACGAGGACCACGCCCTGTACGACGCGTACACCGGCGTCGCCGTGGACGCCGAGGAGGGCCGCCGGATCGCCACCGCCCTCGGCAGCCACAAGGCGCTCGTGCTGCGCAACCACGGGCTGCTGACCGTCGGCAACTCGGTCGACGCCGCCGCCTGGTGGTTCCTGTCGATGGAGAAGTCCTGCCAGGTCCAGCTCACCGCCAAGGCCGCGGGCCGCCCGGTCCTCATCGACCACCGTCCGGCCACGGCCACCCGCGAACAGCTCGGCGGCGACCTCGTGGCCTGGATCAACTACCAGCCCCTGTGGCAGGACATCAGCCGCAGCGAACCGGACCTGCTGAGCTAGTGCCCCAACAGGGGCACCAGGACGCGGATTGCGGCTGCCGCGTCAACACGGCGCACCGGGATTCACCCCTGGTGACCGTACCTGCCGAACGGGTGCCGGGTGCCGTAGGGCACAATTCGCTCTCGTCACAGGGGAGTTGTACGGCGTCCCACCGGAGCCCCACCCGGGGCCACCGGTCGCGCCGTGGTGCGCGGAAGGCGGGCGTCGGGCGTGGCGGTGCAGGAAGCGAGGCAGGGCGCGGAGACCGCTGCCCACGGGGGCGGCTGCACCTGCGGGGACTGCCCGCACGGGGCCCGTGCGGGACACCGCCGGGCGGTGGCCGAGTTCCTCCTCAAACGCGAGGAGTTCGCGGCCGGGCAAGGACTGCCCGCGGCGGTGGCCCACTCGGCCTCCGCCTCCCGGCAGTGGATCTCCGAGGAGCTGACCCAGTCCGCCCAGGTCGTCGCCGAACGCGGTCGCACCGAGGGCGGGGCCTGGCTGTCCCGGCTGTGGCTGCGCACGGTGTCCGTCCTGTGGGCGGTCCTCGTCCTCCTGCTGCTGGTGCAGGCGCTGACCGCGATCGGCGCGGGCTGGACCAGCGCGCGCACGGCCGGACTGCTGGCCGCGGTCGTCGTGGCCGGGGCGCTGACCGCCGCCTCGTGGTTCCATCGGTCGCGCGGCGGGGCGCTGGCGCCGGTCATCGGCGAGGACAACCGGATGTCCACCTCCCGGACCGTCGCCGCGGCCTGGGTGCTGTTCGTCTCCTACGCCGTGCTGGTCCTGGCCGGACGGCTCGCCGCCGCCTCCGACCCCGCCGAACGGGACGCCCTGATCTCCGGGCTCGAACTCGTCCGCGGCGCCGGCGTGGTGACCGTCCTCGCCGTGGTCTGCGGGATCGCCGTGATCGTGCGCCGCGTGGTGGGGATGCGGGTCCTCGGACAGCGGCTCCAGAAGCTGCCCGCGCACCGGCCCCGGGCGGCCGACCTCCTCACCGACGACTCCGGCCGCGGCACCTTCGCCGACATCCAGTACGTCGTGATCGGCGCCGTCGCCCTCGTCTTCGCCGCCGTCCGGCTCGCCCGCCGCCCCGACCAGCTCCCCGACCTGCCCTGGGGACTCGCCGTCCTGGTCCTCATCTCGGCCGCGACCTACCTGGCCGGCAAGTACGCCGAGGGCGGCCGGCCCGTCGTCCTCTCCGTCGTCCGCGCCCGCGAGGCGGGCGACCTGGACGGCCCGATCCGCACCGGCGACGACATCGAGATCCGCGGCTCCGGCTTCGTCCCGCCCGGCGCCGACACCGCCGACCGGCTCTCCCTCATGGTCGTCCGCATCGGCCCGGTCAACGTCCACGTCCCCCTGGTCCCGGTCACCGGAGGCTTCAGCAACCCCACCGACACGGTCCTCAAGGTCCCCGTCCCCGTCGACGTCGAGCCCGGTTCCGTGGAGGTCCAGGTGGTGACCGCGGCCGGCGTCACCACCAACCGCTGCGTCGTGGAGATCACCGACTGACCGCACTCCACGACCGACCCCGTCCGAGGACCCGGACGAGACAACCCGGACGGCCGCCCCACATCCGGACCCCGGCCGAATGCGTCCGGAAAATTCTCCGCGGGAGAATTGATCCGAATTCCGTTCTCGTGCGTATGGTCAGTTGATGGGGTCTCGGCGGCGAGAGGTGGCTAGGAACGATGACTCACGGCATTCGTACGGATACACACACCCCCTACCTGGACGGCGGACGCCGTGACTGGCGGGACTCCGCCGGCCACTACGCCCTGCTGCCGCTTCGTATCTTCCTCGGCGTCACGTTCATCTACGCCGGCTTGGACAAATTGACCGACAGCGCGTTCCTGAAGTCGGGCGGCGCCGGATCCGTGGGCGACACCATGCGCGCCGTCCGCGACTCCGCGGCGATCCCCGCCCTGGTCGACATGGCCCTCAAGAACCCCGTCGGCTTCGGCTACGCCATGGCGTTCGGCGAACTCGCCGTGGGCCTCGGCACCCTGTTCGGACTCCTCTCCCGTATCGCCGCCCTCGGCGGCGCGCTGATCTCCCTCAGCCTGTGGCTGACGGTGAGCTGGGCGTCCGACCCCTACTACTATGGCAACGACCTCGCCTATCTGATGGCCTGGCTGCCGCTCGTCCTCGCCGGCGCGCCCTACCTCTCCCTGGACTCCCTTCTGCGGGCGAGGCGACGGCAACGCTCGGGAGGCTTCGCATAACGTCCCCGGAGGGACTGCCCGTCAGCTCCCTCCGTCGGTTCCCACGGGCTCGGCCGTCCTCGTACGGCCGGGCCCGCGTCGTCTGCGGACGGCCCGGGTCAGGGCCGCCGCCGTACCGGCGAGGCACAGACCGCCGACCACCAGCGGGACCACCGCGAACCAGGGTGTGTCCCACAGCCCCGCCGCGTCCCCCGCGTAGATCCCGCCCGTCGCCATGAGGAAGAGGCCCGCGACCAGCTTCCCCGGCTGGAACTCATGACGCAGCACGGCTCACCTCCGCCTGTCCGACCCCGACCTCGACGCTGATGTCGAACGTGCCGCCGCCCCCGGTGCCGGCCCGTGCCGGAAGCGTCACGTCCTGATGCCTGCCCGGCTGCACGTCCACGTCCTTCCGGTCGTCGCCGGGCAACCGTATGTCCCCGACACCCACCTCGATGGTCAGCCGGACCGTCGCGTCCCGCGGCACCACCAGCTTCAGCCGGCCCGCCCCGACCTGGGCCCGTGTCGTCACCGTCTGCCCCTTGCCGGTCCTGACCCCCGTCAGGTCCAGGGTGCCGACGCCCGTCCCCAGCTGGTAGGCGGGCCGTACGTCCGCGACCGCCGCCGGCCGCCAGGACGTGTTGTTCCAGTGTGTGGTGACGTCCTTGGGCAGTGCCGCCGCCCCGGCGAGCAGCGCCGCCGTGACGATCGCCAGGAACACCGAGCCGCCCCCCGTACGCCCCAGGCAGGCGCTGACCGCCAGTCCGAGCCCGAACACCGCCAGCGCACAGGCGAGACCGGCCTGGAGGCTGGTGCCCAGCGGATGGCCGTCCCAGGTGAGCCGGGTGCCCAGGCCGCCCGCCAGCAGGGCCAGCAGGAACACCCAGCCGCCGATCCAGCGGGGCCCGCGAGGCCGCGGAGGTGCCCCGCGCGGCGCGGTCCGGCTCTCCCGGCCGTGCCGGACGCGGCCCAGACCGATGTTGACGGCCGCCGCCACGTCCCGGTCGCGGGAGTCGCCGGGGCCCCACAGATAACCGGTGCCGCCGACGTGCGTCCCGTCCTTGACGATGGGGTCGCGCCACCACGACGGATACAGCGTGGGCGGCGGCGCCTGGGCCTCCGGCGGGGCGTCGGCGGCCGCCTGCGCCGCCAGCGGGTCGGGGCCGGGCGTGTCCCGCCGCCGCGACCAGTACCCCGCGCCCGCGAGCAGCAGGGACAGGACGACGGCGAACATCAGCAGCCCGCCGTTGCGCAGCATCGTCAGGAACACGCCGCAGCCGACCAGCGCGAACAGCACGGCGGCCAGCGCCTGTCCGTCGACCCGGCCGGTCAGCAGCTTGCGGACCTCGTTCTCCTCGTCGTCCTCGGTCGGCAGGAACAGCCACGCGAACCCGTAGAAGATGAGGCCGATGCCGCCCGTCGCGGCCAGCACCGCGAGGGTGATACGGAAGATCACGGGGTCCATGTCCGTGTGCCGCCCGAGCCCGGCGCACACGCCCGCCACCATCCGGTGTCGGCGGTCGCGGCGCAGCCGCGCCGGGGAACCGGCCGCGCCGTCCTCGCCGGCCGCCGCTTCCCCTTCCCCCTGCTCGGACGCCGTGTCCGCCGCGTCCGCCAGGGACGCCGCGGCGGACGCGGCATCCGCCGGCCCGGCGCCCTCGGCGGGGCGCGGGCCGGTGCCGGGTCCCGGACCCGTCGCGGCGTGCTCGTGATCGGTCATGCGTCCATGGTGACGGCCGCGGCGCCGCGACGGCAGTCGGGATGACCCTGGCCGAACCCTGATATCGGCCCCGAGACGTGGCCCGGGAGGCGTTCGACGGCCCGTCCGCGGAAGATCAGGGGAGTCTCGGGGGCCGACCCTGATGCTCCCCACTCCCCGTCGTGTGACCATCGTTGGCATGCCGGAAGCCGCAGCGCCCCTCGACGACCCGCGGCCGCCGCGCAAGCTCTACCGCAGCAGCGACGGCCGCTGGCTCGGAGGAGTGGCGCGGGGCCTCGCCGGGCATCTCGGGCTGCCCGTCATCTGGGTGCGGCTCGTCTTCGTCGGCCTGTTCATGGCCAACGGCCTCGGCGCCCTGCTGTACGCGGCGTTCTGGTTCTTCGTGCCGCTCGGCCTCGGCGGCGTCGGCGACCAGCGCCCGCCCTCCCTCGTGACCACCGAGACCTCGCCCGACGGCCGCCGCAGACTCGTGGCCCGCAAGCCCGACCGGGGCCAGATCGTCGCGCTGCTCCTCATGGTCGTCGTCTCCCTGGTGTTCGTGAGCAGCATCAAGCTCGGCACGGGCGTCAAGGCCTATCTGCTGCCTGCCGTCCTCGTCGCCGCGGGCGTCGCCCTCGTCTGGCGCCAGGCGGACAACGCCCGCCGGGCGCGCTGGGTCGAGGTCGGCGGCCGACGCCGTACGCTCACGCTGCTGCGCGCGGTCGTCGGCGTGCTCCTCGTCACCGCGGGCGTCTCCGGCATCGTCGTCCTCCAGGGCTCCGCCGCCCACCTCGGCTCCGTCCTCCAGGCCGCCCTGGCCGTCCTGGTCGGCATAACGCTCCTCGCCGGCCCCTACCTCGTGCGGATGACGCAGGACCTGTCCGAGGAACGGCTCATGCGCATCCGCGCCCAGGAGCGGGCCGAGGTCGCCGCCCACGTCCACGACTCCGTGCTGCACACCCTCACCCTGATCCAGCGCAACGCGGAGAACGCGGGCGAGGTCCGCAGGCTCGCCCGCGCCCAGGAGCGCGACCTGCGCACCTGGCTGTACAAACCGGAGGGCACCGGCAAGGACGAGGAGGACGAACCGGCCACGCTCGCCGAGGCCGTGCGGCGCAACGCGGCCGAGGTGGAGGACAAGCACGGGGTGCCCATCGAGGTCGTCGTGGTCGGTGACTGCCCCCTCGACGACCGGACCGGCGCGCAGATGCAGGCCGCGCGCGAGGCGATGGTGAACGCCGCCAAGTACGGTGGCGAGGGCGGCGCCGTGCAGGTCTACGCCGAGGTCGAGGGAAGGACGGTCTTCGTGTCCGTCCGCGACCGCGGTCCGGGCTTCGACCTCGACTCGATACCCGCCGACCGCATGGGAGTCAGAGAATCGATCATCGGCCGCATGGAGCGCAACGGGGGCACGGCGCGGCTGCGGGCCGTGCCCGACGGCGGCACGGAGGTCGAGCTGGAGATGGAGAGGGCGGAGGACACGTCATGAGCGACGCGACCGAGGGGAACGGCACGACGGGAGCGGCGGCGGGGGCCGAGTCCGCCCGGTCCGGCGGCGAGGCGGGCGGCCGTCGGGTGCGGGTCGTCCTCGTCGACGACCACCGCATGTTCCGTACGGGCGTCCAGGCCGAGATCGGCCGGACCGAGGAGACCGGGGTCGAGGTCGTCGGCGAGGCCGCCGACGTCGACCAGGCGGTCACGGTGATCACCACGACCCGTCCCGAGGTGGTCCTGCTCGACGTCCACCTCCCGGGCGGCGGCGGGGTCGAAGTGCTGCGCCGCTGCGCCGCGTTGATGGCCGACGCCGAGCGGCCCGTGCGTTTCCTCGCGCTGTCCGTGTCGGACGCGGCGGAGGACGTGATCGGTGTGATCCGCGGCGGCGCCCGGGGCTACGTCACCAAGACGATCACCGGCACCGACCTGGTCGCCTCGGTCTTCCGGGTCCAGGAGGGCGACGCCGTCTTCTCCCCGCGCCTCGCCGGGTTCGTCCTGGACGCCTTCGCCTCCACCGACGCCCCGCCCGTCGACGAGGACCTCGACCGCCTCACCCAGCGCGAGCGCGAGGTGCTGCGCCTCATCGCCCGCGGCTACGCGTACAAGGAGATCGCCAAGCAACTGTTCATCTCCGTCAAGACGGTCGAGTCCCATGTCTCGGCGGTGCTGCGCAAGCTCCAGCTCTCCAACCGCCACGAACTGACCCGCTGGGCAACGGCACGCCGCCTGGTGTGACCGTCCGACACCCGCGTACGCGATCACGCGGTTACGCTGTGCGAGACGGGAGGAGGACGGCATGCTGCTGAGATTCCGCGCGGCGAACGTGCGATCGCTGCGGGACGAGCAGGAGCTGTCCTTCGTCGTGCCGCAGGGCGAGGAGTCGGACGGGGCGCGCGCACTCCCCCTGTCCGACGGGAAGTCGCTCCAGGTCTATCCGGTGCTCGGCATCTTCGGCGCCAACGCCTCCGGCAAGTCGAACGTCATCACCGCCCTCATGAAGATGAGGGAGGCGGTCCTCGACTCGTACGGGCGGTGGACGTCCTACCGGAGCATCCCCCGTGAGGAGTTCGCGCTCGATCCCAAGTCGGCCGCCGAAAGCACCTTCTACGAAGCCGACTTCGTCCTGGAGGACGGGGTCCGGTGGACGTACGGGTTCGAGCTCGGCGCGACGAGGGTGGAGTCCGAGTGGCTGCACGCGTATCCGAAGGGACGGCGTCAGGTGTGGCTGGACCGCGACGCCGCGCGGGCCACCGTCTTCGACTTCCCGGGCGAGCGCATCCAGGACCGTGCCCTGCTCGCCCGCACGACGCGTCCCAACGCCCTCCTGCTCAGCAGGGCGGCCAGCGACAACCACCCCCAACTCACCCGGATCTACGAGTGGTTCAACCAGAACCTCTGGGCCATCACTCCGGAGACCGAGCGCGGCCAGCGCGAGGCGTTCACGGCTCGTGAGCTCCTCGACGAGAGGACCCGGGACCGGATCGAGGAACTGCTGCGCGTGGCCGACCTCGGCATCCAGGGCGCCGAGGTGGAGCACCAGCCCGGCCGGAGCCCCCGGGTGCGGCTGCTCCACGGAAGCGACGGCGGCCAGGTCGTGCCCTTCGACTGGCAGCACGAGTCGTTCGGCACGCGCTCGTGGTTCGCGCTGATCGGACCGCTGCTGCTGGCGCTGGACCGGGGCGCGGTGCTGCTCATCGACGAGCTGGACGCGAGCCTCCACCCCCGCTTCGCCGCCGAGGTCGTCCGGCTCTTCCAGGCTCCGTGGGTCAACATCAGGGGCGCCCAGCTCGTCTTCACCTCGCACGACCCCTCGCTCCTCAAGAGCCCACGGGGAGGGCGCCCGCTGGAGCCGGGACAGATCTGGCTGACGGAGAAGGACGACGGCGGAGCCACGGAGCTGTATCCGCTGAGCGACGTCGCCCCGGGGCCCGAAGAGGACCTGAGCGACTCCTATCTCGCGGGCGCGTTCGGCGCGGTCCCGCGCGTGACGCAGGGACAGATCGGCCGGAAGATGCTCACCGCACTGGCAGAGGAGGAAGAGCGTTCCTGATGGCGAGGGACAAGGGGCGGGACGGCGTGAGCCGGGGCAGGAGGCCACGAGCCGGGGAGCGGCCTCGTGAGGTGTACGTCTTCACGGAGGGCGAGGTCACCGAGCCGGAGTTCGTCGAGTACGTGATGGAGCACGGCACCCGCGCGCAGCAGGGCCGCACGGTCAATCACTTCATCGAGAACGCCGCGGTGTCGCCGAGCCGCCGCAAGCCCCTGCCACTCGTGGAGGACGCCATCGAGAAGCTGGACGAGGTGCAGCGGGCCGCCAAGAAGGCCGGCCTGAAAGCCGACGACTGGAACTGGCCCCAGGTCTGGTGCCTCTTCGACAGGGACCAGCACAAGGACATTCCTACGGCCTTCTCCCGGGCGAAGAAGGCGGGGGTGCGCGTCGCCTACTCCCACCCCTGCTTCGAGCTGTGGCGCCTCCTCCACTACCAGAACTACACGAGCACGTTCGGCGGGGTCTGCGAGGACGTCGCCGGCCGTCTCAAGCGGCAGCCCGGTTTCCTCCAGACGTACGGCGCCCACGCCCGGGGCGTCTCTCCGGAGGACGCCAAGAGGGTCAGACCGGGCCAGCTGGCGCAGAACTACAAGAAGGCCCGTCAGTACGCGCAGCGGATCAACGCCGCGCACACCTCCTCCGACCAGAACCGCTGGGACCCCTACACCGACGTCTGGCGTTTCGTCGAGGAGGGCTTGGACGTGGTCGACTACTGACCCGACCGCCCTCGGGGGAGGCACGGGGCGGTACAGGGAGGGACGAGGGAGACACATGGCCGTGAACTTCACCCTGCCGGAGCAGGTGGAGCATGCTCTGCGCGGGGCGATGGCGGCGGCGCCCCGAGCGCTGATCGATTCCCGGGAGCGGCGGGACGTGGCCCTCGCGCTGCTCCTGTCGCGGGCCACGCTCGACGACGCGCCGTCGGCCGGGTTCCGGGAAGCCCCCGCCGGGCCGCCGGACAGCGGTCCGGGCGGCCCGCTCTCCCGTCTCTTCGAGGAACGGGCACTCGCGCTGCTGAACGAGGGCCGGCTGGGAGGCGAGGGCGATGCGCTGCTCGCACAGTTCCTCCGCCGGGCCGCCGTCACGGTGAGCCGTACCGCCGAGACCGTGCAGGCAGAGCTGATGGACGTCTTCCGCGGCGTGGACCTCGGCCTCGACGCCCTCGCCTACCCCGAGATGCTCGGCGACGTGATGGAGACCTTCCTCAAGGAGTCCGAGGCCGCGGCACGCCATTCGGGAGAGCACTACACCCCTCGCGAGTTGGTGCACCTGCTGACGGAGATCTCCCGGCCGCGGGAAGGCATGCGCATCCACGATCCCTTCTGCGGAACGGGCGGCATGCTGCTGCACGCCGAGCGGTACGTGGACGAACAGGGAGGTGACGCCCGGCGGTTGGCGCTCGTCGGACAGGACGTCAGCCGGCCGACCGCCGAGCTGGCCGCCCTGAACCTCTCTCTCCACCGGATCCAGGACGTCCGCCTGGAGGTCGGCGACTCCCTGTCGCCCGGTCCGCCGGGCGCGAGTGAGTGCGACCTGGTGCTCAGCGTGCCGCCGTTCGGTCTCTTCCTCCATCCCGACCAGGCGCAGGCACTGCGGGGGCACGCGCCGTACGGGCCGGTCTCCGAGAAGGGACCGGCGGACTGGGCGCTGATCCAGTACATGCTCGGACTGGTCGATGGGCGCGGGGGGTCGGTGTGCACGGTGGTCACGCACGGCGCGCTGTTCCGCGGCGGACGGGACCAGGCGACACGCTCCGCGCTGCTGGACGCCGACGTGGTGGAGGCCGTTGTCGGTCTCGCGCCCAACCTCTTCTCCTCGGCCACCGTCCCGCCCTGTGTGCTGCTGCTGCGCGCACCCGGGCGGAAGGCCCCGGAACGGCGCGGGAAGGTGCTGTTCGTCGACGCCTCGCGCGAGTACCACCAGGGGGCCGCCCAGAACCACATGCGGCCGGAGCACGTGGAGAGGATCGCCTCCGCGGTGCGGGACTTCACGGACGTCGATCGATTCGCCCGGGTCGTGGACCGGGAGCGGCTCTCGGACCACGGCGACAGCCTCGACATCCGCCGGTACGTGGACAGCGCTCCCCTGCCGGAGCCGCAGGACCTGCGCGCCCATATGAGCGGTGGGATGCCCGTGGCCGAGATCAAGGGCAAGGGCGCGCTGCTGGACGCCTACGGAATCACCCCTCGGCAGCTCTTCGTCCCGCGCTACGGGGATCCGGAGTACATGGACTTCCCGCCCCCGGGCGAGAGGCCGGACGACCGCGGGCTTGCGGACCTCGCACGAGAGCGGGAGCAGCGGCTGCGGGCGGCGGTCGGCGCGTGGTGGGAGCGGGCCGAGCGGGCCATCACGGAGTTCGCGCCGAAGCGGGACGGCGACCGCGCGGACAACGGGCGAACGGGCCGGTTGAGGCTCGTACTGTCCTCCAGTTGGCGGGAGTTGACGGAGGAGCCGGACATCCTCGCACCGCAGGCGCTCTCCGGGGTCTTCACGGACTGGTGGCGTGAGTCCGGGCCCCAGCTCAGGACCTGGACCCGGCGCGGCCGTCTGCTGCCGCCCGCCGGTGATCTGTCCGTCCTCGGGGACGGCCTGACGGCGCGGATCGACGCCCTTGTCGGGGCGAGGCGGGCCGAACTCGTCGAGACCTACCGGGGGTGGTACGAGAAGTACGGCCTGTCGTTCCGTGAGATCGAATCCCAGCTGACGGGCCCGAGCGTCGGCTTCCTCCAGAACAACCCGTGGTCGCAGCAGAGCGCGTGGGACTTCCCCACGGCGGGCGACACGAGCGTGGCGGAGGGACGGCAGCGGACGGTACAGCGCATCTACGCCCTGACGGACACGGAGAAGACCGTCGACGGGGCGCTGGCCAAGCTGGACGTGGACGAGCTGATGGTCCTGCTGCCGGTGCTGGACGCCGCGTCCGAGGCCGACGGTGTCGAGCGCTGTCTCCTCGGGGACGTCGTCACGGCCGCCAGGACCGGTACGTCCGGGCAGCTGACCGTGGAACCGGACGGCGCCCCCGCGGTGGAGGCCAAGCACCTCACCGAGCGGGGATTCGTGGCGACGGGCATGCGCCACCGCCGCCCGGAGAACCCGCCGAGGCCCTCGGAACTGCTGTCCGCCGGTGACGTCCTGCTCACGTCCCGCGTCATGGCGGGCCGGGGCTACCGTGCGGTCGTCTGGGACGGACAACCGCACGGCGCCACGTACGGCGGGAGCGTCATGAGGCTCTCGTGCGACACCACACGCCTCCTGCCGGGCTATCTGGCGGTGTGGCTCTCCCACCGCTCGGTGCACCCCCGTCTGTACGCGCAGGCGCGGGAGAGCCGTGACGGGCTCTACGACCTGCCCGCCGGGCGGCTGCGGAACGTCGAGATCGAGCTGCCGGGCCTTGCGGAGCAGCGGCGAGTCGTCGAGGTGATGTCCGCCCTGGCCGAGCAGCGCGAACTGCGGCACGCCCAACTGGCCAAGCTGGAGCTGATCAAGAAGACGATGATCAACGACCTCCAGTCCGACCGGACGTCGGTGGCCTTCGCGAACTGATGTTCCGGCGGAAATCGGCTTGGACGGAGCGGCGGTCGGTCTCATGCCACCCGCGCCGCCCCCGCGAAGGGCATCTCGGTGATCGGGGCCACGCGGACCGGGGCCGAGGGGTTGGGGGCGTGGATCATGCGGCCGTGGCCGACGTAGATGCCGACGTGGCTGATGCCGGAGTAGAAGAACACCAGGTCGCCGGGGCGCAGTTCGGAGCGGGAGACGCGGCGGCCCGCGTTGATCTGGGCGTAGGTCGTGCGGGGCAGGGAGACGCCCGCGGAGCGGTACGCGGCCTGGACGAGGCCCGAGCAGTCGAAGGCGTTCGGGCCGGTCGCGCCCCAGACGTAGGGGCTGCCGAGCTTGCCGTGGGCGTAGGCGACGGCCGCCGCGGCGCGGGAGTCGGGGGCCGCCGCGGGAGCACCCGTGCCGTGCGCGTCCGACGCGGGCCGTGAGACGGAGGTGCCGCCGTCCGTGACCCGGGCGCGCTCCGTGGGTGTCAGCCGGGCCAGCAGCCGGCGGGCCTCGGACAGCTTCCCGGTCACGGTCCGCTTGTGCCGCTTCAGCTCGGCCTGCCGGGACTTCAGCGAGGCCACTTCGACGCGAGCGGCGCCGCGCAGCCGCTCGATCTCCCGTAACTGCCCGCGCACGCGCGTCACGGCCTGGGACTGCCGGTCACCCGCCCGCTCGGCGAACGCGGCCCCGTCCAGGTACCGGTCCGGGTCGTCGGACAGCGCCAGTTGGACCGCGGGGTCGAGGCCGCCGCTGCGGTACTGAGCCGCCGCCATCGTCCCGAGCGCCTCGCGCGCGGTGTCGAGCCGCAGCTCCCTGCGGGCGGCCTCGTCGCTCAGCGCCTTCAGCCGCCGCCGCGCCGCGTCGGCCTTCTCCTTGGCCCCGTTGTACTTCTCGGTGGCGGCCTCGGCCTGCTGGTAGAGCTGGTCCACCCTCGCCTCGACCTGCGCCGTCGTCGGCCGCGGCTCGGCGTGGCCGGTCCCGTCGAAGGCCGTCGCGGTGGCCGCGCCCGCCAGGGCCACGGTCGCGGCCTTCCGGGCCGTACGACCGCCGAGCGAGTGCTGCCGGGGCTTTCGGTGGGCTGCCACCTGGACCTTCACGTCCTTCCGTCGGGCCGTCCCGCCGGGGCGTCCGGCGACGGCCCGCACAGGGGGAGCGGGCCGCCGCCGGACTTCTCGGCGGTGGTGGCCGGCGGCCGCCCCTGGCCCGGGCGGCGTTGGGGAGCCGGTCACCTGGGGGAGGACGCTAGGCCGATGGTGTCGGTCCGGTAACGCCATGTACGGAAGTGGCGGCAGGGGACCGAGGGTGACCGTATGCGACCGTGATCCGCGGCGGGAGCCGCCGACTTCACGGGGAGTGATGACCGAAGCGGCGGTTCCGGGCCGGGCGGGGGCCGCGAGATGCTATGCGGCGCATATATGCGCTCTGTGGGAGTGTGCGGAGGTGGGGGCCGGAGGTGGGGGCGGTGACCGGGGTCACGTGGGCCTCTGGCTAGGCTCCGGAGCCATGGACGTACTCATCCATCTCTTCGTCGGCCTGCACATCATCGGCATCGCCGCGCTCCTCGGTGGCTTCCTCACCCAGATGAAGTCGATCGGCAAGGGCACCGCCCGCTTCGTCCCCGCGATGCTGCACGGCGCGCTGACGATGCTGGTGACCGGTGTCGTCCTGGTCGGTCTGAACCAGGCCGACGACCACCACGTCAACACCGTCAAGATCGGCGTGAAGCTCGCCGTGCTGATCGTGATCCTCGGGCTCGTCTATGTGAAGCGGGACGACGAGACGGTCGACAAGCGGCTGTTCGGGCTGGTCGGCCTGCTGACGGTGGTGAACGTCTTCATCGCGGTGCTGTGGACGTGAGGTGCGGCGGCGCTCTCAGCGGGCGGAGCCGATCGCGGCGCGGGCCGTCAGCAGCGCGCCCGCGGCGACCGCGACCCACACCGCCACGGCGATCCACACGAGTGCCTGCCCCGGGCCCCTGAGCCAGGGGACGCCGACGGCGGCGGCGACCGACAGCGTGGCCGCCGCCGTCATACCCATCGGGAAGGCGGTCGCCCAGCGGCGCACGTCCCAGTTGCGCACGTCACGACGCGCGCGGGGCCGCAGCAGTTCGCCGGCCAGCAGGACGACGTAGCAGGTCAGGTCGAGGACGAGCAGGACGACGGTCACCTTGCGCAGGACGTCCTGGTCGTCCTCGTTCCACAGGTACAGCCGCGGGGTGTCCGCCGTGAGCAGCGCCGCTCCGGTCAGCGCGGAGACGGACGGCGCGCCGCCCGCGATCCACTGGTCGCCGGCGCCCTCCGTCAGCTGCCGCGGGTCGAAGCGGGTGAGGGCGAGGCCGTAGAGGACGAGGCCCAGCCAGAACAGCACCAGCGCGGCGTGCGCGAGCCAGGCCGTGGCCACGGCCCCGCCGATCGTGGCGGCCAGCGCGGCGAGCGCCTGGGTGGCGACACAGGCGAGGAACACCCCGCCGTGCATACGGCGGCCCCAGCGCGGTACGGCGAGCAGCAGCAGGACGGGCCAGAGCACGGCCGCGAGCGCCAGCAGGGCCTCGGCCACACCCTGGGCGCCGAAGTGCGAGAACCGGATGCCGAGGACGGCGGTGGCGGCCACGGCGGTGAGCGCGTCCGGTGTCCGTGCCTCGGCCGTCCAGCGCGTCCGCTCCCGCAGCAGCCCGGTCACGAAGGTCACGGCGAGCGCGAGCCAGGCGACGCAGGCCAGCACCAGGAAGACCCGGGACAGGAACGCGTGCCCGGCCAGCTCCAGCCCCACGGACAGGATCCCGGTGGCCATCACGGCGGCCCCCGCGGCGGGCGGGCGCCGCGTCCACCAGACACGAAGAGGGGAGAAACCGGACATGTCCCGATGCTAAGGATCACCACCCGGCTCCGCTCCCGCCCACACGCGGGCACCCGTCGAAAACCCGCCGATGCGGGACGCGTCCCGTGGGCGCGCGGCGTCCGGTACGCACGGGGAGGCCGCCCGAATCGACGCGCGGGTCCGGGCGGGATCCGTTTCTCCGGCGGCCCCGCCCGGGTTCCTCCGGTCAGGCCGGGCGGACCACGCTGTGGATGATGGAGGCGCCGCCGTAGTAGACCGACTCCTCGCGGACGTAGGCGCCCGGTTTGGGGGCGTGGATCATCATGCCGTCGCCGATGTAGAGGCCGACGTGGCTGATGTCGTCGTAGAAGAAGATCAGGTCACCCGGCTGCGCGTCGGCGAGGGAGACCGTGGTGCCCGCGTTCACCTGGTCCCACGTGGTGCGCGGAAGGGTGACGCCGGCGGCCCGCCACGCGGCCTGGGTGAGGCCGGAGCAGTCGTACGAGTCCGGCCCGGTGGCGCCCCACACGTACGGCTTGCCGATCTGCGCGCGGGCGAACGCGAGCGCCTGGTCGGCCTTGGAGGCGTACGAGGAACCCGACCCCGACGATCCCGAGGTGTCCGACGACCCCGACGTGTCCGACGTGGAGGTGTCCGTCGAGCCGGAGGTCCCCGTCGACGCGGACGCCTCGCCGCTCTCCTGGGCCGCCTTCTCCGCCGCCTGCTTCTCGGCCAGCTCCGCGGCCTGCCGCGCGGCCTCCTCCTGCTTCTGCTTCTCGATCGCCGCGAGCCGCGCCTTCTGCTCGGCCGTCAGGTCGGACAGCAGTTCACGCGCGCCGGCCAGCTTCTTCTGGACCATCGCCTTGGCGGTCCGCAGCTCGCTCTGCGACTTGTCGAGCGTCTCCAGGCTCTTGGTGGCCTCCTGCCGCTTCTTCATGGTCGCGGACTGCTGGGTGACGTAGTCGTCGACCGCCTGCTTCTGCCGGGAGGTCATCCGGTTCATCAGCTGGGACTGGTCGAAGTAGTCCTGGGGGCTGTCGGCCAGCAGGAACGTGGCCGTGTCGGGCGCGGCGGCCCCGGTCCGGTACTGGGCTGCGGCGAACGTCCCCAGCTCCTCGCGGGCCTTGTTGAGCTCGTCCGTACGACGGGCCACGTCGTCCAGGAGCGTGTCGACCTGCTTGCGCTGCTTGCCGGTCTGCTCCTTGGCCGCGTTGTACTTCTCGGTCGCGGACTCGGCCTGGCGGTAGAGGTCGTCGACCTTCTTCTGGACCTCCTCGACGCTCGGCCTGCCGTCGGTCGAGGGTGTCGAGGGTGCGGCGTTGGCGGTCTGGGAGAGCAGGGCCACGGAGGTGAGGGCGGCGGTGGCGAGGACGGGCGTCCCCATGCCCGCGATGCGCGGACCGGCGGGGCGGGACTTGCGGTGCGACGCCAAAGGAGGCGACTCCTTCCATGTTCCGCCTACCGAGTTAGCTGTCGGGTTCGGGCGGGTGGTTCGGAAGGGTTGCCCTACGGCCCGGTCCCCGAAGGGAGTTGGGCCGATTCACCCCAAGGTCGGTGGGTCCCCGGCTCCGGCCGCCCCACAGGCGTCCGGACTCGACGGAGGCCGCGCGGCCCGGCGTCGTTCGCCGGTGGAGGTCGTACGGCCCGCCCGGAACGGTAGCCAACTCGTGTGGCGCCTGTGAAGGTTGATGGGTGATATGCCCGATACATTTTCGTGACCTTTGGTCAAGGTGGGGCGGGACGTGATCGATGTGCTGCGATCGAGGGTGATTTGTTCGTTTCTGATCTCCCGTCCACGGCTCCCACCTCGTGGTATGCGACCCGTCGCGCACCGTGACCGGGCGACCCGGGGGTGGTCGTGGGCGGTGGGACGGGCGTCGTGCGGACGCGGAATCCGGGGATGTTCCCGGGGTGGCGGCGGGTTGTCAGTGGGGCGCCCTAGACTCGGAGAGCGATGAGCAGCCTCTTTGACGAAAGCTTCCTGGCGAACCTCCAGGCCCCCCACGGGTCCGAGGAGGAACCTCCGCCCCCGCCCGAGGACGATCACGCTCCGGAGCCGCTTCCGGACGATCTGTTCGGCGGGAAGTTCGACGCGCCCCCGGACCGCGACGCGTACTACCGCGGCGGCGCCCCCCGTCCGGCGCTCGACGCGGCGGCCCTGCTGGAGGGGCTGAACGAGAACCAGCGCGCGGCCGTCGTCCACGCCGGCAGCCCCCTGCTCATCGTCGCCGGCGCCGGCTCCGGCAAGACCCGGGTGCTCACCCACCGCATCGCGCACCTCCTCGGCGAGCGGAACGTGCATCCCGGCCAGATCCTCGCGATCACCTTCACCAACAAGGCCGCGGGCGAGATGAAGGAGCGCGTCGAGCAGCTCGTGGGCCCGCGCGCGAACGCGATGTGGGTGATGACCTTCCACAGCGCGTGCGTGCGCATCCTGCGCCGCGAGAGCAAGAAGCTCGGCTTCACGTCGTCGTTCTCGATCTACGACGCGGCCGACTCCAAGCGGCTCATGGCGCTCGTCTGCCGTGACCTCGACCTCGACCCCAAGCGCTACCCGCCGAAGTCGTTCAGCGCCAAGATCAGCAACCTCAAGAACGAGCTGATCGACGAGGAGGACTTCGCGGGGCAGGCCACCGACGGCTTTGAGAAGACCCTCGCCCAGGCGTACGCCCTGTACCAGTCCCGGCTGCGCGAGGCGAACGCCCTCGACTTCGACGACCTGATCATGACGACGGTCAACCTGCTGCGCGCCTTCCCGGACGTCGCCGAGCACTACCGCCGCCGCTTCCGGCACGTCCTCGTCGACGAGTACCAGGACACCAACCACGCGCAGTACGCCCTCGTGCGCGAACTCGTCGGCACCCGCGAGCACGACGAGGACACACCGCCGAGCGAGCACGACCTCCCGCCGGCCGAACTGTGCGTCGTGGGCGACGCCGACCAGTCGATCTACGCCTTCCGCGGCGCGACGATCCGCAACATCCTGCAGTTCGAGGAGGACTACCCGGACGCCACGACGATCCTCCTGGAGCAGAACTACCGCTCCACACAGACGATCCTGTCCGCCGCCAACGCGGTCATCGAGCGCAACGAGTCCCGCCGCCCCAAGAACCTGTGGACCAACGCGGGCGCGGGCGCGCTGATCACGGGTTATGTCGCCGACACGGAGCACGACGAGGCGCAGTTCGTCGCCGACGAGATAGACCGCCTCACCGACGCGGGCCGGGCGAAGTCCGGCGACGTCGCCGTCTTCTACCGCACCAACGCCCAGTCCCGTGTCTTCGAGGAGATCTTCATCCGCGTCGGCCTGCCCTACAAGGTCGTCGGCGGCGTCCGCTTCTACGAGCGCAAGGAGGTCCGGGACGTCCTGGCCTACCTCCGGGTGCTCGCCAACCCCGAGGACTCGGTGCCGCTGCGCCGCATCCTCAACGTTCCCAAGCGCGGCATCGGCGAGCGCGCGGAGGCGATGATCGACGCCCTCGCCCAGCGCGAGCGGATCAGCTTCCCGCAGGCCCTGCGCCGGGTGGACGAGGCGTACGGCATGGCCGCGCGCTCCTCGAACGCCGTCAAGCGCTTCAACACGCTGATGGAGGACCTGCGGACGATCGTCGAGTCCGGCGCCGGACCGGCGACCGTGCTGGAGGCCGTCCTCGAACGCACCGGCTACCTCGCCGAGTTGCAGTCCTCCACCGACCCCCAGGACGAGACCCGGATCGAGAACCTCCAGGAACTCGCCGCCGTCGCCCTGGAGTTCGAGCAGGAGCGCGGGGAGGGCGCGGCGGCACCGGACGCCGCCGCCCCCGCTCCGGGCGCCGCCGCCCTGGGCGGCACGCTGGCCGACTTCCTGGAGCAGGTCGCGCTGGTCGCCGACTCCGACCAGATCCCCGACGAGGACGAGGACGGCTCCGGCGTCATCACACTGATGACCCTCCACACCGCCAAGGGCCTGGAGTTCCCGGTGGTCTTCCTGACCGGCATGGAGGACGGCGTCTTCCCGCACATGCGGGCCCTCGGCCAGACCAAGGAACTGGAGGAGGAGCGGCGCCTCGCGTACGTCGGCATCACCCGCGCGCGGGAGCGGCTGTACCTCACCCGCTCGACGGTCCGCAGCGCCTGGGGCCAGCCGTCGTACAACCCGCCCTCCCGCTTCCTGGAGGAGATCCCGGCCGCGCACATGGAGTGGAAGCGCACGGGCGCCACCGCGCCCGTGTCCTCAGGACCGGCGTCCGGCATCGCGGCCTCGCTCTCCTCGACCCGCTCGCGCTCCTCGGCGTCGGGCGCGTCCGGGTTCGCGACGAAGCGCGCCACGCAGAAGCCGGTGGTGGCCCTGTCCGTCGGCGACCGGGTGACGCACGACCAGTTCGGACTGGGCACGGTCGTCGTCGTGACGGGCGAGGGCGAGAACGCGCAGGCGACGATCGACTTCGGCGACGGCAAGCCGAAGCGGCTCGTGCTGCGCTACGCGCCGGTGGAGAAGCTGTAGCCGACGGGCGATGAGGTGAGGGGTGAAGACCGCGGGTCACCGCGGTCCTCGCGTGACGGCTCGGGGCCGGCTCAGCCGGGGTCGAGGCCGTGGCTGCGCAGCCACGGCAGCGGGTCGATCGCTGCCCCGCCCGCGGGCCGCACCTCGAAGTGCAGGTGCGGGCCGGTGGAGTTGCCGGAGTTCCCGGAGTACGCGATGGGGTCACCGGCCTTGACGACGGTGCCGGACGGGACGCGGTAGCTGGAGAGGTGGCAGTACCACGTCTCCGTGCCGTCCTTCGCCGTCAGGATCAGCATGTTGCCGTAGGCGCTGTTCCACTGGGTGCGGACGGTGCCGTCCGTCGCGGCCATCACCGTCGTGCCGTACGAAACCGGGAAGTCGATGCCCGTGTGCACCGACATCCAGTTGATGCCGGCCTGGCCGAAGTAGGCGCTCAGACCGTGCTGGAGCACCGGGAGCGCGAACTTGGGGCGCAGCCGCTCCTTGCGGGCCGCCTCCTCCGCCGCGCGCTTCTTCTCCAGGGCCTGCTGCGCCTTGAGGTCGATGCGCTCCTGGGTGCGGCTGGCCCGGTCGGCGAAGTCGTCGGCGCCCGCCGAGAGGCTTTCGAGCTGGGTGTCCAGCTTGTTGTTGGCGGCGGACGGCTGCACCGCCCGCACGTCCGAGGCGGTGGTGGCGGCTTCGGTCCCCTCGCCGCCCGTGGTGCCCACGGAGGCGGCGGCGATTCCGGCCACGCCCATCACACAGGCCGAGGGCACGGCGACGGTCAGCAGCGCGGAGCGCTTGGCGGGCGTACGCCGGCGGGAGCGGGACGCGCTGCGCGAGCCGGCGCGCGGCACCGGGACGACCTCTTCCTGGTCCTCCAGCAGCGACGCCACCGGGGGCATCTCCCCGGTGGCGCCCGACTCGGCGTCCAGCGGGGCCTGTTCGTCGTAGGAGTGCTCCTCGTCGTACGGCTCGTCGTACGACGTCGGGTCCGTGTGGGCCGGGGTGTCCTCGTACGTGAGGTGCGGCTGCTCGTAGGACTCGGTCGGCGCGGAGTGCAGCGCGTACGGGTCGGCGGCCGGGTCCGTGCCGTCCGGGTTCCACTGCGTGGCGTCGTACGCGCCGGTCTCGAAGGTCTGCGTGCCCCACTCCCACTGCTGGGTGGGGTCGGCGGGCTGGGTCTGGGCCCAGGCGGTGGCGTCCCACTGGCCGGCGTCGACGACCGTGGCCTGCGCGGGGACGGCCCAGGCGGTGCCGTCGAAGGTACCGCTGTCGTAGGCGCCGCTGTCGTGGAGGGCCTGCTGCTGGGCGGCGTACGGGTCGTACCCCGTGGTCTGGTGGCTGCCGGTCGACCAGTGCGTGGTGTCGTACGCGCCGGTGTGGACGTCACCCGGAAGGCCGCCGAAGAGGGGGTCCGACTCGAAGCCGGCGGTGGCGGGGGCGCCGGTGGGAAAACCGTTCGCGTCGTAGCCGCCGTAGGTGGTGAAGTCGCCGTACTGGGCGTCGTGTCTGCTGTACGCGTAGTGCGCCGAGGCGGCATCGGACGCCGGAGCCGGGGTGGTCATGGTCCCCGACGGGTGACGGTCGTTCACCAACTTCTCTTTCGCCTCGACAACAGGGGCTGCCAGAGCAGTGCGGCGACTGTACCCGGCGGTAGACGGGCGCGACAATCTTCTCCCTGTTTCCCGCGCGCAGGAAACGGGCATCCGGGCGTGTTTCGGGGGACGGCGGGCGTGACCTTGGCTTTGTGTTCGACGGGTGTTCGATGTGGGGCGGCTGTCCGACGGCTGTCCGGAGGCAATCCGAGGGCGGTCCCAGAGCAATCCGGGAGCGATCCGGGGGCCGTGCGCGGGCGGTGCGCGGGCTCTCAGGCGACCGTGAGGCCGCCGGCGGGCGCGGCGAGCGCGTCCGGCAGCTCGTCGTCGAGTGCCTGCCGGATCGCGGCCGCGACGGCGGGGTGCACCGGCAGCGCCAGATGTCCGATGCCCGTCACCCGGACGTTGCGGACCGTCAGGTCGGGGTGGTCGAGGCGGGCCGACTCCAGCGGGTCCATCAGCGAGTCCAGCTCGCTCCAGAAGCTCACGAAGCGGGTGCGGCAGCCGGGCGCGGGCTGGGCCAGCTCCTCGATGACCTCCGAGCCGGGCCGCATCTGCCGCACGATCGGGTGGGCGTCCGCGAGCGGTGCGACCCGGGTGCCGCCGTGCGGGGTGCCCAGTGTGACGAGGGTGCGGACCCGCAGGTCACCGCCGAGTCGCTGGACGTAGTAGCGCGCGATCAGCCCGCCGAGGCTGTGGCCCACGAGGTCCACGCGCGGGCTGTCCGTGCGCACGCAGATCTCCTCGATGTGCCGGCCCAGCAGCTCGGCCGCGGTCCGTATGTCGCAGGTCAGCGGAGAGTAGTTGAGCGACTCCACCCGCTGGCCGCCGTGCTGGGCGAGGCTGCGGCGCAGCAGCACGAACACCGAGCGGTTGTCGATGAACCCGTGCAGCAGCACGACCGGGGGTCCCGCTGGCACCGGCAGCCGTGCGGTGCCGTCCCCGGCGGGCAGGGCGCGGGACGGGGCGCGGCGCTCGCTGACGATCCCCGTCGGATACAGCAGGAGGTGGCCCGCGAGGATGGTGACCTCCAGGGCCGTCGCCTTGAGGAGCGTGAGGGAGAGGCCCGCGAGCCGTACGGGAAACAGAAGGCGACAGAGTGGACGGAAGGGCTCCAGGGCCCGGGTCACCATCATGGCCGACCTCCTGTCGGCACACCGAGGACGGCTCCGTCCCCCGTGTGCGCTCGTGGAAGCCGGGCGAGGGGGCGGTGAGGGGTGCGCGGAACGCCGTGCGCGCCCTTCCCGTCCCCGCGGATCACGCTGCGGCTCCCGAACGTGTCCCACTGTGTGATTTCCCCCTCGGTGGGCGCCGCGAAACTGCCGGTTGCGGGATGGTGTGGATAACGTTCGTTCACTTCAGGACGGTGGCGGGCCGCACGGAATGTGCGGTACTTGTCGGTACGGATGGATGTAGACGCTTCATGGAGGCAGTGATGGGTGTGGCAGCCGGTCCGATCCGCGTGGTGGTGGCCAAGCCGGGGCTCGACGGCCACGACCGCGGGGCCAAGGTCATCGCGCGGGCCCTGCGCGACGCCGGTATGGAGGTCATCTACACCGGGCTCCACCAGACCCCGGAGCAGATCGTCGACACCGCGATCCAGGAGGACGCCGACGCCATCGGGCTGTCGATCCTCTCCGGTGCCCACAACACGCTCTTCGCGGCCGTCATCGCGCTTCTCAAGGAGCGCGAGGCCGAGGACATCCTCGTCTTCGGCGGCGGCATCATCCCCGAGGCGGACATCGCTCCGCTCAAGGAGATGGGCGTCGCGGAGATCTTCACCCCGGGCGCCACGACGACGGAGATCGTGACCTGGGTCAGGGAGAACGTCCGCCAGCCCGCCGGAGCGTAGCGCCGGCGCCGGGCCTTGGCCGGGGACGGCGCGAGGGCTGTCCGGGGTCGGAGAGCGAGTTCGGCCGGGCGGAGGGGTCGGAGCCGACCGGGCGGATGCGGTTCGGGCCGACTGAGTGGAGAAGGGGCCGACCGGGGCAGAGAGGCGGGGCCCCTCGGCCGGAGCCGACCGGGGGGCCGCTCGACGCGGTGATGTGTGGCCGACGCCCGTCACTTGCCGTCCCGTCCGGGCGCCGTTGGCGGGCTCGGGGGCCGGGTTCGTCGGGGCGTGGAGGCCGGTGTTGCCGGGCGGGGCCGGCCGAGGGGGCGCTGCGGCCGAGGCCCGTCAGGTGGTGGTCAGTTCCGTCGTCATCGTCGCGCGCAGGCGGAGTGTTGTCGTCAGGCGTTGGAACGCCTCCGTCCAGTAGCCCCCGGCTCCCGGGGACGCGTCCTCCCGTTCGGCCGGTGTGGTCAGCAGGCCTTCGAGGCGGATCGCCTCCGCGGGGTCGAGGCAGCGTTCGGCCAGGCCCATCACCCCGCTGAAGCTCCACGGGTAACTGCCCGCGTCCCGCGCGATGTCGAGCGCGTCCACCACCGCGCGGCCCAGCGGCGCCGACCACGGCACGGCGCACACCCCGAGCAACTGGAACGCCTCCGACAGACCGTGCGTCGCGATGAACCCCGCCACCCACGCCGCCCGCTCCCCGGCCTCCAGCACGTCCAGCAGCTTGGCCCGCTCGGCCAGCGACACCGCCCCCGGCCCGCCGGCCTCCGGCCCGCCGGCCTCCGGCGCCGAGGGCGCCCCCAGCAGCGCCCGCGACCACTCGGCGTCCCGCTGGCGCACCGCCGCCCGGCACCACGCCGCGTGCAGTTCGCCCTGCCAGTCGTCCGCCACCGGCAGCGCCACGATCTCCCGCGGCGAACGCCCGCCCAGCCGCCGCGGCCAGGTGCCGAGCGGCGCCGCCTCCGTCAACTGGCCGAGCCACCACGCCCGTTCCCCCTTCCCCGCGGGAGGTCTGGCCACGACGCCGTCCCGCTCCATGGCCGCGTCGCACGCGTGCGGCGCCTCCACGACGACCGCCGCCGTCCCGCCTTCGCGGTCCAGCGCCACACAGGCCGCGGCCCTGACCGCCATCCGCGCGGCCAGCGCCGAGTCCGGCAGCGCGGACAGCAACTCGGCCGCCGTCGCCCGCACATTGCGGCTGCGGTCGGCCAACGCCCGCTCGAGGAAGGGCTCGTCGTCGGCGGACAGGCCCGTGCGCAGCGAGTCGAGGAACATCAGCCGGTCCTCGGCCCGCTCCGTCCCCCACGTCCCCTCCAGCAGTTCGCGCGCCTCGGCCGGCCCGCGCGCCCGCAGCGCCGAGAGCAGGGCGACCCGCTCGGCGAACAGCCCCTCCTGCCACAGCCGCCGCACCGCGTCGTGGTCACCGGCCTCCGGCAGCACGGTCCCGCCGCCCGGTGCGGCGCGCAGCGCGAACCGCCAGTCCGCGTTCAGCCGGGCCAGCCACAGCGCCCGGGGGCCCGCGAACGCCAGGACCGCGGGCCGCAGATCGGTGCGTCCGCACGCCGCGTCCAGCAGCGCGGGCAGGGCCTCCGGAGGTGCCGCGTACCCGCGCGCGTTCGCCGCGGCCAGCCACTGGGGCAGCAGTTCCCTCAGGTCCGGCGCGGCGCCCCGGCGTCCGCCGCCCGCGCCGGGACGGTCGGCCAGCAGCACGGCCAGCCTTCGCGCGGCGGCCTCGGGAAGCGCGGGCCGCGGATCGTCGGCGGCCGGTTCCGGGCGGGGCGCCGCGGGCGCCGGACGCAGGCCCGCGCGACGCCGTACGGTCGCCACGGCCGCCGCGTCCAGCAGGGCCACGGGCGCCTCCCGCCCCGGCGCGGCCCACGCGGGAGCGCGCCGGTCGGTCCCGAGCAGCGCGACGGTCACCAACTCCTCCCAGCCGGCCGCGGCTTGTACGGATGCGGCGGACCCGTCCATACGACGTCCTTCCCTCGGGTGTTCCGTGGCACCGGGTCGGTTCAGCACAGCGTCACCGCCCCTCCCGGCCCCGCGGGCCAGGCGGTGAGGGGCGTGAAGCCGCGGTGGCCGCACTCACCGAAGACCGTCACCGGTCGGCCCCCGGAGAGGGCGGCCAGGCGCCACAGCCCGGGACGGGCGCGGGCGGCCGGGGTCAGGGGCAGCGCCGAGTCCGTGTCGGCGTCCGCCAGCTGCCAGCCGTCGCCGTCCGGGACCGGCACGACCCGCTCCAGCGTCACCGGCACCGACTCCAGCCACGGGTCGTCGCGCAGCGCCCCGCCGTACCGCGCGGCGGCCTCGGCCGTCGTCACCCCGGGCGGCCGCAGCGCCGCGGGCGAGGGCGGGGCGAACTGCTCGCCCAGCGCCGCCCGTCGCTGCCCGGCGCCCGGATACGCGGACACCTCGGCGTCCAGGGCGAGACCGACCGGCAGCGCCGGCTCGGGCGAGCGGCCGGCCGCGCCGTACGACAGCAGCAGACACGTACGGTCCGACTCCGTGCCGTACAACCAGATCCGGCGCGTCGTCAGTTTCGCGTCCGCCGTGTCGTACTGGGCGAGGACCAGCCAGCGGTCGCGCACCGGCGGGCCGTCCGCCGACGCGGGCAGACCGAGCCGGGAGCGGACCGTCGCCGCCAGTTCCTCCGGAAGGCCCGCACGGCGCAGCCAGCCCTGGTCGAGCAGATGCAGCAGCGCGCACTCCTCCAGCAGCCGCACCGGCCAGCCCGGACCCGACGCCGGTATCGCCCCCAACTCCCGCACCCGCGCGGCCAGTCCCGGCGCCTGCGCGTCGACCATGCGGGCCGCCGTCTCCTCCCACAGCCCGTACCCCCCGCGCTCCGCCGTGGCCAGGCCGCCGCGCAGCAGGTCGGCGAGGCGCTGCTCCAGCTCCGTCGCCCCCGCCGTGACCCGCTCGGCCCGGCGCTCCGCCCTGCGCCGGGCCGCCTCCGGATCGGCCGTCGCCGTCGCCGTCGCCGAACCCGCCCCGCCCGCCGACCGTTTCTCCTGCGCCCGCTTCCTGCGGTCCTCGATCCACTGCTCGGCCCACTCCGGCGCCGTCCCCGCCGGCACCGCACCGTCCCCGCCCGCCCACAGCAACAGCAGCCCGAGCGCGTGCTTGCACGGGAACTTGCGGCTCGGGCAACTGCACCTGTACGCGGGCCCCGCCGCGTCCGCGACGTCCACGACCGTCTGGTACGGGCTGCCGCCGCTGCCCTTGCACAGCCCCCACACCGTCCCCTCGCCGGAACTCCCCGCCTCGGACCACGGACCGGCCGCGCCGAGCTTGCTCCCCGCCTTGCGCGACGCGGCGTCAGGCGCCAGTGCCAGCACCTGGTCTGCGCTCCAGCGCACCCCCTGCTGAGTCATGCCAACGACGGTAGGTCCCGCCACTGACAATCGCCCCGGCGGGCGCGTTCGTGCAGGTCACGGCGATTGTCAGTGGCGTGGTGCATGGTGGACACCAGATCCGAACCGGCCGAGCTTGAGGGGGCCTCAGCCATGACTGCTGCCGTGGGGACGACGTCCGGAGCGACGCACGCGAAGGAGCACGCCGACGTGCTGCGCCCGCACGCCGAGCACGCCTTCGCCGCCGAACTCACCGCGCTGGCCGCGCAGGACGACCGCCCGCGCCCGGCCCGCTGGAAGCTGTCGCCGTGGGCGGTCGCGACCTATCTGCTCGGCGGCACGCTGCCGGACGGCACGGTGATCACGCCGAAGTACGTGGGTCCGCGCCGCATCGTCGAGGTCGCGGTCACCACGCTCGCCACCGACCGCGCCCTGCTCCTGCTCGGCGTCCCCGGCACCGCCAAGACCTGGGTGTCCGAACACCTCGCGGCCGCGGTCAGTGGCGACTCCACCCTGCTCGTGCAGGGCACGGCGGGCACCCCGGAGGAGGCGATCCGCTACGGCTGGAACTACGCCCGGCTGCTCGCCCACGGCCCCAGCCGCGACGCCCTCGTGCCCAGCCCCGTCATGCGCGCCATGGCCGAGGGCTCGACCGCCCGGGTGGAGGAGCTGACCCGCATCCCGGCCGACGTGCAGGACACGCTCATCACGATCCTGTCGGAGAAGACGCTGCCGATACCGGAACTGGGCCAGGAGGTGCAGGCGGTCCGCGGCTTCAACCTGATCGCCACCGCCAACGACCGCGACCGCGGGGTCAACGACCTGTCCAGCGCGCTGCGCCGCCGCTTCAACACCGTGGTGCTGCCGCTGCCCGAGAGCGCCGACGCCGAGGTCGACATCGTGTCCCGGCGCGTCGACCAGATCGGCCGCTCCCTCGACCTGCCGGCCGTGCCCGACGGCATCGACGAGATCCGCCGCGTCGTGACCGTCTTCCGCGAACTGCGCGACGGTGTCACCGCCGACGGGCGTACGAAGCTCAAGTCGCCCAGCGGCACGCTGTCCACGGCCGAGGCCATCTCCGTCGTCACCAACGGCCTTGCCCTGGCCGCCCACTTCGGCGACGGTGTGCTGCGGTCCGGCGACGTCGCCGCGGGCATTCTCGGCGCCGTCGTGCGCGACCCGGCGGCCGACCGGGTCGTCTGGCAGGAGTACCTGGAGACCGTCGTGCGCGAACGTGACGGCTGGACGGACTTCTACCGCGCCTGCCGGGAGGTGAGCGCATGACCGACGGCACACTGCTCCTCGGGGTGCGCCACCACGGGCCCGGCTCGGCACGGGCGGTCCGCGCCGCTCTGGACGCGGCCCGGCCGGGGGCGGTGCTGATCGAGGGGCCGCCCGAGGCGGACCCGCTCCTCGCGCTGGCCGCCGACGAGGACATGCGGCCCCCGGTCGCGCTCCTCGCCCACGCCGTGGACGAGCCCGGCCGCTCGGCGTTCTGGCCCCTGGCCGAGTTCTCCCCCGAGTGGGTCGCGATCCGCTGGGCACTGGAGCACGGCGTGCCGGCACGCTTCATCGACCTGCCCGCCACACACACCCTCGCCCGGGGAGAGAACGGAGAGAACGGAGAGGATGGGGAGAACGGAGAGGACGAGGCACCCGGGAAGGGCGAGGGCGGAGTCCCCGGGGTGGGGGACGGGCCCGAGGAGGACGTCCGGGTGGACCCCCTCGCCGTGCTCACCGGGGCCGCCGGGTACGACGACCCCGAGCGCTGGTGGGAGGACGTCGTCGAACACCGCGGCGACCGGCGGGACCCGTTCGCGCCGTTCACCGCCGTCGAGGAGGCCATGGAGGCGCTGCGGGAGACCTACGGCAGCGGCGGCCACCGCGAGGACCTGGTGCGCGAGGCGTACATGCGGCTCCAACTGCGCGCGGCGCGGCGCGAGACCGACGGGACCGTGGCCGTGGTGTGCGGGGCGTGGCACGTGCCCGCGCTGCGCCGTGCGGCCCCCGTCGCCGCCGACCGGGCGCTGCTCAAGGGGCTGCCCAAGGTCAAGGTCGACCTGACCTGGGTGCCGTGGACGTACCGCAGGCTCTCCCGGGCCGGCGGTTACGGGGCGGGCATCGAGTCGCCCGGCTGGTACGCGCACCTGTTCGCCGCGCCGGACCGGCCGGTCGAGCGGTGGCTGACGAAGGTGGCGGGGCTGCTGCGCGAGGAGGACAGGATCGTGTCCTCGGCCCATGTCATCGAGGCGGTCCGGCTGGCCGGCACCCTCGCGGCGATGCGCGGACGCCCGCTGCCCGGACTGGGTGAGACGACCGACGCCGTGCGCGCGGTGATGTGCGACGGCTCGGACGTGCCGCTGGCCCTCGTGCACGACCGGCTCGTGGTCGGCGACGCCCTCGGGGAGGTGCCCGGGACGGCGCCCGCGGTGCCCCTCCAGCGCGACCTGACCCGGTCCCAGCGCCGGTTGCGGCTCAAACCGGAGGCGCTGGAGCGGGAGATCGAACTCGACCTGCGCAAGGACACCGACGCCGGACGCAGCCGTCTGCTGCACCGGCTGCGGCTGCTCGGGGTCGGCTGGGGCGAACCGGTGAGCTCGCGGGGGAGCACGGGCACCTTCCGGGAGACCTGGCGGCTGCGCTGGGAACCGGAGCTGTCGGTGCGGGTCGCCGAGGCGGGGGTGTGGGGGACGACCGTGCTCGCCGCGGCCACGGCCAGGGCCGAGTCGGACGCGACGTCCGCGACGTCCCTCGCGGACGTCACCGCGCTCGCCGAACACTGTCTGCTCGCCGGCCTGCCGGACGCGCTCCCCGTGGTGATGCGCGTCCTCGCCGACCGGGCCGCGCTCGACACCGACGTCGGCCACCTCGCCCAGGCCCTCCCGGCGCTGGTCCGCTCGCTGCGCTACGGCGACGTGCGCGGTACGGACACCCGGGCCCTGACCGAGGTCGCGGCGGGCCTCGCGGAACGGATCTTCGTCGGTCTGCCCCCGGCCTGCTCCGGCCTCGACGCCGACGCGGCCGAGGAGATGCGCCGCCACGTCGACGCCGTGCACACGGCGGTGGGACTGCTGGCGCAGACCACGTCCGGCGCCGACGGTCCCGGTGCCACCGGCGGCACGGACAGCACCGGCGGCCCTCGCCCCGACCACGCCGGGCTGCGCGTGCGGTGGCGGTCCGTCCTGCGGGCCCTCGCCCTGCGGGACACCGTGCCCGGGGTCGTCCGGGGACGGTCCGTGCGGCTGCTGCTGGACGAGGGGGAGCTCGCACAGGGGGAGGCCGCGCGGCTGATGGGGCTCGCGCTGTCGGTGGGGACGGCCCCGGCGGACGCGGCCGCGTGGATCGAGGGGTTCGTCGGCGGCGGGGGCGGGATGCTCCTCGTGCACGACGAACGGCTGCTCGGGCTGGTCGACGCCTGGCTGACCGGGGTTCCGGCGGACGCGTTCACCGACGTACTGCCGCTGCTGCGCCGCACGTTCTCGGCGTACGAGCCCGGTGTGCGCCGCACCCTCGGCGAACAAGTGCGTCGCGGACCGGGACGGCACGCGGGCACGGCCGACGGACCGGGCGCGGGGCTGCCCGGCTTCCACCCGGAACCGGACGCGGGGCGCGCCGACGCCGTCCTGCCCGTGCTGCGCCTGCTGCTCGGCCCGGACGGCGTGGGGGAGAGGGCGACGGCGGACGACAACAACCTGGTGGGGACAGACACATGACGACCGGGACGGATCAGGAGCGGTTGCGGCGCTGGCGGCTCGTCCTCGGCGGTGAGGCGGCCGACGGCACCGGCTGCGCGCTGTCCGGGAAGGACGCCGCGATGGACGGAGCGCTGACCGCGCTCTACGGCAAGGGGGACCGGCCGCAGCCGGGGCGGGACCGGTCGGCGGGGCTCGGGGCGTCGGCGCCGTCCGTCGCGCGCTGGCTC
The DNA here is from genome assembly GCF_040638185.1 of Streptomyces sp. NPDC026672. NCBI lineage: Bacteria > Bacillati > Actinomycetota > Actinomycetes > Kitasatosporales > Streptomycetaceae > Streptomyces > Streptomyces sp. NPDC026672. Next base: position 235,953 of record NZ_JBEZXS010000006.1, read on the forward strand.
GGCGACATCCGCACCTACTTCCCGTCCTCCGTGGTCCAGGTCATGCAGCGCGACGCCATCGACCGGCTCGGGCTGTCCGCCCTGCTCCTCGAACCGGAGATGCTGGAGGCGGTCGAGGCCGACGTGCACCTCGTCGGCACCCTGCTCTCCCTCAACAAGGCGATGCCGGAGACCACCAAGGAGACGGCACGGGCCGTCGTGCGCAAGGTCGTCGACGACCTGGAGAAGCGGCTCGCCACCCGTACCCGCGCCACCCTCACCGGCGCCCTCGACCGCAGCGCCCGCGTCAGTCGGCCGCGCCACCACGACATCGACTGGAACCGCACGATCGCGGCCAACCTCAAGCACTACCTGCCCGAGTACCGCACGATCGTGCCCGAGCGGCTCATCGGCTACGCCCGCGCGGCGCAGTCCGTGAAGAAGGAGGTCGTCCTCTGCATCGACCAGTCGGGCTCGATGGCGGCGTCGGTGGTCCATGCCTCCGTGTTCGGCGCGGTGCTCGCGTCCATGCGGTCCATCAGCACCCGGCTCGTCGTCTTCGACACCGCCGTCGTCGACCTCACCGACCAGCTCGACGACCCCGTGGACGTCCTCTTCGGCACCCAGCTCGGCGGCGGCACGGACATCAACCGGGCCCTGGCGTACTGCCAGTCGCAGATCACCCGGCCCGCCGACACGGTGGTGGTGCTCATCAGCGACCTGTACGAGGGAGGCATCCGGGACGAGATGCTGAAGCGGGTCGCGGCGATGAAGGCGTCGGGGGTGCAGTTCGTCGCGCTGCTCGCGCTGTCGGACGAGGGGACGCCGGCGTACGACCGGGAACACGCGGCGGCGCTCGCCGCGTTGGGGGCGCCGGCGTTCGCCTGTACGCCCGACCTGTTTCCCGAGGTGATGGCGGCGGCGATCGAGAAACGGCCCCTTCCGATTCCGGACGGCACGTGATGACCGTGATGGAAGGGGACATGACTACCCATCGGTAACGGGGGGCTTGCGCTACCGCGGGCGGACCGTGCGAGGATCGGCGCGCGTCGTGCCGAAGCGGCACACGTACCACCGCACGGGAGGAACCGCCCCGTCTTGACCCCGCCAGCAGCAGCCCTGCCGGGAGCCGCCACGCGCGTACTGCGCACGGTGGCCGGGCGGCGTGCGCTGCAACTGGCGGTCCTGATGGGCGGACTGCTCGCGCTCGGCCTCCTCTCCGGGGAGCGGGCGCACGCGGCCGACGGGACGACGACGTCCGTCAGGCCGGGCGCGTCCGTACCGTCCGAACGATCCGCACGGTCCGTGTCCTCCGTACGGGGGGACGGTCCGGGGTCGTTGACGAAGGGCCTGGGGGAAACCGTCGCCGGGCTGACGCGCTCGGTGGGCGGACCGGCGGTCCGTCACCCCGGGAGCGGAACCGGAGCGGCGCCCGGAACGGGTACTCCCTCCGGGTCCCCCGTTCCGTCCGGGACCGTGCCCGCGCCTCCGGTGCGTCCCGCGCCGGTGACCCACTCGCCCGCTCCGCAGACCTCGGCACCCCACGCCCCGGCTCTCCCGCCGGGCCCCGTGCCGACGGGCATCCGCTCCGACGACCTCGTCCGTTCCGTCACCGACACGGTCGTCAAGCCGGTCGGGGACGTCATCGGGACCGTGACCACGGAGCTGACCCGGCCGTCGGAGCCGGCGTCCTCGTTGCCGACACTGCCTGGGCTGCCGGGACTACCTGGGCTGCCGACGTGGCCGGAGACCGGGCCCACCGTGCTGCTCCCGGGGCTCCCGGAGCTCCCCGGACTGTCCGAGCCGCCGGGCGCGCCGCTGCCCGCGCCGGTCGTCACGGACCCCGCGCCCCGGCGCCCGGGTGCCGCGCACCCCGACGTCCCGGGCACGAGGGGACGTACGACCGACAGGGCCGTGACCTTCGGGTCCGTGCGGGCGTACCCGCACACCGCTCCCGCCTCGACGGCGGCCGGCGCGGCGCACGCGCGCGCCCCGCACGTCGCACGTCCCGGCCACGCTCCGAGCCGTCCCGCGCCCGCGGGTGACCCGGACGGCGCGCTGGGCAACCGGTCGGCCGTCGACAACGGTGCCTCGCGGCACCTCGACGCCCACGCCGTCACCCTGAACGACCGGGCGCCGCTGCGGTTCGTGCCCGGTGCCGCCGCGCGCCTCGACGCGTCCGGGACCCGGGACAGGTACCGGGACATCCCCGTCTTCCCCGGTTAGGACACCGCCGGCCTCCGCTCCGCGCCCACCGCACGGGCCGCGCGAGGTGGTGAGGCCCACCGTGCCCGTCCGGGCCCTTCCGATCTCCGGCCTTCCGATCTCCGGCCTTCCGATCCCCGGCCGTCTGATCCCCGGCCCCCGGCCTCCGATCTCCGGCCTCCGGACGGCGTACGTCCCCCGTTCGTGTTTTCGGCGCCCCTGAAAGCCGCTCCGGCTCCGGCGCCGTGGAACTCCGAAGGAACCGACGCCCGCATGAACGAGAACGCCCAGCCCCACCCCCAGCCCCACCCTCACCCCCAGCCCCACCCTCACCCCCGGCCGACCGGCGGAGCCCCCTGCGGCTGAGGCGCCGTTCGCCCCCCGACTCCGCGGGAGCGGCGGACCCGGACGGTCGAACGCCGTCGGCCGGGCCGGGCCGTGTCCCGCGGGCAGGGTCGGTTGACCCCCATTGGGGTGGGGATCAACCGGCCCGGGTCCTCGTGGCCCACCCCAGGAGCCTCACCGGGTCAACCCCAGCCCGGTGAGGCTCCGCCCCTTGCGGCACGCCGTGCCAGGCAGCCCGGCATCATGTGACAGGTATCACCGCTCAGGTGTGACCCGCGATTTAGGGGCCCTCCGCATGCAGCGATAACCTGCGAGACGGACATGCCGCGCGCTCGGACACCGTGTGCGCTTCCCCTGTGACCCATGCGGACGTCACGTTGCCCTTCGCGGCACGCCCACGCATCCAACGAACCGCGAGATCACTGATAGGGACGGAAGCGCGTGGACCTGTTCGAGTACCAGGCGAGGGACCTCTTCGCCAAGCACGATGTACCGGTGCTGGCCGGTGAAGTCATCGACACGCCTGAGGCGGCGCGCGAGATCACCGAGCGTCTGGGCGGCAAGTCCGTCGTCAAGGCGCAGGTGAAGGTCGGTGGTCGTGGCAAGGCCGGTGGCGTCAAGCTGGCCGCCTCCGCGGACGAGGCCGTCGCCCGTGCGACGGACATCCTCGGCATGGACATCAAGGGCCACACGGTCCACAAGGTCATGATCGCCGAGACCGCTCCGGAGATCGTCGAGGAGTACTACGTCTCCTTCCTCCTCGACCGTGCCAACCGCACCTTCCTCTCCATCGCCTCCGTCGAGGGCGGCATGGAGATCGAGGAGGTGGCCGCCACCCGTCCGGAGGCCGTCGCCCAGACCCCGATCGACGCGATCGACGGTGTGACCCCCGAGAAGGCCCGCGAGATCGTCGCGGACGCCAAGTTCCCGGCCGATGTCGCCGACAAGGTCGCCGACATCCTGGTCAAGCTGTGGGACACCTTCATCAAGGAGGACGCCCTCCTGGTCGAGGTCAACCCGCTGGCCAAGGTCGCCTCCGGCGAGGTCATCGCCCTCGACGGCAAGGTCTCGCTGGACGACAACGCCGAGTTCCGTCACCCCGACTTCGAGGAGCTCCACGACAAGGCCGCGGCCAACCCGCTGGAGGCCGCCGCCAAGGAGAAGAACCTCAACTACGTCAAGCTCGACGGCGAGGTCGGCATCATCGGCAACGGCGCGGGTCTCGTCATGAGCACCCTGGACGTGGTCGCGTACGCCGGTGAGAACCACGGTGGTGTCAAGCCCGCCAACTTCCTGGACATCGGTGGCGGCGCCTCCGCCCAGGTCATGGCGAACGGCCTGGAGATCATCCTCGGCGACCCCGACGTCAAGTCCGTCTTCGTCAACGTCTTCGGCGGCATCACCGCCTGCGACGAGGTCGCCAACGGCATCGTGCAGGCCCTGAAGCTCCTCGAGGACAAGGGCGAGGAAGTCACCAAGCCGCTCGTCGTCCGTCTCGACGGCAACAACGCCGAGCTGGGCCGCAAGATCCTCTCCGACGCCAACCACCCGCTGGTGCAGCGCGTCGACACCATGGACGGCGCGGCCGCGAAGGCCGCCGAGCTGGCCGCCGCCAAGTAAGCACCGAGGACGAGGACATCTAGACACCATGGCTATCTGGCTCAACAAGGACAGCAAGGTCATCGTCCAGGGCATGACCGGCGCCACGGGCATGAAGCACACCAAGCTCATGCTGGGCGACGGCACGCACGTCGTCGGTGGCGTGAACCCGCGCAAGGCGGGTCAGACCGTGGACTTCGACGTCCCCCAAGGCCTTAAGGGCCAGGGAGGGGCCCCCATCGAGGTACCCGTCTTCGGCACCGTCAAGGAGGCCGTCGAGAAGACCGGCGCCAACGTCTCCGTCATCTTCGTGCCGGAGAAGTTCACCAAGGACGCGGTCGTCGAGGCCATCGAAGCCGAGATCCCGCTGGCCGTCGTGATCACCGAGGGCATCGCCGTGCACGACACGGCGTCCTTCTGGGCGTACGCCGGCAAGAAGGGCAACAAGACCCGCATCATCGGCCCGAACTGCCCCGGCATCATCACCCCGGGCCAGTCGAACGTCGGCATCATCCCGGGCGACATCACGAAGCCGGGCCGCATCGGCCTGGTCTCGAAGTCCGGCACGCTGACGTACCAGATGATGTACGAGCTGCGCGACATCGGCTTCTCGACCGCCGTCGGCATCGGTGGCGACCCGATCATCGGCACCACGCACATCGACGCCCTGGCCGCCTTCCAGGACGACCCCGACACCGACCTGATCGTCATGATCGGTGAGATCGGCGGCGACGCCGAGGAGCGGGCCGCGGCCTTCATCAAGGAGAACGTGACCAAGCCGGTCGTCGGCTACGTCGCGGGCTTCACCGCGCCCGAGGGCAAGACCATGGGCCACGCCGGCGCCATCGTCTCCGGTTCGTCCGGCACCGCCCAGGCGAAGAAGGAGGCCCTGGAGGCCGCGGGCGTCAAGGTCGGCAAGACCCCGACCGAGACGGCGAAGCTGGCGCGCGAGATCCTCGCGGGCTGAAACGGCTGCAACGGCTAAAACGGCTGCAACGGCTGGACAGATGTGACGGAAGGGTCCGCGCCCCCGGGGGACGCGGACCCTTCCGTGCGTTCAGCGGGTGTCCGGCACCAGCCGTTCCGGGCCGGGCGCGGGCTCCCCGCGCAGCTTCGAGCGCAGTTCCTGCTCCGCACCCGACAGCGGGCCCAGCGCCGCCTTCGGCGGCACCCCGCGCACGGCCTGGGCCGGGGAGAGCGGCGGTTCGTAGTGCGTGGGCGCGGAGCGCAGGGTGAGGATCGTCGCACCGATGATCGCGACGGTGAACGCAATGGCCGCCTGCGTCCAGAAGCGGATCCGGCGTTCGCCGTCCGTGCGCACCGGCTCCGGCCCGGCCGCGCGCAGCCGCTCCGTGGAGGCCAGTTCGGCGAGGCGCCGGTGCAGGGCGGCGGGGTCCGCCAGCTCCGGCAGCGAGGCGGCGACCGCGGCCCGCGCGCGGGTCAGCCGGTTCGCCGCGGCCGGGGTGCTCGCCTCCGTCTCCGCCGCCGTCTCCGGCAGGCCCAGGCCGACGCCGTCGTACAGCACGAGGGTGCGGCGGTACGACGACGGGAGGCTCAGGAGCGCGTCCAGCAGCGCGCGGTCGGAGGCGTCCGAGGGCGGGGGCTCGGGGTGCCGGTAGCGGGGGCGGAAGCGGTGCCAGGGGGAGAGCGCGCAGTCGTACGCCGCCGCCCGCACCCAGCCCGCCGGATCGCGGTCGCGGGCCACCTCCGGCCAGTGCTGCCAGGCCAGTTGGAAGGCCCGCTCCACGGATTCCCGGGCCAGCTCGCGCCGCCCGGTGAGCAGATAGGTCTGCCGTACGAGGGCGGGGGCGCAGAACGCGTACAGGGCGTCGAACGCCTGAGCGGGCGTCAGGGCGGGGGTCAGGGCAGGGGTCAGGGCAGGGGGCGCCTCGACCTCCTGGGGCACGAGGCAGGGCTGGGGGGCGGTCGACTCCAACGGGGTCTCCGGAACCTCCTTCGCCCCCTCGGCCTCCTTGACCTTCCGGGTCCTCTGGACCTTCTGGACCTTGTGGGCCTTGTGGGTCCTGTGCGTCTTCTGGTCCTTTTGGGTCTTCGGGGACTCCGGGGGCTTCGATACGGCCGTCGGTGGTGCCGTCGCCTCCGGTGTGCTGTTCGCCAGTGAGGTCAGCATCCGCGTGTACGCCTCACCCGCGGCGCCGCTCGGGACGGTGCGGCCGGACTCCCACCCGCGTACGGTCGTGCGGCTCACACCGAGCCGTGCGGCGAGCTGAGCCTGCGTCAGCGACCGCGACTCGCGCAGGCGTCGGCGTTCCTTGGGAGGCGGAAGCGGGCTCTCGGGATTCTGCGTCACCGTACGCCCTTCCGTGCGAAAAAGAACATAAACGTATATTGGGCGACACAACGGATCTTCGCCTGTTGCGACGGGAAAGCGTGTGTCGTTGGGAGCATGGCCGTCGTGATCCGGATGACCGCTCTGCGCCCGTTGTTGTCCCCCCTGCTGACCCGCGCCCGCGACCGTTCACCCGGGCTGGGCGCGAGCCTCGTCGGCGGTGCCGTCGCGGCCGGTCTGGGGCTCGGTTCGTCCGCGGTGCTCGTGATGGTGCTGTGGATCAGCTCGCCCTACCCCGACAGCGGGCCGGGCGGCGCGCTGCATGTCGCCGCCGCGCTGTGGCTGCTCGCGCACGGCGTCGAACTCGTGCGCACCGACACGCTCTCCGGCGCTCCGGCCCCCGTCGGCGTGACGCCGCTGCTGCTGCTCGCGCTGCCGGTGTGGCTGCTGTACCGGGCGGCGCGGGACGCCGTCGACGCGCCCCAGGACCGTGCGGACGGCGAGGACCGCGAGGGGTCGGGGAGCCCAGGGACCGCCGGGGCCGAGGACGGGCCGCCGCCGGTGGACGCGCGGACCGCCTGGGCGGGTGTCGTCGCCGGCTACCTCGGTGTCGGCTGCTGCGCCGCGCTGTACGCCACCGGCGGTGAACCCGGGCCCTCGTGGTTCTGGGTGCCGGTGTGCCTGCCGCTCGTCGCCGGGGGAGCGGCGGGGGTCGGGGTGTGGACGGCGTACGGGCGTCCGCGCGAGGTGCTGCTGCGGGTGCTGCCCCTGCTGCCGCACAGGCTGCGGGGGCCGGTCGCGGAGCCGTCCACACAGGTGGCGCTCGGTACGGCCGCGCGCGGGGCCGGGGCGGGGGCGGCCGTGCTCCTCGGGGGCGGGGCGCTGCTGCTCGGGCTGTCGCTGTTGTGGCACGGCGGGGCGGCGCGGGCGGCGTTCGTGGAGCTGACCGCGGGGTGGTCGGGGCGGTTCGCGGTGCTGCTGCTGTGCGTGACGCTGGTGCCGAACGCGGCGGTGTGGGCGGCCTCGTACGGGGCGGGGCCGGGGTTCGTGCTCGGTGCGGGGCACGTGGTGTCGCCCGTGGTGTCGGACCCGGCGCCGATGCTGCCGCCGTTCCCGCTGCTGGCGGCGGTCCCGGACGCGGGGGGCGGGGGACCCCTGACCTGGGCGGCCGGGGTGGTGCCGGTGGCGGCCGGGGTGACCGTGGCCTGGTTCGTGACGGGGCGGCGGGAGGCGGGGGAGTGGTCCGCGGGGCGGACGGCGGCTGTGCTCGGGGTGGCGGGGGTGATGTGCGGTGCGGTGTTCGCCGCGCTGGCCCTGGTGGCGGGCGGGCCGCTCGGGACGGGGGCGTTGGCGCGGTTCGGGCCGGTGTGGTGGGCCGTGGGGGGCGCGGTCGCCGTGTGGGTGGCGGGGGTGGGGGTGCCGGTGGGGTGGACGGTGCGCTGGTGGCGCCGCCGGGCCGTCCCACACACCCACCCGACTCTGTAGGCCAGAATGCGCGTCAGGCCCGTGCGCGGGATGCTGGCTTGCGGAACGGCTCGGCGCAGCCGGAGAACCTGTTCACCTGGAGCTCCGATAAGTAGGGCTGAATGATCCGCAGGCCGAATGCCATCGTCGGCGCGGAGGTCGCGCTGCTGGCCTGGCTCCGGATGTGGCACGACGCTGACCGCTGACCGGCGGGGCAGCCTCCCATTGGTCTTGCCGCGCCGCCTCCGGGGTTTGCCGACAGCTTCCCCGGAGGCGCCTTGCGTTCATGCCTTCGAGGCCGAGACCTCTCGTACGCGGCCGGCGAGCTCGCGCACGGACCGGCTCTTCGCGTACGGGGCCAGGTCCGTGCGCATCGTTGCGAAATGGTCGTCGCCCCGAACGCTGGAGATCTGCTCGTACTCGTCGAGGAACCGGCTCCAGGACGCGCACGCCGCATCGATGTGGCCGTGGCGGCGCTGCCGTTGCGCGAGGACCGCGTATGCGTGGACACGGCCCTGTCGCTCCTGGGCAGGCTGGAGCCGGATGCTGTTCTTCAGGGCTTTGATGCTGCCGGCGTAGTCGCCCTCCTCCATCAGGACGTGGGAGACGTGGAAGAGGTAGGCGGTCTGGTCGTAGCCGCCGATCGCGTCACGCCGGTCGTCCGCCTTGGAGAGCGCGGTCTCGGCTTCACGGAGGCGGTTGTGAGCCAGGTGCCGGTCGCCGACCATCGAGGCCCCGTGGGCCTGCTGGCCGCGGAGGAACGCGACGAGGCGGGGGCCGGCGGCCGGTGCTGCCTCGGCCGCGGAGTCCGCCAGTTCGAGGGACATCCGGCCGTGGCCGAGGCTGGACGCCTGGAGGGACATGCCGCGGAGCGTGCGGCAGTAGGTCACATGATCGTCGGCCTCGTCCGCGAGTTCCAATGCCTTGGTGTAGTAGGTCTGCCCGAGGCCGTGTGCTTTCTCGTACATGGCCATCCAGCCGGTCAGGTACGTGAGGTCCGAGGCTGCAGCAAGGATGTCCCGTTTGACGGGCTCGGATGCCTGCGCCCGCAGCCAGGGGCCCACCGTGTTCACGAGGAAGGCAGCCGCCATCGGCCGGGCGTGGCCCGCGCCGAGCTCGTCCAGGATGTCCGCGATCCGCTCGGTCATCGACCGTACGGCAGCGACCTGCGAGGCGCCGATCCGCGTGGTGGCCTTGCCCGGGGAGACGGGATCGCCGGATGCGCGCGCCACCCGCTGGAAAGCAGGGATGGAGAGGGCGGCGGAGAAGAGTGTTGCGGTGAGGAGCCCGCGGCGGGATGGATCCATGTCCGCCCTTCCTAGGTCGATCAGCTCTTCCACAGTGTCGACCGGGCTGGAGCCGTCGATCGGCACAGGAGGTTCGAGCCCGGCCTCCTGATAGGTGACCGGCCGCCCTAACCGTGCGGAAACAGCTTCCACGATCAGGGGCCTGACCTGTGGCTTTGGCGGCGTACCGGAGATCCAGTGCGCGACGGCCGTCCGGTCGTAGCTGATGTCGAGCCCGGCCTGCGGGCCGAGGCGGTTGACCTGCTGGGCAAGCTGTGTGCGCGTCCATCGTGCCTGGTCAAGTAGGGCGTCCAGGGCATGGTTGGGTGTGCGCTTCCTCGTGGCCATGTTCAACTCCCGACAGCTCATGGCGCATTCACGGTGTTCACGGTCCCACGTACTCATCACGGTACCCGCAGACCGTCATCCAGCGATTACCTCTGGTGAGGAAAGCGAGCGATCTCGGCTGGGGAAGGCATCGTGACAAGAACCATCGGCAGCGTCGGGCGGGACCGACCGGTTGAAGACTGGCTGGTGACAGCCGCAGCGGTCTCGGCCGAAGCGCTGAAGGAGTGGATACGGGACGGTATCGCCCGGCTGCGCCGCGGTGGCCGGATCGGCGTGATACGGGCCCCGGTTCGCCTGGTGTGGACAGTGGTCGGCACGGACGAGTTGGAGTGCGTGGACGACGACCTGCGCGGCTGGGTCGACTGCAGCACGGTGCCGCGCGAGCGCGTCCCCATGGTCGGACCTGGTGACCTCTGTTACGTGGACGAGGCAAAGGACCTGGTCAGGCGGGGCCGGGTTGCCCGTACTCACGGAGTGCGTCCGATGACGGCCTTGGTGACTGCCGCCGCTGCGCGGCCTGCCTTCCGCGTTGATGACGCCGGTCCTTTCCGTTCCCCGATCAAGGTGTGACGATGAGCAGATCAGCAAGTACGCAGGAGAAGGCCGCCGCCTCCCCGTCACGGGTAGGAGAATTGTCCGACGAGGAGCGGTTGGAGCTGGTCCGGACGAGGGCCCTTGCGTTGGAGGCGGAGCGGATCCGTGTCGTGGAACGCTGGTTGCTCACCGCGGCCGACGACTCGGGGCGGGCCCGCGCGGAATGGCCAAAGTCCGGCCGGGCCTTGCTGCGGGTGGGGACCCTGTTCAACGTCGTGCGCATCGACGCCCGGCTCGTGCAGGCGTTCGCCCGGTCGACGTCCCTCGCCGAGCTGGACGCCTGTCTGGCGTGGGAGTTGCGCGACGGCCCGGTCCTCTTCGAGCGGCATGCCGGGCACTACTACGTGCTTCTCGGGCTGAGCGAGCGGTCCCGGCCCGAATGGGAATCCCGCAGTGACGACGTCGAGTTCATGGGCCGTGACCACCGCCTCGGTGTACCGCCGCCCTCGGCGACCGATCCGGACTCGGGCCCCTCCTACTGGTCCGTCCCGATCTGGACCCCCGGCGCTCTGACGAAGCCGTACCTGGCCGGTGAACTGATCGCCAGGGCCCGGTCCCGCCTGGCCCGGGAGAGGCAGTCCGGTGAATGACTTCCAGCTCGGCGCCCCACAGGAACTGGGGCACGGCGAGGGCTCCCGCGAGCTTGTTCTTCCATCCGTCGCGGGGTCGGTGGCCCAGGCCCGCCGACTCGTCCAGGACGCGTTCCTGGAGTGGCAGCTGATGGATCTTCGGGCGGATGCGCAGCTGATCGTCTCGGAATTGACGACGAACTGCGTCCAGCACGTGTCGGACGCCGGAGCGATCCGGGTCACCGTCGAGCGCCTCACCGACGTACGAGTCCGCGTGGGTGTGGAGGACCGCTGCCGTGAACTCCCGCGCCCGCGTTCCCCCGGACCGGACGCGCTCGATGGCCGGGGACTGGCCCTCGTCGCCGCCGTCTCCACCATGTGGGGCGTCGAACCACTCCCCGACGGCAAACGCGTCTGGGCCGACCTCCAACACACCCCCCATAGAACACAGACGAGCAGTCTGCGTACACCACCGGCCAGGCGCAGGCACTGTACGTGCTCGTCCTCCTGCCGCTGTACGCCTCCCTCGCGGTCTGGATCACGGCCGAACAGCGACGAGATCCGTGGAGACGCTTCAGCGCGATCGGATCGCCCCCTGGGGGTCAGCCGTATGAGGCCGTTCCCCGATGCCGCCGTCCTCCCCGCTGCCCGCGCCGTCCTGGACTCCGAGACGCAGACCACCGTGTGGGTGGACTCGGACGGCAACCAGGTGCCGACGATGGGCAAGCACAAGCGGTCCGAGACGTCGAAGGAGACGTCCACGAAGACCTCACTCGACGGCACTCCGGACCAGGGCACCGACCAGTCGGGAGACAGCGACTGATGGCCGTGGGTGACCGACTTCTTGCGCACCTCGTTGAGGGCATCGCCCCCGAGCACGGCTACGTGGACCTGAATATTCACAGTGTGAGGAGCCCGACGGTGTCCGACGAACTGACTGCGGTGGCGCGCTTCTTGTACGAGGCCGGGACGCTGAAAAACACCAAGCGCAGCGGCTGGTGGATGGCCGGAGTCAAGGACCCGGAGTCGGTTGCCGATCACTCCTGGCGTGCATCGCTGATCGCGACCGTCATCGCGCAGCTCGAGGGAGCCGATCCGGCTCGTGCGGCGTTCCTCGCGGTGTGGCACGACAGCCAGGAGACGCGCACGGGCGACGTCAACCACCTCGGCAAGAAGTACACCGTGGGGGAGGCCGACCCCGAGGCGATCACCGCCGATCAGGTCGCCGGCATGCCCTCGGTCCTCGCTGACGCGGTCAAGGGACTCGTGGCCGAGTACGAGGCCAAGGAGTCCGCGGAGGCACAGTGCGCGCGGGACGCGGACAAGCTGGAGTGCATGATCCAGGGCATCGAGTACCGCGACCAGGGCTATGCCAACGCGCAGAGGTGGATCGACAACAGCCGCGGCAGGATCGTCACCAAGAGCGGCCAGGCACTCGCTGACGCGGTCCTGGAAACCGGCTCCCTGGACTGGCTCCGTGCCGCCCTCGGTGAGAACCGGAGCTGATGTCAGCCGTTTCAGCCCTTCTGCCGAATGCCCGACCCGACTGCGGTTCCTGCCGGGCCGCGCGGGTGAGCGGCGCCCGGCCGGTGACGGGCCCCACACGCTGTACCTCTGGCCGAGGAGCCGACCGGTGGCAGTTCCTGCCGCCGGTCGGCTCCTGCCAGGAAGAGGGGACCGTCAGATGAGGCCGAGGGCGCGGACCGCGTCGCGCTCCTCCTCCAGCTCCTTCACCGACGCCTCGATGCGGGCGCGGGAGAACTCGTTGATCTCCAGGCCCTGGACGATCTCGTACGCGCCGTCCTTGGTGGTGACCGGGAAGGAGGAGATCAGGCCCTCCGGGACGCCGTAGGAGCCGTCCGACGGGATGCCCATGGAGACCCAGTCGCCGTCGGCCGTGCCGTTGACCCAGGTGTGCACGTGGTCGATGGCGGCGTTGGCGGCGGAGGCGGCCGACGACGCGCCGCGCGCCTCGATGATGGCGGCGCCGCGCTTGGCGACGGTCGGGATGAACTCCTCGGCCAGCCACTTCTCGTCATTGACGACCTCGGCGGCGTTCTTGCCGGCGACCGTGGCGTGGAAGATGTCGGGGTACTGGGTGGCGGAGTGGTTGCCCCAGATGGTCAGGCGCTTGATGTCGGCGACCGTCGAGCCCGTCCGCTTCGCGAGCTGGGTGAGCGCGCGGTTGTGGTCGAGGCGGGTCATCGCGGTGAAGCGCTCGGCCGGTACGTCCGGCGCGGCGGCCTGGGCGATCAGCGCGTTGGTGTTGGCCGGGTTGCCGACGACCAGGATCTTGACGTCGTCCGCCGCGTGGTCGTTGATGGCCTTGCCCTGCGGCTTGAAGATGCCGCCGTTGGCCTCCAGGAGGTCACCGCGCTCCATGCCCTTGGTGCGCGGGCGGGCGCCCACGAGGAGGGCGACGTTGGTGCCGTCGAAGGCCACGTTCGGGTCGTCCGTGATGTCGATGCCCTGGAGGAGCGGGAACGCGCAGTCGTCCAGCTCCATGGCCGTGCCCTCGGCGGCCTTGAGCGCCGGGGTGATCTCCAGCAGGCGCAGCTTGACCGGCACGTCCGCGCCGAGCAGCTGGCCGGAGGCGATGCGGAAGAGCAGGGCGTAACCGATCTGGCCGGCCGCGCCGGTGACGGTGACGTTCACGGGAGTGCGGGTCATGGCGTTCTCCGTATGACAGCTGGCGGTGGGGCGTCGCTGCCCCGGGGGTACCGGATCCCCCGGCCCGGCTCGTGACCGGTACCCGCCGCGAGATCGACCACACGGATGATCGATATCTTGGCGTCAAGAGAGATCCGGCGGTCAGGCTATCGCGCATCCGTGACCGGGGACCTCCCGCCCCGTTGTGGCCCGTCCCACAGAGTGACGACCGGGACACGGGAGAGGCGGCCGCCCGTCCGGGAGAGGGAAGACGAAGACGGCCGCCGGTCGGGGACCGAACGTGCCGGACTCCCGTGGGGGTAACGGTTCGCGTTCCCGCCTTTCGCCGGGCCATGCCTTTCCGGACGTGATTCTTCCGCGCGCCCGGACGGCGGCCGCTCCCCCCGCCCTCCTACGAGGTGCAGCCGGTGCCGCCGGACACGAGGACCGCGCAGGCCCGCGCCTCGGCCGCGTCCTTCACCGCCACCATCGGGGTGTACGCGATGGTGTCCCCCGCGTCGGTGAGCCTGCCCTTCTGCTCCGTCTTCCCCGCGCTCACCCTGACCTCGTCGCCCGGCACGGCACCGGTGACCCGGCCCCAGGCCGCGCCGCAGGTCTTGCTGTAGCGGACTTCGAGGGTGGCGGTGCCGAGGACCGCGGTCTTCGCGGTGGTGGCCAGGTCGCCGCTGCTGCACCCCATGGCCTCCGCGTCCTTGCCGGTGCAGCCGGCGTCGACGCACTTCACCCCGGCGGGCAGTGCGCGTGTGCTGGCGGACGGGGAGGGGGACTCGACGGCGTCCTCGCCCCCGCCGCCGGCCCCGCGGGTGAAGAGGAGGACCGCTCCGACGAGGACGAGTACACCGGCCGCCCCCGCGAGGAACATCGTCAGCCGCCGCCGTCGCGCGGGCGGCGCGGGCCGCCGCGGACGGGGCCGTTCGCCGTACGGGGACGGGGTGCCCGGTGCCGGGCCGAAGCCGCCGTCCGCCGTCGGCGCCGGCACCTGCGGCCTCGCGGCCGGGCGCGCGCTCACCCTCGACGGACCCTCGTACCCGGCCAGGTTCCAGGAGTTGACCACGGGCTCCGCACCGCCCCGCCGGGCCTCCGCCTCGGCGCCCGTCGGCTGCTGCGGGATCGCCGGGGACCCGCCCCCGAGGCCCGGGGCGCCCGGCGCCGCCGTGGTGCCGGAGCCGTTGCGGGTCGCGGTGCCCGGCACCGGAGGTCCCCCGAACTCCCCCAGCGCGGCGCGCGCCTGGGAGACGCGTATCGCCTCGATGGTCATGTCGTGGCGCATCTCCGCGCGGCTCCAGGCGCGTTCGGCGAGCTCCCACATCGTCGTCAGGTGCACGGGATTGGTCCCGGTCACCTCGGCGAGCGCCACGACGGCGCCCTTCGGTGCCAGGAGCCGGCCGCCCAGATAACGCTCCCAGGACGTCCTGCTGTAGCCCGTGCGGTCGGCCAGTGCCGCGACGCTCAGCCCGCTGCGGTCCACGAGCCGCCGCAGCTGGCTGGTGAACTCCTTGATCTGCGGGTCGAGTTCGTCCGGCAGGGCTTTCCAACGAGGCATCGCTCTCCCCCCTCTTTCCCCCCGGTCGGTATGGAACACGTTAGACCGTTGCACCCGGAACGTCCCCGCCCGGAAACCGGGCCGGGGCCTTTGTGGCAGGGCCCGGACACCGTGGCGGAACGGTCACTTCCGTGCCACAGCGCGCGGACAGCCGTTGAACAGGCAGTTCGCGGCACGGGAGGCTGGGTGCGCGGCGGCGGTCCGTCCTTGCTCGGGGGAGGGGACGGGCCGCCGCCGGCGGTGGGGCGGGTGTCACGGGTTCCGGCCGGTTCCGCCGGAACCGGCCGGCCCTACTGGTTCATCGTGAAGTGCAGCGTGTCGTTGAGGAACGGGATCACCAGCCACGGCTTCGGCTGGGCCATCATCGCGAGCAGCACGATGGCGAGGCCCATCCCGCCGTAGGTGGCGATGTCCGTGAACCGCGAGCGCACCGCGAGCATGCCGACACCGGGCAGCACCCAGCGCAGCACGGCACCGGCCAGCAGGCCGACGCCGATCAGCAGCAACCCGGCGCGGAAGACGTCGAGCGCGGTCAGCAGCAGGCCGAGCGCGACCGTTCCCAGGACGACGAGCATCGGCCACTGCCGGGCGGGCGCCGGGGCGCCGCCCGGCGCGGCCCGGCCGCCGCCCTCGGGACGCGCGGTGTCCTTGGTGAACAGCGGGAAGCGGCGCGTGGCGCGCCGCGGGCGACCCTGCGCGTCGGGCGCGCTCACCGCGTCGCGGGCGGTGGGTTCCGCGTGGTCGTGGGTGTCCTCAGCCGGCACTGCGCTCCGCCGCCTCGACCACGTTGACGAGCAGCTGCGCACGGGTCATCGGGCCCACGCCGCCCGGGTTCGGGGAGATCCAGCCGGCCACCTCGGCGACCCCGGGGTGGACATCGCCGACGATCTTGCCCTCGGCGCTGCGGGAGACGCCGACGTCGAGCACCGCGGCGCCCGGCTTGACGTCCTCGGGCCGCACGAGATGGGCGGACCCGGCGGCGGCGACGATGATGTCCGCGCGCCGCAGATGGGTGGAGAGGTCACGGGTGCCGGTGTGGCACTGGGTCACCGTGGCGTTCTCGCTGCGGCGGGTGAGCAGCAGCGGCATCGGGCGGCCGATGGTCACGCCGCGGCCGACGACCACGACCTCGGCGCCCTTGATCTCCACGCCGTGGCTGCGCAGCAGGGTGAGCACGCCGTTGGGGGTGCAGGGCAGCGGGGCCGGCTCGTTCAGGACCAGCCGCCCGAGGTTCATCGGGTGGAGGCCGTCGGCGTCCTTGTCGGGGTCCATCAGTTCGAGGATGCGGTTCTCGTCGATGCCCTTGGGCAGCGGCAGCTGCACGATGTAGCCGGTGCAGGCCGGGTCCTCGTTCAGCTCGCGGACGACCGCCTCGATCTCGTCCTGGGTGGCGGTGGCGGGCAGCTCGCGCTGGATGGAGGCGATGCCGACCTGCGCGCAGTCGCGGTGCTTGCCGGCGACGTACTTCTGGCTGCCGGGGTCGTCCCCGACGAGGATCGTGCCGAGGCCGGGCGTGACGCCCTTCTCCTTCAGCGCCGCCACGCGGGCGGTCAGATCGGACTTGATCGCTGCTGCGGTGGCCTTGCCATCGAGAATCTGGGCGGTCATGCCCCCCATCCTCGCGGATGACCGCCCTCGGGTTCCAATCAGGGGGCGCCTCGTCCTTTTGCCCCGGCTTCCAGCAAGATCGCCGATGTTGCACTTGCACAACACCTGCGGAATGCGGCTGGACAAGGACTTGTCTGGCCTACCACGATGAACGGCGCAGTATCGCGGTCCGTGGTGGGGGGCAAACCGCTCGATCTCTGACGTTCCTCCGCGCATGCCGCGTCGTCCCCGGCAGTGCAACGGAGGAACAACGACCATGAGTTTCGGCTCGCCCCAGAACCCGTACGGTCAGCCCCAGAACCCGCAGAACCCTTACGGGCAGCCGCAGAACCCGCAGAACCCCTACGGTCAGCCGCAGAACCCCCAGCCGGGCTACGGCTACCCCCAGCAGCAGCCCCAGCCGGGCTACGGCTACCCGCAGGCCCCGGGCGTCCCGCACCAGCAGGGCCCCGGCTACCCGCCCCAGGGCTACCAGCAGGGTTACGGCGTCCAGCCGCCCTACGCCCACTGGGGCCTGCGCTTCCTGGGCACGATCGTGGACGGCCTCGTGTTCGCCGTGCCCTACATCCTCATCATCGTCGGCGGCAGCCAGAAGATCGCCGCGCTGACCGTCATCGGCTTCCTCGCCATCATCGGGCTGGCGATCTGGCAGTTGATCCAGGAGGGCCGCACCGGGCAGACCATCGGCAAGAAGACGGTCGGCATCCGGCTGGTGAAGGAGGACTCCGGCCAGCCGCTCGGCGTGGGCATGGCCTTCGTCCGCCGCATCGCGCACTTCCTGGACAGCCTGGCGTGCTACCTGGGCTGGCTGTGGCCGCTGTGGGACTCGAAGAAGCAGACGTTCGCCGACAAGGTCTGCTCCTCCATCGTGATCCGCTCCAACTGACCGCACCGGTCGGCGTCTTCACGCCAAACACCGCCGAGGGCCGTGTCTCACCCGCACGAGGGGGACACGGCCCCGTCGTGTCGTCCTAGGCTGGCCGTGGTAGCCGTCGGGCACGGGGAGACGCAGCTTGTACAGCATCATCGTGGTACCTCCGCCGACCACGGAGGACGACCGCCACCGCACCCAGATCCGGCTCGCCCCCGGCGAGCGCCTCACCTTCGGGCGATCCGCGCCCGGCAACGACCTGGCGATCCCGCACGAAGGGGTCTCGCGCCGGGCCGGCGCGATCGGCGCCCAGGGCGCGTTCTGGACGCTCAGCAACCTCTCCGCCCACCAGACGTACGTCGTGGAGAACCCGGAGGGGGCGGGCGAGCACATCAAGGTCGGACCGGGCCGGCTGGACGCCCCGGTGCCGTTCGAGTTCTCCCGGATCGTGCTGCCCGCCGCGGGCGACCTGCTGTCGGTCGAGGTGTGGGCCCCGCGCCACGACTATCTGCGCGACGGCGCGGGCGCGGACGGCGACACCACGGCCCCGGCGTTCTCCGTCGACCGCACCAAGCGCTACTTCGCGGTGCTGGCCGCGCTGTGCGAGCCCCGGCTGCGCGGCGCCCCGCACGCCCCGCTGCCCACCGTCGACCAGGTCGTCGAACGGCTGCGCCCCGGCTGGCCGGCCGCCTCCCGCACCACCGTGCAGTGGAACATCGACTACCTGGCCGTGAAGCTGCGCCTCAAACCCGGCCCCGAGACCGCCGACCCGGGCCCGCGCCTCAACGGCAAGAAGGAGTCCCTGGTCTCCCTTGCGCTCCGCTTCGACCTGGTGCGCGAGGACGACCTGATCGTGCTCGCCGCCGCGTCCGGCCGCCGGGTGACACGGTGACCGAGCCGTACGCCGTCCCGGTGCCCAAGGGCTACCGGGTCGGTGTCTGGGAGGTGCGCGAGCCGATCGCCACCGGCGCCTTCGGCAGCGTCTACGCGGGGCGCCGCACCGGTGACGGCGAGGGGCTGCCGCGCACGGCCGCCCTGAAGTTCATGCCGACCGGCACGGACACCCCGCGCCAGCTGGCCCACCTGCGCGAACTGGTGCAGCGGGAGATCGAGTTGTACCGCCGGCTGACGCGCCCGCGGCTGATCCGGCTGTACCAGATCCTCGTCGTCGACGACCCGGGGACCCCCGCCCTCGACGGCGCCACCGTCCTCGTCCTGGAACGCGCCGAGCGCTCCCTGTCCGCCCTGCTCGCCACCGCGCCGCGCCCGGCCACCGGGCCCACGCTGCTCGCCCAGATCTGCGAGGGGCTGGCCCAGCTGCACCGCGCGGGCTGGGTGCACGGCGATCTGAAGCCCGCCAACGTGCTGCTGATGGCGGACGGTTCGGCCCGGCTCGCGGACTTCAACATGGCCGCCGAGCTGGAAGGCACCCACGCCTACACACCCGCCTTCTCCACCCCCGACTACACGCCGCCGGAGCTGCTGTGGGCGGAGATCGGCGAACGCGGCCGCCGGATCCGCCCGTCCGCCGACGTGTGGGCCTTCGGTGTGCTGGCCCACCTTGTGCTCACCGGTTCCTTCCCGCTGCCCGGCGGCACCCCGAGCGCCCGTCGCGACGCGGCCGCCGCCTACGCCCGCGGCCATGACGAGCTGCGGCTCGCGCCCGAACTCTCGGACGCCTGGCGGGAGATCGTGCGGGACTGTCTGTCCCGTACGCACGCCGACCGGATCGACACCGAGACGCTGCTGCGCCGGATCGGGGCGGCGGCCGGCACCCCGCCGTCCGGGCGGGTGCCCACCCGGACGCGCCGCCTGTCCGCCCGGCTGTCGCGGCGCACGGCCGTGCTGGCCGCCGCGCTGGCCACGGTCGTCGTGGCGGGCCTCGGTTACGGCGTCGCCTCCCGGGGCGGCGAAGGCGACCGGGCCGGCGGCGGGGCGACGGCGCACACGCCCGCTCCGTACGGCCCCGAGTTCCTGCGCACCGACCGGGACATCCCGTCGGCGTACCGGCTGCTCATCATCGAGACGGCGCACGACTGCGACCAGCCGCCCGTCACACCGGTCCTGATCGCCGCCATGCTGAAGGTGGAGAGCGACTTCGACCCCGATCTGTCCGACCCGGAGAAGGACGAGTACGGCATCGCCCGCTGGACACCGAGCGTGCTGCGCTGGTGGATGAACGAGGACGGCACGCCCGGCGAGACCGTGCCCTCGCCGCCGTTCCCGCCGGCCGAGTCCGTCCCGGCGATGGGCCGTTACCTCTGCTGGATCGCCCCGCGCCTGGACGCGGACCTCCCCGGTGACCGGCGCGTCCTGGTCGCCGCCGCCTACCGGACCTCGTGGGACCGCGTGAACAAGGCCGGCGGGGTGCCGGCGAAGTACCGCGACTACGCCCGGCGGATCGCGCACTACCTCGGAGAGTACGCGCCGGCCCGCTAGGCAGGAGGCCCCCGCACGGTCCGGCCGCGACCGGCCCCGACACCGACCCTGAGACCTCCGAGGTACCCCCTCCACCCCGCGTGCCCGATGGTGTGAGTGCCGCACCGGAGACGGGCGGCACGGGGGAAACCATGGGAGACGGGGGGCCGTTCCATGAGGCGTACGTTCGCTTCGTCGCTGTGTGCGGTGGTGGCGCTCACGGGGGTCGTCACTGCCGGATGCGGCCAGGACCGGCCCCCCGTCCCCGCCACGGACCGCCCCGCACTGCTGAGCTGGCGGCAGGAGCTGCGCGTCACCGACGCCCAGCAGCGCCTGACCGCCCGGTGCATGGCACGGCACGGCTTCGCCTTCTGGGAGGACCGCACCCTGAGCCTGCGGGAGAGCAGGCCGGTGCGCTACGTCCAGGACGACGTGGCGTGGGCGCGGGAGTTCGGGTACGGAGGGCGCATCGACGCGAAGAACGCGCGGACCCACGCCCACAACCCGAACGGCGCCTACCGCGCCGGTCTCTCCCCGTCCCGGCGCGCCGCGTTCGACGCCGCGCTCGACGGCGGCGCCGACTCCCGTCCGCTGACCGCCCCGCTGCCGGGCGGCGGGGAGATCCGCAAGCGCCTCGGCGGCTGCACGGAGGAGGCCGAGCGCACGCTGTACGGCGACCCGGCCGTCTGGTTCCGCACCGGCAAGGTCGCCACGGGCGTGAACGCGCTGTACACCGGACAGCTCATGAAGGACCGCCGGCTGACCGCGGCGGTGCGGGCCTGGGCCCGCTGCATGAAGGACGCGGGACAGCCCTACGAGGACCCCTGGGCGGCGCGCGACGCCGTCGTGTCCGACACCGCCCGGCTGGGCGCGGCCCGCGCCGACGAGGCGTTCGCCGCCGAGCGCGAGACGGCCGTCGCGGACGCGACCTGCGCCCGGAAGACCTCGCTGCGCGCGGTGGCCTCGGCGAGGGAGACGTACTACGCGGACCGGCTGCGCGGCCGGTACGGCAAGGACATCGACACGTACCGGCGGCTCGGCCGAGAGGCGTACGACCGCGCGGTCCACATCGTTCCGGAGCGCGGCTGACCACTGCGCCCCGGACGCTCCACACCGGCTCCACACGAAACGAGGGGAAACCATCATGCGCAAGCTCACCGCCACCGCGGCGGTCCTGGGGCTCACCGCCCTGGCCGTCGTCGTACCGGTCACCGCCTCACAGGCGGCCGGCAACTCCGCGCTCGGCCCCGTCTGCGACAGCAAGTGGGGTGCGCGCAACGGCAACATGTACGCCTGGCAGGACCTGGACTGCTCGGGCACCCTGCTGATCACGACCCCGGGGAACAGCACCTACTGGGGCGCCGGCGCCACCGACAGGGCCACCTCGGTCATGAACCGCGGCTTCCTCGGCGGCAACGACGTCGTCAAGTTCTACGAGGACATCAACTGGGGCGGCGGCCACGCCTGTCTGCTGCCCGGCGAGCTGTACGCCGACAACCTCACCGACAACACGTTCAGCAACGGCGTCGGGGTGAACGACCGCATCACCTCGCACCAGTGGGTGACGCGGAGCGCCTGCTCCGCGCTGCTGACCTGACGGTCCGCCCGCACGACCGGTCCGGCCGCCCCCAGGGGACGGCCGGACCGGTCACGTCGGGTCGGACGGGAGGTGCGGCTCAGTGGAAGAAGTGGCGCGTGCCCGTGAAGTACATGGTCACGCCGGCCTTCTCCGCGGCCTCGACGACCAGCTCGTCACGGACCGAACCGCCCGGCTGCACCACGGCCTTGACCCCGGCTGCGGTGAGGATCTCCAGACCGTCCGGGAACGGGAAGAAGGCGTCCGAGGCGGCGTACGCACCGCGCGCCCGCTCCTCGCCCGCCCGCTCGACGGCCAGCTTCGCGGAGTCGACGCGGTTGACCTGGCCCATGCCGACGCCGACCGAGGCGCCGTCCTTGGCGAGCAGGATCGCGTTGGACTTCACGGCCCGGCACGCCTTCCAGGCGAAGGCCAGCTCGGCCAGCTCGTCGGCGCTCAGCGCCTCGCCGGTGGCCAGCGTCCAGTGGGCCGGGTCGTCGCCGTCGGCCTGGAGCCGGTCGGTGACCTGGAGCAGCACGCCGCCGTCCACGGGCTTGACCTCGACGGGGTTGGCGGGGGCGCCGGGGGCCTTCAGCACCCGGATGTTCTTCTTCCTGGCCAGGGCCTCCAGCGCGCCGTCCTCGTAGTCGGGCGCGACGATGACCTCGGTGAAGATCTCGGCGACCTGCTCGGCCATCTCCTTGCTCACCGGCCGGTTGACGGCGATGACCCCGCCGAACGCGGACAGCGGGTCGCAGGCGTGCGCCTTGCGGTGCGCCTCGGCGACGTCCGCCGCGACCGCGATGCCGCAGGGGTTGGCGTGCTTGATGATCGCGACGCAGGGCTCGTCGTGGTCGTACGCGGCACGGCGCGCGGCGTCCGTGTCCGTGTAGTTGTTGTACGACATCTCCTTGCCGTGCAGCTGCTCGGCCTTCGCGAGGCCACCGCCGCTGCCGTCGACGTAGAGGGCCGCGGGCTGGTGCGGGTTCTCGCCGTAGCGCAGGGTGTTCTCGCGCTCCCAGGTGGCGCCGAGGAAGTCGGGGAAGACCGACTCGTCCACGGGCGCGTAGGAGGACGCGAACCAGGAGGCGACCGCCACGTCGTAGGCGGCCGTGTGCCGGAACGCCTCGGCGGCCAGCCGCTTGCGGGTGGTGAGGTCGAAGCCGCCGCCCTGGACCGCGGCGAGGACGTCGGCGTACCGCTCGGGGCTGGTGACCACGGCCACGGACGGGTGGTTCTTGGCGGCGGCGCGCACCATGGAGGGCCCGCCGATGTCGATCTGCTCGACGCACTCGTCGGGCGAGGCACCGGAGGCGACGGTCTCGCGGAACGGGTAGAGGTTGACGACGACGAGGTCGAACGGCTCGACGCCCAGCTCCTGGAGCTGCTCGCGGTGGTCCTCCAGGCGCAGGTCGGCCAGGATGCCGGCGTGCACCTTGGGGTGCAGGGTCTTGACCCGGCCGTCCAGGCACTCGGGGAAGCCGGTCAGCTCCTCGACCTTGGTGACGGGGACACCGGTGGCGGCGATGCGGGAGGCGGTGGAGCCGGTGGAGACGAGCTGGACGCCCGCCTCGTGCAGCCCGCGGGCGAGGTCCTCGAGCCCGGTCTTGTCGTAGACGCTGACGAGCGCCCGGCGAATCGGCCGCTTGTTGCTGTCGGCGGTCACTGGATAACTACCTTTCGTCCCTCAATGCGATAGCCGTTGCGGGCGAGCAGCCCCACGACCTCGACGAGCAGCCTTCGCTCGACTTCCTTGATGCGCTCGTGCAGAGCGCTCTCGTCGTCCTCGTCCCGGACCTCGACCACGCCCTGGGCGATGATCGGGCCGGTGTCGACGCCGTCGTCGACGAAGTGGACGGTGCAGCCGGTGACCTTCGCGCCGTACGCGAGCGCGTCCCGCACGCCGTGGGCCCCGGGGAAACTGGGCAGCAGGGCCGGGTGCGTGTTCACGAACCGCCCGCCGAACCGGGCCAGGAACTCCTTGCCCACGATCTTCATGAACCCGGCGGAGACCACGAGGTCGGGCTCGTACGCCGCGACGGCCCCGGCGAGGGCGGCGTCCCACTCCTCGCGGCTCGCGTGGTCCTTGACCCGCACGACGAAGGTCGGCAGTCCGGCCCGCTCGGCCCTCGCCAGCCCCTCGATGCCGTCACGGTCGGCGCCGACGGCGACGATCTCGGCGCCGTAGTCCCCGGCACCGGTCGCGTCGATCGCGTCGAGGAGCGCCTGGAGGTTGGTGCCGGATCCGGAGACCAGCACGACGAGGCGCTTGGCCACGGGCTTGGCGGCCACGATGGGGCCCTTTCTCGGGGGAGCGTCGGTACGGCGGCCGGGCCCGTACGACGGCCGGCGTTCGCCGTTTGGACGTTCGTACGAGTGCTTCGCGCCCCGGGATACGGGGAAGTCTACGAAGCGGTCGGCCGTCAGCAACGATACCGGCACACCGGACGGCCCCCACGGGACGGGGGCGTGGCCGGAAGGTAGCGTCTGGGTGGGAGCGGGTCCGGGAACGCGGTGGCCGTGCGGTGCGTTCACCGGTGAGAAGCTCCTGCCGGACAGGCCGTACCAGCCGTACTCACCTAGGGGAAGACGCTCACTTGATGCCGGACCGCAACTCGCGACTCCTCACGTTCCCCCCGCAGCCGGTGCAGGGAGCCGTGCGTGACGCCCTGCTGCGGCGGGAGCGGCCGGCCTCCCCTCCGGACGCGCCCTCGGGCGGGAAGGGCGACGGGGGACAGGGCGGTGCGGGCCAGGACGACAATCCCTTCGCCGCGCCGCCGGAGGGCACCCCGGACAGCCCGTGGCAGCCCCGGCGCCCGGCGGGCGACGACGACTCGACGCCTCCGCCGGAGAACTCCTCGCCGTGGGGCAGCCAGTGGAGCGACCGCCAGCCCGGCCGCTCCTCCGGCGGCGGCTTCGGCGAGCGCCCCGGCCGGAACCCCGAGGGGCCGGAGGGCCGACCGGGAGGGCCCGGCGGACCTGGAGGCCCCGGCGGCCCCGGCGGCAACATGCGCTGGGACCCGACGGACCCCGCCCAGCGCCGGGCGCGCTACGCCCTGCTGAGCGGCATGTGGGCCTTCTTCTTCGCCCTGTTCAGCTGGCCGTACGTGGCCCTGCTGCTCGGTGCGCTCGCCCTGTACTGGGGCGGCAGCGCCCTGCGCATGAAGCCCCGCCCGCCGCAGCCCGGCACCCCCGAGCAGCCCGGCCGTCCCCAGACGACGGCGGCGGTGACGGGCCTGGTCACCGCGACCCTGGCCCTGGCCCTGGTGGCCACGGCCTTCACGGCCCAGCTGGTCTACCGCGACTACTACACGTGTGTGAACGACGCCCTGACCACCCAGTCCAAGCACGCCTGCCAGGACCTCCTCCCCAAGGACCTGAGGGGCTTCCTGGGAGCGGGCAGCTGAACCGGTCCGGCCGTGCGTCCGCCGGAACCAGCCGGTCTCCGAACTCCGGGGGAGCGCGGAGTCCGCGCCCCGGATCGACCCACGGCGTCGAGCTGTCCCGGTAGCCGGCCCGGCAAGCGCCCGCTCACTCCATGCCGCGTCTGCCGGGCGCCCAGAACGGCTTGGTGAGCACCGAACGCCGGTCCCAGCCCGCCTCCTTCACCAGCACCCGCCGCACCTCCTGCACGGTCCGCGCCTCACCGGCGACGTACGCGGCGCCGCCCGGCCCGGGAGCCAGCCGCCGCACCACCTCGGGCAGGGAGTCCTCGCCCCGGATCAGCCAGTCGAGCCGGTCGGCGTGGGCGAGGGGCAGCCGGTCCGCGGCCGTCCCGGTCTCGACGCACCCGGAGATCCGCGCGTCCGCGGGCAGTGCCGCGAGCATCGCGCCGAAGGCGACCGACGCCGTCTCGTCCCCGACGAAGACGTGGTGCGACGCCTCCGGGCGCAGCACGAACGTGCCCTCCGGGCGGCCGAGGCGCACCTCGTCGCCCACCGCGGCCCCGTGCCCCCAGCGCGCCCCCGGCCCGGCGCCGGGATGGTCCAGCACGCACAGCTCGACGGCGCCCGCCGGGTCGTGGCGCCACACGGAGTACGTCCGCCGGGTCAGCCCGGAACCCACATGGACGCGCACCTGCTGCCCCGGGCGCACGGCGAGGCCGGCGAGCCCCGGGCCCTCGATGCGCAGCAGCCGCATCCGGCCGGCGAAGGGCTCGGCGGCGGTGACGGTGCCGCGCACCGTCAGCAGGTCGAGAACGGGATCGAGCAGAGCGGGCACGTACGGCTCCTCGGGGCTGAATCGGGGGTGATTCGGGGTCAACTCGTGGAAGAGGAAGGGGGGTTGGCGGCAACGGGCCGAACGCGACAGTACGCGTTTCCCGCCGGACGCGACAGTGCGTGATGCGGCGCCCCGGTCGTTTGCACCTTCGCGGATCGTTCACGTTCCGCGGTGATCGCACACGCCGACCGCGTCGAGGTCCGGTTCTTCCCCTGTTCGACCGCATTTCCCGTGACGCGTCACACTTCCGGTCGCCCCTTGCGCATGCAATCCCGGCCAGGGGGCAGGTGCATCCGGTCCTCGACAGTCACACACGCGTGACACACGGGCACCGACCAGGAAGGGAAGGCATCACCGAACATGGCGGACAGAACGGAACGACAGGCGCGGGCGACGATCCACGCGGACGGAGCATGGCGGGAAGCCGTCTCCGGCGCGACGCGCGAGATCATCGACCCCGCGGACGCCGTCCCGTTCGCCGTGGTCGCGGAGGGCGACGAGGAGGACGCGGACCGCGCGGTCGCCGCGGCCCGCCACGCCTTCGACACGGGCCCCTGGCCGCACACCCCCGTCGCCGAGCGCGCCGCCCTGCTGCGCCGCGTCGCCGACCTCCTCGTCCGCGACCGCGAGGCGCTCGGCCTCCTGGAGAGCCGCGACGCGGGCAAGACCGTGGAGGAGGGCCGCGTCGACGTCGACTGCGTCGCCGACGCCTTCCGCTACTTCGCCGGCCTCGTTACGGCCGAGGCACCCGGCCGGGTCGTCGACGCCGGGAACTCCGACGTGCACAGCGTCGTCGTCCATGAACCCGTCGGCGTCTGCGCGCTGATCACTCCCTGGAACTACCCCCTCCTCCAGGCCAGTTGGAAGATCGCGCCGGCCCTCGCCGCCGGAAACACCTTGGTGGTCAAGCCCAGTGAGATCACCCCGCTGACCACGATCGCGCTCGTCGCGCTGCTCGCCGAGGCGGGTCTGCCCGACGGCGTCGCCAATCTCGTCACGGGCCCCGGCCGCACCGTCGGCGCCCGGCTGGCCGAACACCCCGGCGTCGACCTGGTCTCCTTCACCGGCGGCCTGGCCAGCGGCGTCGAGGTCGCCCGGGCCGCCGCCCCGACCGTCAAGAAGGTCGCCCTCGAACTCGGCGGCAAGAACCCCAACGTCGTCTTCGCCGACGCCTGCGCCACCGACGAGGGCTTCGACACCGCCGTCGACCAGGCGCTCAACGCCGCGTTCGTGCACAGCGGCCAGGTCTGCTCGGCCGGTTCCCGGCTCATCGTCGAGGAGCCGCTGCGGGAGCGCTTCGTCGCCGAACTCGCCCGCAGGGCGGGCCGCATCCGCCTCGGCCGCGGCAGCGAGGAGGGCGTGGAGTGCGGCCCGCTCGTCTCCGAGGAGCAGCGTGCCAAGGTCGAGGCGTACGTCGCCTGCGCCCTCGCCGAGGGCGCCGTGCTGCGCTCCGGCGGACGGCGCCCCGATCCCTCGCCCCGGCGGCCCGCCGACGGCTACTTCTACGAGCCGACCGTCCTCGACCAGTGCCACCGCGGGATGAGGGTCGTCCGCGAGGAGGTCTTCGGGCCCGTCCTCACCGTCGAGACCTTCCGCACCGAGGACGAGGCCGTACGTCTCGCCAACGACACCGAGTACGGCCTCGCCGGCGCCGTCTGGACCGCCGACCCCGGCCGCGCCCGCAGGGTCGCCGCCCGGCTGCGCCACGGCACCGTCTGGATCAACGACTTCCACCCCTACCTGCCGCAGGCGGAATGGGGCGGCTTCGGCAGGAGCGGCACAGGGCGTGAACTCGGGCCCGCCGGTCTCGCCGAGTACCGCGAGACCAAGCACGTCTACCAGAACCTGGCGCCCAGGCCGGTCCGCTGGTTCGCGGGCTGACCCCCGAGCCCGCCCCCAGCCGACCCCCCACCCGGCCTTCGACCCCCGGAGCGACCCCTCATGGCCGACACCCCCCACACACCCCGCACCCCGCACACGTACGACTACGTCGTGATCGGCGGCGGCACCGCGGGCTCCGTCATAGCCTCCCGCCTCACCGAGGACCCCGGCGTCACCGTCGCCGTCGTCGAGGGCGGCCCCAGCGACGTCGGCCGCGACGACGTCCTCACCCTGCGCCGCTGGACGGGCCTGCTCGGCGGCGAACTGGACTACGACTACCCGATCACCGAACAGCCGCGCGGCAACTCCCACATCCGGCACAGCCGCGCCCGCGTCCTCGGCGGCTGCTCCTCCCACAACACCCTGATCGCGTTCAAGCCGCTGCCGTCCGACTGGGACGAGTGGGAGGCGGCCGGCGCCACGGGCTGGGGCTCGGTCCCCATGGAGGCGTACTACGCCCGGCTGCTCAACCACATCGTTCCGGTCGACGAGAAGGACCGCAACGCCATCGCCCGCGACTTCGTCGACGCGGCCCAGGAGGCGCTGGGCGTACCCCGTGTCGAGGGCTTCAACCGGCAGCCGTTCACCGAGGGCGTCGGCTTCTTCGACCTCGCCTACCACCCCGAGGACAACAAGCGTTCGTCGGCGTCGGTGGCGTACCTGCACCCGGTGATGGACGAGCGGCCCAACCTCACGATCCTGCTGGAGACGTGGGCGTACCGGCTGGAACTCGACGGCACCCGGGCCGAGGGCGTGCACGTGCGGACCAAGGACGGCGAGGAACTGCTGCTGCGGGCCCGCGGCGAGGTCCTGCTGTGCGCGGGCGCCGTCGACTCGCCGCGGCTGCTGCTGCACTCGGGCATCGGCCCCCGCAAGGACCTGGAGGCGCTCGGCCTCCCGGTCGCGCACGATCTGCCCGGGGTCGGCGAGAACCTGCTCGACCACCCCGAGTCGGTGATCGTCTGGGAGACCCACGGCCCCCTCCCGGAGAACTCCGCGATGGACTCCGACGCGGGCCTCTTCGTGCGCCGCGACCCCCGGCGGGCGGGTCCGGACCTGATGTTCCACTTCTACCAGATCCCCTTCACGGACAACCCGGAGCGCCTCGGCTACCGGCGGCCCGAGTTCGGCGTCTCCATGACCCCGAACGTCCCCAAGCCGAGGTCCCGCGGCCGCCTCTACCTGACCAGCGCCGACCCGGCCGTCAAACCCGCCCTGGACTTCCGGTACTTCACCGACGAGGACGACCACGACGGCCGCACCCTCGTCGACGGCATCCGCATCGCCCGCGAGATCGCGCGGACCGAACCTCTGGCGGGCTGGCTCGAGCGCGAGGTCTGTCCCGGCCCGGAGGTCCTCGGCGACGCGGAGCTGAGCGAGTACGCCCGCAAGGCCGCCCACACCGTCTACCACCCCGCGGGCACCTGCCGGATGGGTGCCGCCGACGACGAACAGGCGGTCGTGGACCCCGAGTTGAGGATCAGGGGGCTCGACGGAATCCGGATCGCCGACGCCTCCGTCTTCCCGACCATGCCCGCCGTCAACCCGATGATCGGGGTGCTGATGGTCGGCGAGCGGGCCGTGGACCTGATCGGAGGCGGTGCGCGATGAGTACGGCGACCGAGGCTACCGGGGGGACCGGGGCGACCGGCGGTCCCGTCTTCGCCGTGGACGGCCTGTGGAAGGTGTTCGGACCCGGGGCCGACCGGGTCCCCGGCGACAGCGGCCTCGCCGCGCTGGAACCGGCCGAGCTGCGCGCCCGCACCGGCTGCACGGCCGCCGTCCGCGACGTCTCCTTCGACGTCCGCAAGGGCGAGGTCTTCGTCGTCATGGGCCTGTCGGGCTCCGGCAAGTCCACGCTCGTGCGCTGCCTCACCCGGCTGATCGAGCCCACCGCGGGCACCATCGCCATCGACGGCGAGGACGTCCGCGCCATGGACCGCGCCCGGCTGCGCGAACTGCGCCGCCACCGCGCCGCGATGGTCTTCCAGCACTTCGGGCTGCTCCCGCACCGCACGGTCCTCGACAACGTGGCCTACGGCCTGGAGATCCAGGGCGTCGGCAGGGCGGAGCGGCGCGAGCGGGCCGCCGAGGTCGTCGCCAAGGTCGGCCTCGACGGCATGGAGAAACGCCGGCCCGCCCAGCTCTCCGGCGGTCAGCGCCAGCGCGTCGGCCTCGCCCGCGCCCTCGCCGTCGACCCCGAGGTCCTGCTGTTCGACGAGCCGTTCAGCGCGCTCGACCCGCTGATCCGGCGCGACATGCAGGACGAGGTGGCGCGGCTGCACGACGAGGAGGGCCGCACGATGGTCTTCGTCACGCACGACCTCGCCGAGGCCCTGAAGCTCGGCGACCGCATCGCCCTCATGCGGGACGGCCGGGTGGTCCAGCTCGGCACCCCGGAGGAGATCGTCGCCTCCCCGGCCGACGACTACGTCCGCGAGTTCGTCCGCGACGTCCCCCGCGAACAGGTCCTGACGGTGCGCACGGCGATGCGTCCCGCGTCCGCGGCGGAGACCGGCGCCGGCCCCGCCGTACGCCCGGACGCCACCGTCGCGGAGGCGATCGAGGCGGTGGCCCGTGCGGGCGCCCCCGCACGTGTGATGGACGACGGCGCCTGTCTGGGGGTCGTGGACCACGAGCGCCTGCTCGGCGTGGTCGCCGGCGTCACCGCGGGCGGGCGCGACGGCGGACCGGCACGGGCGGGCACCGCCCCGGAGGGGGTCTGATGGCGACGCTCACCGTCCCCGGGCTGCGGGCGGGCGCCCCCCGGGTGCTGCGGAGCCGGGCCGTGGCGAAGCTTCTCCTCCTCGCCCTGTTCGCCGCGGTCCTCCTCCCCGTGCTGCACGGCCGCAGCTGGCCCGACGGGCTGACGGTCGGTCTCGCCAAGCCCCTGACCGCCGCCGGCGACTGGATCGTCGACAACCGGGACAGCCACCCCCTGTTCCTCTACTTCCTCGGCCACGTCAGCAACGCGGTCGTGCTCTGCGTACGCGTTGTCTACCTCGGCCTCCTGGCCGCGGGCTGGGCCGGTGTCACCGCGCTCGGCGCCCTCGTCGCCTGGCGGGTCGCAGGCGCCCGGCTCGCCGCCGGCACCGCCGCCGCCCTCCTGGCCTGCGGCGCGCTCGGCATGTGGATCCCGACGATGCAGACCCTCGCCCTGATGGCGGTCGCCGTCCTGGCCTCCGTCGTCGTCGGCGTGCTCCTCGGTCTCGCCGCCGGGCTCTCCGACCGCGCGGACCGCGCCCTGCGCCCGGTCCTGGACACCATGCAGGTGCTGCCGGCCTTCGCCTACCTCCTCCCCGTCGTGCTGGTCTTCGGCATCGGTGTCCCCGCCGCGGTCCTCGCGACCGTCGTCTACGCCGCCCCGCCCATGGCCCGCCTCACCGCGCTCGGCCTGCGCGGCGCCGACCCGGAGGTCCTGGAGGCCGTGGAGTCGCTGGGCGCCACCGCACGCCAGCGGCTGCTGACCGCCCGCGTCCCGCTGGCCCGCGAGGAACTCCTCCTCGGCCTCAACCAGACGATCATGATGGCGCTGTCCATGGCCGTCATCGCGTCGGTCATCGGCGCCGGCGGCCTCGGCGACCGCGTCTACCAGGCGCTCGCCTCCGTCGACGTCGGCGCGGCCCTCGCCGCCGGCATCCCGATCGTGCTGCTCGCCGTCGTCCTGGACCGTGTGACCGCCGCGGCGGGCGCGGGCACCACCACGGACGAGGGCGGCGGCGCGGGCGGCCCGCACGGCGCCGGGGCCGGACGGCTGCACGGCGCCGGGGCCCGCTGGGCGTACGGGGCCGTCGCCACCGTCGCCGTCGCCCTGGCGGCCCGGCTGCTGGGCCGGCTCGGCTGGCCCGACTCCTGGACCGTGGACGTCGCCGGGCCGGTCGACCGCGCCGTCGACTGGATGACCGACCACCTCTACACCGGCGTCCCGTACCTCGGCGGCACCGCCGACTGGGCCGGCCGCTTCACCACCTGGGTCCTCGACCCGCTGCGCGACGGCCTCCAGTGGCTGCCCTGGTGGTCCGTGCTGCTGGTCGTGGCCGCCCTCGCCTGGCTGATCGGCACCTGGCGCACCGCCCTGACCGCCGTCCTCGCCATGGCCGCGATCGGGGTGCTCGGCGTCTGGGAGCCGTCCCTCGACACGCTCTCCCAGGTGCTCGCCGCCGTCGCCGTCACCCTCGTGCTCGGCTTCGCGACCGGCATCGCCGCGGCCCGCAGCGAGCGCGTCGACCGGGTCCTGCGGCCCGTCCTGGACGTGTTCCAGACGATGCCGCAGTTCGTGTACCTGATCCCGGTCGTCGCCCTGTTCGGCGTCGGCCGCGCCCCCGCCGTCGCCGCGGCCGTCGTCTACGCCCTCCCGGCGGTCGTCCGCATCACCGCGCAGGGCCTGCGGCAGGTGGACCCGGCCGCGCTGGAGTCCGCGCGCTCGCTCGGCGCGACCGGGCGCCAGCAGCTGTGGCAGGTCCAGCTCCCGCTCGCCCGGCGGTCGCTGCTGCTCGCCGTCAACCAGGGTGTGGTCCTGGTCCTCGCCGTCGTCATCATCGGCGGCCTGGTCGGCGGCGGTGCGCTCGGCTACGACGTCGTCTTCGGCCTCGCCCAGGGTGACCTGGCGACGGGACTGGTGGCCGGCGCGGCCATCGTCTGCCTCGGCCTGGTCCTGGACCGGGTGACCCAGCCGACCCGGCGCCGTGCGCGGAAGGGAGCCTGACATGCGCCGTACGACGATCACGGCGGCCGTGGCCGTCCTCGCCCTGACCACCGGCTGCGGTGCCGCCGACATGACGAAGCAGGCGTCGCCGTTCGCCAACGCCCGGGGCGCGCGGACGGTCACCCTCTCCGTGCAGTCCTGGGTGGGCGCGCAGGCCAACGTCGCCGTCGCCCAGTACCTCCTGGAGCACGAGCTCGGCTATCGCGTCGACACCGTCCAGGTCGACGAGGTCCCCGCCTGGGACGCGCTCAGCCAGGGCCGCGTCGACGCGATCCTGGAGGACTGGGGCCACCCGGACCAGGAGAAGCGGTACGTCGACGACAAGCACACCATCGCCCGCGCCGGCGGCCTCGGGGTGACCGGGCACATCGGCTGGTACGTGCCGACCTACCTGGCGAAGCAGCACCCCGACATCACCGACTGGAAGAACCTGGACACGTACGCGTCCCTCTTCCGCACCGCGGAGAGCGGCGGCAAGGGCCAGCTGCTGGACGGCTCCCCGTCGTACGTCACCAACGACAAGGCGCTGGTGCGGAACCTGAAGCTGGACTACCAGGTGGTGTTCGCCGGTTCGGAGGCCGCGCAGATCACCCAGATGAAACAGTTCGCCAAGGAGCACAAGCCCTTCCTGACGTACTGGTACGCGCCGCAGTGGCTGTTCGAGAAGGTGCCCATGACGGAGGTGCGGCTGCCGCCCTACGAGGAGGGCTGCGACGCCGACGCGGCGAAGGTGGCCTGCGCCTATCCGCACACCCCGCTCCAGAAGTACCTCAACGCGGACTTCGCGCGGGACGGCGGGCGGGCGGCGGCCCTGCTGAAGCGGTTCCGGTGGACGACCGAGGACCAGAACGAGGTCTCGCTGATGATCGCCGACCAGAAGCTGACCCCGGCGCAGGCGGCGAAGAAGTGGGTGGACAGCCACGGGACGACATGGCGGGCGTGGCTGTCCTGACCCGGGGTGTCAGTGCCGGGCGCCGGGCTGGTAGTGGCCCGGCGTCATCCGGGTGCTCACGCCGAAGCGGTTCCACGCGTTGATCACGGTGATCGCGGCGATCAGCTGCGCCAGCTCGGTCTCCTCGAACTGCTTCGCCGCGCGCTCGTACACGTCGTCGGGCACGAAGCCCTCGGTGAGCACGGTGATCGCCTCGGTGAGCTCGATCGCGGCGAGTTCCTTCTCCGTGTAGAAGTGCCGTGACTCCTCCCAGGCGCTGAGCTGCACGATCCGCTCGACGGTCTCGCCTGCCGCGAGGGCGTCCTTGGTGTGCATGTCGAGGCAGAAGGCGCAGTGGTTGAGCTGCGAGGCGCGGATCTTGACCAGCTCGTACAGCGTGGGGTCGAGGCCCTGCCGGGCGGCGGTGTCGAGCCGGATCATCGCCTTGTAGACGTCCGGGACGAGCTGGGCCAGCTGGAGGCGGGGGGCGGTCTCGGGGGCGTACCCGGGGGTTTCCCGAGCGGTCCTGTCCTGTGTGGTCATGTCGTCGAGCCTAGGAGCGGGGCAGCCCAGGAGTATGGTCCATTTCCATGGCGAAATTCTGGGCCACTTCGGGTGTCGACCTGCACCTCGAACCGGGCCGCTCGGGCGGGCTGCGGCGCGGGCTGACCGACGCGCTGCGCGAGGCCGTCCGCACGGGGCGGCTCGCGCCGGGCACCCGGCTGCCGTCCTCCCGCTCCCTGGCCACGGACCTGGGCATCGCCCGCAACACGGTCGCCGACGCCTACGCCGACCTGGTCGCCGAGGGCTGGCTCACGGCCCGCCAGGGCTCAGGCACAAGAGTCTCCGACGACCTCACCCCGCACACGCCCCCGACCTCGGCAACCACCGCACCCGACCCCCAGCCATGGCTGATGACAGCCGTACGCCTGCCGGGAACCGAGGGTGCCGGGGGTGCGCACGGTGGTGCCGCCGGGGCGGCTGAACCGGGGCGCAGGGGGCGTGGCGGGGTCGGCGGAGCCGAGGCGGCGCGTGGCCGCGGAGAGCGGACGGCCGAGTTCGGGCCGGGCGGGGCCGGGGAAGGAGTGCGTCGGCGGGTCGGGGGAGCCCAGGGGGCGCACGGTGGCGACGCCGGGGCGGCTGAGTCGGGGTCGAGCGGGCGTGGCGGGGGCGGGGGAGCAGGGACGTACAGGGGTGGTGCCGGGGGTGCCGAGGCCGGGTGGGAGCGGTTGGTGCGGGAGGTGCGGGAGGTGCGGGAGGTGCGGGAGGTGCGGGAGGTGCCCGAGCCTGTGCACAGCCTTGTTCCCGGGGTGCCCGACCTCGTCGGGTTTCCCCGGGCCGAATGGCTCAAGGCCGGGCGGCGGGCCCTCGCCGCCGCCCCCGCGCGCGCCCTCGGCTACGGCGACCCCCGCGGCAGGCCCGAGCTGCGGTCCGCGCTCGCCGCCTACCTCTCCCGCGCCCGGGGCGTCCGCGCGCACCCCGACACCGTGCTGGTCTGCGCCGGCTTCTCCCACGCCCTGATGATCCTCGGCACGGTCCTGCGGGCCCGCGGCGCCCGCACGGTCGCCGTCGAGTCGTACGGCCTCGACGTCCACCGACGCCTCCTCACCGGCGCCGGACTCACCACCCGCCCCCTGCCGTACGACGAACTGTCCACCGACACGGCCGAGTTGGACGACGCGGACGCCGTACTCCTCACCCCCGCGCACCAGTTCCCGCTGGGCACGCCGCTGCACCCCGACCGGCGGGCCGCCGCCGTCGGCTGGGCCCGGCGCACCGGCGCGCTGGTCCTGGAGGACGACTACGACGGCGAGTTCCGCTACGACCGCCAGCCCGTCGGCGCGCTCCAGGGCCTCGACCCGGACCACGTGGTGTACGCCGGCACGGCGAGCAAGTCCCTCGCCCCCGGGCTGCGGCTGGGCTGGTTGGTGCTGCCGCCCGTGCTCGTCGAGGAGTGCGTCGCGGCGAAGGGCCACGTCGACGTCTGCGGTGTGCTCGACCAGCTGACACTGGCGGAGTTCCTGACCTCGGGGGCGTACGACCGCCACGTCCGCGCCGCCCGGCTGCGCTACCGGCGCCGCCGTGACGCCCTGGTCGACGCGCTCGCCGTCCGCGCCCCCGACGTCCGGGTCACCGGCATCGCGGCCGGACTCCACGCGGTGCTGCGCCTGCCGCCCGGCAGTGAGCAGGCCGTGGTCCAGGCCGCGGCGTGGCAGGGCCTGGCCCTCCACGGCCTGTCCGCCTTCCGCCACGAGTATGCCGTGACGCCCCCGGTGGACGCCCTGGTCGTCGGCTACGGCACCCCGTCGGACCACGCCTGGCCCGCGGCGCTGGAGGCCCTGTGCCGCGCACTCCCGTGACCGGCGCACGGGGCGACGAACGGCACGAGGCCCCGCGGGGGGACGGCGAAAGGCGGGGGTGGTCTCCCGCTCGCCCGGGATGATCTCTACGCTGGCCGGGAGTCGTTCATCGTCGGTCGATCCACGGGGGGTACGGGGAACATGGCGAACGCACGCAGGCAACTCCGGTCGGGCACGGTCGTCCTCGGGGGCATGGGCCTCCTCGCGGCCGCCCTCACCGCCTGCTCCTCCGACGCCGACAAGCGCTGCGTCGACCGCGACAGCTACAACCTCACCAAGGGCTACAAGGTCGTCTCCGACAAGAACTGCAAGTCCACCAAGACCGTGGTCGGCGGCGCCTGGTACTACGGCGGCAAGAAGAAGAGCGGCTGGGTCACCGACGGCTCCTTCACCAAGCCCGGCGGGGGCTCGGGCGGTTCGACCCGCACCACGCACGGCACGCACGGCGGCGGCGTGGACCGCGGCGGCTTCGGCCACGGCGGCGAGGGCGGCTCCGGCGGCTGAGCGCGGAAGTCACCGGACACCATGGAACGCCGCACGATCGCACCCCGCCCCGACTGGCAGCGCACGGTCGAGGAACAGGGCCTGATCTACCCGCTCACCCGCCACCCCGACAACTCCCTGCGCCCGTACTGGGACGAGAGCGCCTACTACGCGTTCACGCTCGACGAGGTCGAGGCGCTGGAGGAGGTCGTCGAGGAACTGCACCGCATGTGCCTGGCCGCCGCCGGGCACATCGTGCGCGAGGACCGCTTCGCCGACCTGGGCATCACCGACCCGCGCGTCGTCCGCGCGGTCGCCGAGGCGTGGCACCGCCGCGCCGAACTCCCCTCCGTCTACGGCCGCTTCGACCTCCGCCACGACGGCACCGGCCCGGCGAAGCTGCTGGAGTACAACGCCGACACCCCCACCTCCCTCGTCGAGGCCGCCTCACCCCAGTGGTTCTGGATGCGGGACCGCTTCCCCGGCGCCGACCAGTGGAACTCCCTCCACGAACGCCTCGTCGCCGCCTGGGAGAAGCAGTCCGCGCTGCTCCCGCCGGGCAGCCCCCTCTACTTCGCCCACTCGTCCGAGGACGAACTCGGCGAGGACCTGATGACGGTCGCCTACCTCAAGGAGACCGCGGAGCAGGCCGGCCTCGACACCGACTGGATCTCCATGGAGGAGATCGGCTGGGACCCCCTGTCGGAACGTTTCGTCGACAACCGGCTCCAGTTCATCCGCAGTTGCTTCAAGCTCTACCCCTGGGAATGGCTCACCACCGACCGCTTCGCCGCGCACGTCCTCGACACCCTGGACAACGGCGGCGGCACCGGCAGCACCCTGTGGATCGAGCCCGCCTGGAAGATGCTCCTCAGCAACAAGGCGCTCCTCGCGATCCTCTGGGAGCTGTACCCCGGCCACCCCAACCTGCTGCCCGCCCACCTGGACGGCCCCCGCGACCTCGCCGCCACCACCGGCTACGTCGCCAAGCCCCTCCTCGGCCGCGAGGGCGCCGGCGTCACGGTCCACGAGGCCGGCCGCCCGCCCGTGATCCGTGACGAACCCTGCTGCTACCAGGAGCTCGCGCCCCTGCCCGCCTTCGACGGCAACCACGTCGTCCTCGGCGCCTGGGTCGTCGACGGCGAGTCCGCGGGGCTCGGCATCCGCGAGTCCTCGGGCCTGGTCACCGACGAGTACGCCCGCTTCCTGCCCCACGTCATCCTCTGACCCCCTCGGCCCCGAGCACGCTCCGCAACCGGTCGAGGCCCCAGTCCAGGTCCTCCTCCGCGATCATCAGGGGCGGGGCGATCCTGACCGTGGCGCCGTGGGCGTCCTTCACCAGGACACCCCTCTCCACGAGCCGCTCCGACACCTGCCGGCCCGTGCCGACCGACGGCGCCACGTCCACCCCCGCCCACAGCCCGCGCCCCCGCACCGCCGTCACCGTCCCCGTGCCGGGCAGCGCCGCCAGCTCCCGGTGCAGACGCGCGCCCAGCTCCGCCGACCGCGCCTGGTACTCGCCCGACCGCAGCAGCGCGATCACCTCCAGCGCCACCGCGCAGGCCAGCGGATTCCCGCCGAACGTCGACCCGTGCTCACCCGGCCGGAACACCCCGAGCACCTCGGCGCTCGACACCACCGCCGACACCGGCACGATCCCGCCGCCCAGCGCCTTCCCCAGCACGTACACGTCCGGCACGACCCCCTCGTGCTCGCACGCGAACGTCCGCCCGGTCCGGCCGAGCCCCGACTGGATCTCGTCCGCCACGAACAGCACGTTCCGCTCCCGCGTCAGCTCCCGCACCCCCGGCAGATAACCCGCGGGCGGCACGATCACCCCGGCCTCGCCCTGGATCGGCTCGATTAGCACCGCCACCGTGTTCTCGGTGAGCGCCGACCGCATCGCCGTCAGGTCCCCGTACGGCACGATCTCGAACCCCGGTGTGTACGGCCCGAAGTCCGCCCGTGCCTCCGGGTCCGTCGAGAAGCTGATCACCGTCGTCGTACGCCCGTGGAAGTTGCCCCCCGCGACCACGATCTTCGCCATCTCCGCGGACACGCCCTTCACCCGGTACCCCCACTTGCGGGCCGTCTTGACCGCCGTCTCCACCGCCTCGGTGCCTGTGTTCATCGGCAGCACCAGCTCCATGCCGCACAGCTCCGCCAGCTGGGTGCAGAACGCCGCGAAACGGTCGTGGTGGAAGGCCCGCGAGGTCAGCGTCACCCGGTCCAGCTGCGCCTTCGCCGCCGCCACCAGCCGCGGGTTGCCGTGCCCGAAGTTCAGCGCCGAGTACCCCGCCAGCAGGTCCAGGTAGCGGCGCCCCTCCACGTCCGTCAGCCACGCCCCCTCCGCGCTCGCCACCACCACCGGCAGCGGACGGTAGGTGTGCGCGCTGTGGGCGTCGGCGGCGGCGATGAGCGTCTCCGTAGCGTTCACGGGCTCTCCAGAGGACCGAGGGAACGGGATGCGACCCCCATCCTGTCCTCGCTCGCATGGTGGACGCGGGACCTCCGCCGTCCGGCGTGCCCGGTAGGCTGGCCGACGGGCCGTGACTGGCGCGCTGGGATGGGACCGACCATCGGGGAGCGGCCCGAGCGGGAATCAGTGCCGTGCGCCTGGGCCGAACCGAGCACGCCGAACGCCATGTCCGGAGGTCCGATGCCTGAGAATTCCGCCCCCCTGTCTCCCGAGTCCACCGCCTTCCGCGCCGCCCTCGACGTGATCCGCGCCGTGGAGCCGCGCGTCGCCGACGCCATCGGCCAGGAGGTCCACGACCAGCGCGAGATGCTCAAGCTGATCGCCTCGGAGAACTACGCCTCCCCGGCGACGCTCCTCGCGATGGGCAACTGGTTCAGCGACAAGTACGCCGAGGGCACCGTCGGCCGC
This sequence comes from Streptomyces sp. NPDC026672, assembly GCF_040638185.1. Classification (NCBI taxonomy): domain Bacteria; kingdom Bacillati; phylum Actinomycetota; class Actinomycetes; order Kitasatosporales; family Streptomycetaceae; genus Streptomyces; species Streptomyces sp. NPDC026672. Next base: position 274,786 of record NZ_JBEZXS010000006.1, read on the forward strand.
CGCTTCTACGCCGGCTGCCGCAACGTCGACACCGTCGAGTCCCTCGCCGCCGAGCACGCCCGCGAACTCTTCGGCGCCCGCCACGCCTACGTCCAGCCGCACTCCGGCATCGACGCCAACCTGGTCGCCTTCTGGGCCGTGCTCGCCCAGCGCGTCGAGACCCCCGCCCTGGAGAAGGCCGGCGTCCGCCAGGTCAACGACCTCTCCGAGGCCGACTGGGCCGAACTGCGCCAGGCGTTCGGCAACCAGCGCATGCTCGGCATGTCCCTGGACGCCGGCGGCCACCTCACCCACGGCTTCCGCCCGAACATCTCCGGCAAGATGTTCGACCAGCGCTCCTACGGCACGGACCCCGTCACCGGTCTCATCGACTACGACGCGCTGCGCGCCCAGGCCCGCGAGTTCAAGCCGCTGATCATCGTCGCCGGCTACTCCGCCTACCCGCGGCTCGTGAACTTCCGCGTCATGCGGGAGATCGCCGACGAGGTCGGCGCCACGCTCATGGTCGACATGGCCCACTTCGCGGGCCTCGTCGCCGGCAAGGTCCTCACCGGCGACTTCGACCCCGTCCCGCACGCCCAGATCGTCACCACGACCACCCACAAGTCGCTGCGCGGCCCGCGCGGCGGCATGGTCCTGTGCGACGACTCCCTCAAGGACCAGGTCGACCGCGGCTGCCCGATGGTCCTCGGCGGCCCGCTCCCGCACGTCATGGCCGCCAAGGCCGTCGCCCTCGCCGAGGCCCGGCAGCCCTCCTTCCAGGACTACGCCCGGCGGATCGTCGACAACTCCCGCGCCCTCGCCGAGGGCCTGACGCGGCGCGGCGCCACCCTCGTCACCGGCGGCACCGACAACCACCTCAACCTGATCGACGTCGCCGGTTCCTACGGGCTCACCGGCCGCCAGGCCGAGGCCGCCCTGCTGGACTCCGGCATCGTCACCAACCGCAACGCGATCCCGGCCGACCCCAACGGCGCCTGGTACACCTCCGGCATCCGCATCGGCACCCCCGCCCTGACCACCCGTGGCCTGGGCACCGCCGAGATGGACGAGGTCGCCGGCCTCATCGACCGCGTCCTCACCGCGGCCGAGCCCGGCACCACCGCCAAGGGCACGCCCTCCAAGGCGCAGCACGTCCTCGACCCGAAGATCGCGGACGAGGTCGCCCACCGGGCCACGGACCTCGTCGCGGGCTTCCCCCTCTACCCGCAGGTCGACCTGGGCTGACCCGCCGGGACCGGCCCCAGGGCCTCGCCCGGGCCGGGTCCGACCGCCTAGGGCGTGTTTCGAAAGTCCCGCCTGGCCCGCGACGCCTGGCACGCACACTCGCCGCGTTGTCGGAACGCCCAAGTACATCCAGTACGAGGACGATCCTCCGCCTTGCGATTGCACGCACCAGACGCCGCGGGCCCCGCCCTCCGGGCGGACGGCGCTACTTTCGAAACACGCCCTAGAGGTCGATCAGTTCCTGCCGTGGCTCCTCGCGTGGCGGGCCGGTGTTCCGCCGGCGCGCCACGCGGCGTATCAGGAGACCGCCCGCCGCCCCGGCCACCAGGCCGGGCACGGCCCACCACGCCTCCTCCGGCACCCGCCCCCCGTCCGCCGGGGCGGCCCTCGGGGCGGAGTCCGGCAGCCCGAACAGTCCGCGCCGCTCCGCCTGCCGGAAGGCCGCGCGCGGCGCCCGGTGCCAGCGGACGTCGTCGTCCGCCACGTCCGGCGCCGGGTCCGAGCGCACCCACGGCGTGCCGTCGTCGGCGACGAACAGCTGGTCCTGCCGCTCCATCGCCACGTCGCCGCCCGGCGCCCGGCGGGTCTGCGGCCAGCCGCCGACGCCCGTCAGCCCCCACACCACCGTGAACCGCACCGCCGGGTACCGGCCGTGTGTCCAGGCGTCCGGCACCCGCTCCGTGCCCGTGTACGCAGGCTGGAGCAGCTCCCGGAGCCGGGCGAAGTCCGGCTGCCCCGCCCGCAGCGTCTGCGACCGCCCGGTGTCCGACACCACCAGCGCCAGATCGGGCACGTCCCCCGGGGCCGGGGACGCGGCCGACGCGACGGCCGGCACGGCGCACAGCGCCCCCAGCGCCACGGCCACCACCGCGCGGGCTCCGGCCCTCCCCCTCGCTCCCATCGGCCCCCCTTCCGTCCCGGCCAGTATCCGCCCGGACGCGGTTCCCGCCGGTTTCCGACCGGTCCCCGGGACCTGAGAGAATGGTGAGCATGGCCTCTGACAGTCCCCGCGTGCTCTCCGGGATCCAGCCCACCGCAGGCTCGTTCCACCTCGGCAACTACCTCGGTGCCGTCCGCCAGTGGGTGGCCCTGCAGGAGACCCACGACGCGTTCTACATGGTCGTCGACCTGCACGCGATCACGATCCCGCAGGACCCGGCCGAGCTGCGCGCCAACACCCGGCTCGCCGTCGCCCAGCTCCTCGCGGCCGGTCTCGACCCCGAGCGCTGCACGCTGTTCGTCCAGAGCCACGTCCCGGAGCACGCCCAGCTCGCCTGGGTCATGAACTGCCTCACCGGCTTCGGCGAGGCGTCCCGCATGACCCAGTTCAAGGACAAGTCCGCCAAGCAGGGCGCCGACCGGGCGTCGGTCGGCCTGTTCACGTACCCGATCCTCCAGGTCGCCGACATCCTGCTCTACCAGGCCAACGAGGTCCCGGTGGGCGAGGACCAGCGCCAGCACATCGAGCTGACGCGCGACCTCGCGGAGCGGTTCAACGGGCGGTTCGGCGAGACCTTCACCGTCCCGAAGCCGTACATCCTCAAGGAGACGGCGAAGATCTACGACCTCCAGGACCCGGCGGTCAAGATGAGCAAGTCGGCCTCCACGCCGAAGGGCCTCATCAACCTCCTGGACGAGCCGGGGACCACCGCGAAGAAGGTCAGGAGCGCGGTCACCGACACCGACACGGTCATCCGCTACGACGTCGAGCGGAAGCCGGGTGTGAGCAATCTGCTGACCATCTACTCGACGCTCACCGGGACGGGCATCGCCGACCTGGAGGCGCGCTACGAGGGCAAGGGGTACGGCGCGCTCAAGACCGACCTCGCCGAGGTCATGGTGGAGTTCGTGACGCCGTTCCGCGAGCGCACGCAGCAGTACCTGGACGACCCCGAGACCCTCGACTCGATCCTCGCCAAGGGCGCGGAGAAGGCGCGCGCGGTCGCCGCGGAGACGCTGTCCCGGGCGTACGAGCGGGTGGGCTTCCTGCCCGCCAAGCACTGAGGCGCACGACCGCACACACGTACGCCCGGCGGAGCGCCGCACATCACTTCGGCTGCGCCTGCCCAGAGCACAGCCGTGGCCGTACAGTCGATAGCCGGACGGCCGAGTACGAATCCGGCACCACAGCCGAGACGACGACAGGAGACGACGTGGGGACCGTAACGATCGGCGTGTCGATCGCGGTCCCGGAGCCTCACGGCAGCCTGCTCCAGGAGCGGCGCGCGGGCTTCGGCGACGCCGCGGCCCACGGCATCCCCACGCACGTCACGCTGCTGCCGCCCACGGAGATCGACGCGGGACTGCTCCCGGCGGTCGATGCGCATCTCACCGAGGTCGCCTCGGTGGGCCGGCCCTTCCCGATGCGACTGTCCGGCACGGGCACCTTCCGGCCGCTGTCGCCGGTGGTCTTCGTGCAGGTGGTGCGGGGCGCCGAGGCGTGCGCCCGGTTGCAGGCCAAGGTCCGTGACCCCGCGGGGCCGGTGGCGCGGGAACTCCAGTTCCCCTACCACCCGCACGTCACGGTGGCGCACTGCATCGACGAGGCGGCCATGGACCGGGCCTTCCACGAACTGGCCGACTTCGAGGCCGAGTGGCCGTGCGCCGGCTTCGCGCTCTACGAACAGGGCGCCGACGGCGTGTGGCGCAAGCTCCGCGAATTCCCCTTCGGCAGTGCGGTGGTCCCCCCGCAGGTGGCCCCGCACACGGACCGCGACACCATCGCCAGCCGCTGACGCCCGCGACGGATCGACCGCCCGCGACGGACCGTCAGAGCGGCAGACGGCGGAACAGGGGCCTGGGCAGGTGGCGCAGGGCCGCCATCACCGGACGGAGGGCGGCGGGCGCCCACACCGTCTCCGAGCGGCGGCGCAGGCCCAGTTCGACGGCAGCGGCCACCGCCTCCGGGGTGGTCGCCATCGGCGCCTCGTCGAGGCCGGCGGTCATGGCCGTACGGACGAAGCCGGGGCGCACGACCATCACATGGACGCCCGTGCCGTGCAGCGCGTCGCCGAGCCCCTGGGCGAACGCGTCGAGGCCGGCCTTGCTGGAACCGTAGATGAAGTTGGAGCGGCGGGCCCGCTCCCCGGCGACGGACGACAGCACCACCAGCGAGCCGTGCCCCTGCTCCTGGAGCGCCGCCGCCGAGACGAGACCGGCGGACACCGCGCCCGTGTAGTTGGTCTGCGCCACCCGCACCGCCCCGGCCGGCTCCCGCTCGTCGCGCGCCTGGTCGCCGAGGACGCCGAAGGCCAGCAGCACCATGTCGACGTCGCCCTCGGCGAAGACCTTGCCGAGCACCGGCTCGTGGGAGCCGGTCTCCAGCGCGTCGAAGGCGACGGTGCGCACGTCCGCCCCCAGGGCGCGCAGGCCCTCGGCGGCCCGTTCGAGGCCGGGTGACGGACGCCCCGCGAGCCATACCGTGCGGGTGCGGCGGGCGATCAGACGGCGGGCGGTGGCGAGCGCGATCTCGGACGTACCGCCGAGGACGAGCAGGGACTGGGGGATGCCGAAGGCGTCCTTCACGACAACTCCTTCACGACGGTTCCTTCGAGCGGGGCCGAGCGGGGCGAGCCGGGCCGAGTGGGGGGCCGAGCGGGGCGAGCCGGGCCGAGTGGGGGGCGGGGCGTGGGGCGGCGTGGGGCCTCACAGGGCGAGCCGGCGGGCCAGGTCCGAGACGAACACCCCGCGCGGGTCGAGTTCCGCGCGCAGCGCCCGGAACTCGGCGAGCCGGGGGTACATCGGGGCGAGCAGCTCCGGCCGCAGCCGGGAGTCCTTGGCGAGGTAGACGCGCCCGCCGGCGGCGGCCACCTCGGTGTCCAGCTCGTCGAGGAAGGCGCCGAGGCCGGGCAGGCCCGCCGGGATGTCCAGGGCGAGCGTCCAGCCGGGCACGGGGAAGGACAGCCAGCCGGGATCGGCCTCGCCGAAGCGCTTGAGGACGGCGAGGAAGGAGGGGCAGCGGCGTTCGGAGATGCGGCGCACGATCCCGCGCAGCGTCTCCTCCCGGCCGTGTCCGACGACGAACTGGTACTGCACGAAGCCGCCGCGGCCGTAGACCCGGTTCCAGTGGGGCACGCCGTCGAGGGGGTGGAAGAAGGCCGAGAGGCGCTGGACCTCGCCGGTGCGCGCGCGGGGCGCCCTGCGGTACCAGAACTCGTTGAACAGCCCGACGGTGGTGCGGCCGAGCAGCCCCTCGGGGACGAACGCGGGGGCGGCCGGCAGCTGCCGGGGCCGGAAGGACAGCGGGCGCCGCCACGCGCGGCCGCCCTCGCGCAGGGCCTCGCGGGGCGCGTGGTCGCCGCGGGTGAGGACGGCGCGGCCGGTCGCGGCGCCCCGGGCGAGCAGGTCGATCCAGGCGACCGAGTAGCGGTAGCGGTGGTCGCCGGTGGTCAGCCGGGCCATCAGGTCGTCGAGGTCGCCCGCGCGTTCGGTGTCGACGGCCATGTACGACGTCTCGACCGGCAGCAGCCGCACGGTGGCCGTGAGGATCACCCCGGTCAGCCCCATGCCGCCCGTGGTCGCGTCGAACAGGGGCGTGCCGCGGCCCACGGCGTGGATCTCCCCGTCGGCGGTGAGGAGTTCGAAGGACAGGACGTGCCGGGAGAAGGACCCGGAGACATGGTGGTTCTTGCCGTGGATGTCGGCGCCGATCGCCCCGCCGACGGTCACGTGCCGGGTGCCGGGCGTCACCGGGACGAACCAGCCGAGGGGGAGCAGGACCTCCATCAGCCGGTGCAGGGAGACCCCGGCGTCGCACAGGACGGTGCCGCCGTCGGCGTCGATCGCGTGGATGCGGTCGAGGCCGGTCATGTCGAGGACGGCGCCGCCGGCGTTCTGTGCCGCGTCCCCGTAGGCCCGCCCCAGGCCCCGGGCGATGCCTCCGCGGTGACCGCAGTCCCGTACGGCGGCCACCGCCTCCTCGTAGGTCCGCGGGCGGACCAGCCGGGCGGAGGTGGGGGCGGTGCGGCCCCACCCGGTGACGGGAACCGTGTCTCCAGACATGGGGGTGACCGTATCGCCCCTTATGGTGCGTTTGATTCATGGACATCGCATCTCTCCCCGAAATGGGTGATTAATGGGATGTCGCTCAATATTGCCGTAGTTCCGACGGCGTCGGCGTGAACAGTGAGTCCACATGGACGACATGGACGATCTCGACCACCGGATCCTCTCCGCGCTCCGCGCCCACGGTGCCGATCCTCGCGTCGCGTCCGCCGCACGCGCCCTGTCCCTGGCCGGCGAACACGCGGCGCTGTGGCTGGCGACGGGCCTCGCCGGAGCCGCCGTGGACGGCGCGCGACGCGGCTCCTGGGTGCGCGGCACGGCGCTCGTCGCGGGCGCGCACGTCGCCAGCATGGGCGTGAAGCGTGTCGTGCGCCGTGCCCGCCCCACCCACGTCACCCCCCTGGTGCGCACCGCGGGCCGGCACTCCTTCCCCAGTTCGCACGCCGCCTCCGCCACCGCCGCCGCGGTCGCCCTGGGGGCCCTCGGGGCGTACGGGGTGCGGCCGTTGGCCGCCGCGATGTGTCTGTCCCGTCTGGTCGCCGGGGTCCACTACCCCTCCGACGTGGCCGCCGGCGCCGCCCTGGGGGCGCTCACGGCGCGACTCGGGGCGCACTGGATGCTGCACGGCGCACAGAGCGCACACAGCGCGCACGGCGTACGGCCCGGCGCGCGGAGCGTACAACACGGCTCGTCCGGCGAAGGGGGGCGCCCATGACCGAGACCGCGCCCCTGACCGACACCGCGCGCCCCGGCGAAACGGCCCTCCCCGAGCGGCGCACGCCCCCCGCGCCCACCCACGTCCACCCGTCCGCGCGCACCCCCCTCGCGCTGGCGGCCGGCCTGCTGCGCACCACCCGCCCCAAGCAGTGGGTCAAGAACACCCTCGTCGTCGCCGCCCCCGCTGCCGCGGGCCAGCTGTTCTCCCGGCACGCCCTGGCCCATCTCGCGCTCGTCTTCGCCCTGTTCACCGCGTGCGCCGCCGCCGTGTATCTGATCAACGACGCCCGGGACGCCGAGGCGGACCGCGCCCACCCCACCAAGTGCCGCCGCCCGGTCGCCGCCGGCGTCGTCCCCGTCCCCCTCGCGTACGGCGTGGGAGGCGCCCTGGCCGTCCTGGCGCCGGTTGCCGCGGCCTGGCTCACCCCGCCGCTGGTCCCGGCGCTCCTGACGGCCTACCTGGGCCTCCAACTGGCCTACTGCGTCAGCCTCAAGCACGTCCTGGTCGTCGATCTCGTCGTCGTCTCCACCGGCTTCCTGATGCGCGCGGTGATCGGCGGGATCGCGCTCGGCATCCCGCTGTCGCGCTGGTTCCTGATCACCACCGGGTTCGGCGCGCTGTTCATGGTGGCGGCCAAGCGCTACTCCGAGGCCGTCCAGCTGGCCGGGAAGGCGGGCGCCACCCGCGCGCTGCTCACCGAGTACACCCCCGGCTACCTCCGCTTCGTCTGGCAGCTCGCCGCCGGCGTCGCCGTGCTGGGCTACTGCATGTGGGCCCTGGAGGAGGGCGGTGTGCCGCACACGAGCGTGCTGCCCTGGCGCCAGCTGTCCATGGTCGCCTTCATCCTCGCGGTCCTGCGCTACGCCGTCTTCGCCGACCGGGGCACCGCGGGCGAGCCCGAGGAGGTCGTCCTCGGCGACCGCGCCCTCGCCCTGATCGGCCTCGGCTGGCTCGCCATGTACGCGCTGGCGGTGGCCAATTGGTGAGCGGGGTCCGCACCGCCCGCCGTGAACTGCTCGGCTTCGCGGGCGCCGGACTCGTCGCCTACGCCGTCGACCTCGCCCTGTTCCTCTGTCTGCGCGGCCCCGCCGGTCTCGACCCGCTGGCCGCCAAGGCCCTCTCCTTCGTCGCGGGATGCAGCGTCGCGTACGCGGGCAACGCCCTCGGCACCTACCGGCACACCCGGCCCCGCGGTCTGCGCCCGTACGCCGCCTTCGTGGCCGTGAACGTCGCGGGCGCCCTCGTGCAGCTGCTCTGCCTCGCCGTCAGCCACTACGGCCTCGGGCTCACCTCGCGGCGCGCGGACGTCGTCTCCGGCGCCGGGATCGGCATGGCCCTGGCCACCGCCCTGCGGTTCTGGGGTACACGGACATGGGTGTTCGGGAACGGGGGCAGAGTCGGATCATGGACTGGCTGAAGAGGCTCCCCGGTGTCGGGCCGGTCGTCGTACGGCTCATGACCACACACGTGTGGCGGTCGTACGAGCGCCTCGACCGGGTCAAGTGGACCCGGCTGGCCGCCGCGATGACGTTCATCAGCTTCATCGCCCTGTTCCCGCTGCTGACGGTGGCCGCCGCCGTCGCCGCGGCCACGCTCGGCCCCGAGCGGCAGAAGGCCCTGGAGGACAAGATCGCCGACCAGGTGCCGGGCATCTCCGAGCAGTTGGACCTCCAGTCCCTGGTGCACAACGCCGGCACGGTCGGCCTCATCGCCGGTGCCGTCCTGCTGTTCGCGGGCATCGGCTGGGTCGGGCAGATGCGCGACTGCCTGCGCGCGGTGTGGGAGCTGCCCGACCCCGAGGAGAACCCCGTCCTGCGCAAGGGCAAGGACGCGGGCGTGCTCGTCGGCCTCGGCGGCGCGCTCGTGCTGACGCTCGCCGCCTCCGCCGTCGCCTCGGCCGCCGTCGGCTGGATCGCCCGCCAACTGGGCCTGGTCGAGCACGGCTGGGGCACCTTTCTGCTGCGGACCGCCGCGTTCGCCGTCGCCGTGCTCGCCGACTTCCTCGTGCTGCTCTACGTGCTGACCCTGCTGCCCGGGGTCGAGCCGCCGCGCGGCCGTCTTGCCGTGGCCGCGCTGATCGGCGCGGTCGGCTTCGAACTCCTCAAGCTGCTGCTCAGCGGCTACATCCAGGGCGTCGCCGCGAAGAGCATGTACGGCGCGTTCGGCACCCCCGTGGCCCTGCTGCTGTGGATCAACTTCACCTCGAAACTGGTCCTGTTCTGCGCCGCGTGGACGGCGACGCCCGACGGGGGCGACGAGGCGGACGTCACGGACGTGGAGAGCGGCGGCGCACCAGATCCGGCAGCGGCCAGCGCCGGTTGACCAGGAACACCCCGCCCGCGAGCAGCACCAGCAGCCCGCCGGTGATCGCCAACGCGATCCCGACGCCGCTGGACGTGCCCCCGTCGGTCGCGCTCGCCACGGGCTTCCCGTCGACGGAGCCGGTGCCCTCGCCCGCGTCCTTCCCGGCCTGCTTCCCGCCCACCGGGGACGCGCTCGCGCCCGGCTGCGCGGAGGGCGACGCGGCGCTCCTCGGCGGCACCAGCTCGCCCACCGGCTGCACCTTGCCGACCGCCTGGAAGCCCCAGTCGAACAGCTTGGCGGTCTCCTTGTAGACCTCGTTGTGCTCGTTCTTCTCCGGCTTCATCACCGTGACGAGCAGCACCTTGCCGTTGCGTTCGGCGACGCCGGTGAAGGTGGCGCCCGCGTTGGTGGTGTTGCCGTTCTTGACGCCCGCGATGCCCTGGTAGACGGGGACGTCGCTGTCGCCGCTCAGCATCCGGTTGGTGTTCTGGATCTCGAAGGAGTCCCGGACCGTCTTCCCCTTCTTCTTCGTCGTCTCCCCGGGGAACTTGGCCCGCACGGTCGAGCAGTACTCCCGGAAGTCCTTCTTCTGGAGCCCGGAGCGAGCGAACAGCGACAGGTCGTACGCCGAGGAGACCTGGCGCGGCGCGTCGTAGCCGTCGGGGCTGACCACGTTCGTGTCGAGCGCCTGGAGTTCGTCCGCGTGGGCCTGCATGTCCTTGACGGTCTGCGCGACGCCGCCGTTCATCGCGGACAGCACGTGCACCGCGTCGTTGCCGGAGCGCAGGAAGACACCGAGCCACAGGTCGTGGACCGCGTAGGTCTCGTCCTCCTTTATCCCGACCAGGCTGGAGCCCGCGCCGATGCCCGCGAGGTCGCTCGGCGCCACCTTGTGCTCGGTCGACGCGGGGAAGCGGGGCAGCAGGGTGTCGGCGAACAGCATCTTCAGGGTGCTCGCCGGCGGCAGCCGCCAGTGCGCGTTGTGGGACGCCAGCACCTCGCCCGACTCCGCGTCGGAGACGATCCAGGAACGCGCCGTCAGGTCCTTCGGCAGCACGGGGACACCGCTGCCCAGGTTGACCTGGGTGCCGGCCGCGCCGAGGCGGGCGCCGCCGACCGTCGACATGCCCGCCGGGGGAGTGGCCGACGGAGTCGTCGAGGGCTTCGGGGCCGCGACGGCCGCGGGTCCGGCGAGCGCGGTCAGCGCGGTGAACGAAACGGACAACAAGGCAGCGGAAACGACCATCAAGGATCGCTTGGTGGTCTTCTTGGGAGCGGGCACGGTCGAGAACGTACCTGCCGCGGCGCGTGAAGTCCCGTTCGCCCTCCCACCCCGGGCAAGGAACAGGCCGGTCGGCGGCGATACTGGAGCCATGAAGCTCAGCCGCCCGGTCTCCTGGTTCCTGCTCGTCTTCGGGGTGTGGAGCTGGGTCATCTGGGTCACTTTCTACTAGCAACTACCCTGCACCCGTACCCCACTCATGCGCCGAGGGGTCGAACGAACGAGCGGGTCTCGAAGTCTAGACGTCAGGCAGGGTGTGAGCGTTCCACCTCGGGTCGTCGGGATGCCCGAACGCACCATGGCTCCTGACGTGTGGCAGGTTTCCATAGTGCTGCCCTTCGTGTTTGTGAGAATGGGCGAAGCCCCTGATGCGCGACGGGGGAGGCGTACATCAGGGGCTTCCTTCTGAGTCGGGGAGACCTGTCGTCAGTTCCCCGATTCAGGGTCGAAATAGTCGCTACTGAGCACGCGCCCGTAGTCGACATATTCGCGACGGAAAGAATCGTGCCCGGTCCGCCCCGTGTGCCGATGTGCCCATTCGTGGGCGACGTTGACAGTGCCTAGAGGGCCCGAATCGGCCTTGCATCCGGCAGTCGTGCAGAACATCGTTACTGATACTCCGCCGTCCGGATCGTCCAGGATGGCCATTACTGTGAATTGGTAAGTGCGGGCCCTGCCGTCGGCGCCGACCCGTATAACGCTTCCGCTCACAGGTGTTCGGTCAGATCATCAGTCGACCCGTTTTCGAGGTATGCCGTGTGCGGGTGCTTTCTGATCTCCGCTGCGGTAGCCCATAGGGTCGTGTAGTCGGCTCGTTGCTTCGCTTCTGACCTGATCGTTTCGAACGTGCTGCACACGCGACAGTCGGGTTGCGGTGTGCCTTCCTCAAGCCATGAGTCAAGGTCTAGCTCTACAAAGGCACCGATGTACCGCTTCGGTTCCTGGACAGACACAGCCCACCATCCCAACTCGTCGTGTTCGAGACGACGTTAGGAAGGCGGGCCGAGTTTGTCTCTACTCCTTTGGAACGCCACCCAGCGGAAGGGGTAGCTAGCTCAGAGCTCGTACCGCACCGCCCCCGCCAACTCGCGCATTTCGGGGGTCAGCGTGCGTCGTTGCGTCACGATCTTTCCGACAATGTCCCGCGCGTACCGCTGAGTAGGAAGCCACTCGGGCGAGTCGTCTTGGATCTCGCGCAGCTTGCTGACCGCCTCCGCGTACTGCCCGGTTTTCACGTAGGCGTCGGCCACGTCCAGGAAGTGACGGTTCCTGTTGTTGCTCGTGGGCTTCAGCCCTGCCACGGGCACGCGTTCCGCGAGCCGAAGTACTATGTCCGGGCGCCCGATGACACTCGCGTTTTCGGCTGCCTTGAGCTTGACCGTTGTCGGTCCGAACGTCATCAGGAAGTCGTCCTTGGGGGTGTACTCCCTCCCCATGGCCACAGCGGCGGACGTCGCGAACTTGAGTGCATCCTCAGCCTGTCCGGGCTGACCGTTCCTGATGGCTGCGGCGGACACACGGAGGAGTAGCCAACCCCAGGTTGCTAGTTCAGCCGGTGTTGCGCGCGAGATTCGGGGCTCTGTCTCGTCGGCCCACTTCACCGATAGGTCGTACGCCTTCGCAAGCTCACCGCGCCGGAGTAGAAGCCAGCACATTGTGCTCACGGTGGCGGCGCCTTCCAGGCGATCCGATGAGTCGTCCAGGGCGCGCGTGAGTGCCGTCTCTGCGGCCTCGAACTGTCGTGTCTGGACCATGAGCCACCCGGCAAGCTGAAGCAGCCTCACGCGGACGGCACGGCCTTCCGACCCCAGGGCTTCCGCGTCCCGCAGCAACGGCGGCAGTACCGCGGACAGCTCAGCGAATTTGTCCCCGGTGAACAGTGGTAGCGCGTCGTTCAACGCGCGCCTCATGCCCCCGACGGTTGGGGGTTCCGCGTCTGTGGCGAGTAGTGCCGGCGGACGCTCGATCGCATCGCGCACCCTTTTCCACTTGTCGCCGTTTTCCTGGGGAACGTCTTCTTCGTCCCCGCCGTTGGCCAGCCGTGCAGTCGTCACCCGCAGAGACACGGCGAGTTTCCGCAGTGTTTCCATGCGGGCAGTCTTGGACTTGCCCTGTTCTAGTGCCTTGATCGTGTCGAGTGAGACCCCGGACGCTTCAGCCAACTCGCGCTGTGACAGCCCCCGGAGCTTCCTCACTTCTTTGAGGCTCTGCCCCGTGGTACCCATACCTTGAGGGTACGACCGGGGCGGCAGAGACGGCATGGAAAAGCCCCGCACGGATGACCGAACGGGGCTCCGTCGCTACGCGCAGAACGATTCCTTGACGGCGCTCACAATCTGGTCCGTCTGGTCATCCGTCAGCGACGGTACGTTGCCGCCCTCGAACCGGAGCTTGGCCATGTCGTGCACCTGCGCGTCCGTGTAGCTTCCCGCTGTCATGGTCTGGCAGGTTGACTGCGAACGGCGTACGGCCCTGTCCTCGTTCACGACAAGCCCAGGGTCGACGGCGCGGAGTGCAGTGATGAGCGTGCGCGTCTGGGCCGCGTTGGGCGACGGGATGGCAGGTGCGGCAGACGCGGTCGGCGCAGAGCTGCGTACAGGTGTGGACGGTTTATCGTCCGCCTTGTCAGTGTCCCCTCCGCACCCGGTGAGTACGGCGACGGAAGCGGCAGCGAGTGCGGTCAGCGCGAGGCTGCGCGGCATGGTTCCCCCCATGTGCTTGCAGCGTGCAGGAACCGTGATCGTAGCGTGTAGGTGCGACCTTGCCCCGCCCATGTGTGTGATCCGGACGGGGCTTGGCTTTGGGCTATACGTCGGTTCGGTTCACCCAGTTGGGGACGTCCGGCCGCTTCCCTACCTCACAGGCGTAGTCCAACACCGCAGTGAGCTTCGCGGCCTCTTCGTAGTCACCGCGGTCTTCTATCTCATTGGCCCGTAGATCAAGTGCGGGGAGCAGCTCAGCCTCAGTCGCTTCGCTCTCGTCGTCTTCGGGCAGTGTTGCCCACTCCAGTGCAACCCGCTCCTTGATCGGAATGTACTTCTTCGTTTCGGGGTCGCGCCCCACACCCACGAGGACGCTGTCAAGGAAGAACGCAAGGAACTCCCGGCGTGCGTACACGTCCCACTGTGCCCAGACGCTTTCAGCGCTTAGTGGGTCGGTGCCGCTGAACCACTCGTTCGGTACCCGGGTGCTGCTGCTAATCGATTCGTCAAGCTCCGCGAGGCGGGCTACGCACTCACTCTCGTAAGTGCGGTACTGCAAGACGGTTGCACGCCATGTTGCAAGCTCGTCCCTGCCCTGGTACAGCCCCGCTTTGCGGTCCGCTTGCAGGTCCGTGATGGACCGGCGGACGTTGTCAAGGTGCGCTTGTGTCTCGCGCCGCTCGTCAGCCACGCCGGCCAAGTCGCGTTGGCGCGCGAACCTGTCCGCTGCCGCTGCCACCCATGCGCGGTCGTCCTTGTCGTCCATATCGGCCGTGTGGAGCCGCGCCCATACTTGTCGGGCAACGTAGTCGTCCAACTCGCTGCGCTTGATGGTCAGCCCGCCGTGCCCCTTTGGGTTGGAGCACATGTAGGCGCCTTCCGCTAGTTCGCCATTGCGCTTGCGTCCGCCCTGGGATTGCCCCATTGAGCCCCCACATACGCGGCATCCCAGGAATCGCCACCCGCTCAGAAGGGTTGGCTTCACTTCGGCTCCGGGTTTGCGGGCGGGGCTGACCTTGCCGCTTCGCTTCTCCTGTAGTTCAAGCCACCGTGAGCCGCTGATAATGCCTGTGTGCGGGGTGAGGGGCTTTCCGGAAGGGTCGCGTCTGATGATGTTGACGTGTGCCTTCCCGTGCTTTACACGCTCGTATGCGAAGCCTCCGATGGCGGGGTGGTTGAGAATCCATCGGACCGTTTGCGCACGCCACATGACCGGCTTTTCGGCCCCGTTGAGGCGGCGTTGCTGAATGGACTTGAGGCGCTTTTCTGTGGCGCGTCGTTCGGCCATTCCAGGGGCGGGGATCTTCTCCTTCTCAAGCGTCGTCGCGATTTTGTTGTCTGACACTCCATCAAACGCCATGTTGACCATGCGCTCAACGATCTCGACGTGTTCGGGATTTTCGTCGTCCGGCTCAAGCACAGAGATAACGAGTTTCCCCACCTTCTTTCGTACGGCCTTCATGCCGAACGGTGGGGTTGACGAGTGCACACCGCCCAGTGCGGCAATCCCGTCTTTGGCACCCTTGAGGCGTTCCACCTTCAGGTCACTGTCCTGTTTCGCAAGCGCAGCGATCAGGGCGAAGATGGCGACCCCGATTGGGGTGGACGTGTCAAGGAACGGTTCGAGTACGGACATGAAGCGGACGCCGTGCTTCTTGAATTCCTTGTCAATGTCAAGGGCGTCGTGTGCTCCCTTGCGCGTGAGTCGAGACAGCTCGTTGACCGCGACAACGTCAGCTTCGCCGGCCCGAACCCCGGTCATCATGCGTTCGAAGTCGGCGCGGACGACGTTGGGGTCCCACCCGGACCGGCCCACGTCCACGAACTCACCTACGATGACCCAGGGGACGCCACCCTGCATGTTCCGGGACTCGACAACGGCGCGGCCGGCCGCCAGCTGCGCCTTCGTTGAGACTTCGGAGCCGTCCGTTCGAGCCGATGACTGACGGGCGTACAGGAAGACGCGAATCACGTCGAGCTGGGTGTCAGGGACGTCGGGGGAGAGGAAGGGTGCCATGCCAGGATCATCAACGGCGTACTTCTGGGTGCACCTGCTGCTGGCGGTCGTTTCCTTCGTATGGGGGACGGTCATCGGGGGCATCGGGTTGCGTGGTCTGCGCGCACTGCGCCGGACGTCATAACGGGGATGTGGGGAATCCGTACGGTGGTCATCGTCTTCGCGCTCGTCGCCCTGGTCGTGGTGGCCGTCATGGCGGGCCTGCACTGGTACGTCTGGCGCCGGCTCGTCCGCGACACGACACGGAAGTCCGGAATCGCGCGCCGCGCCGGCACCGCGGTGTTCGTGGCCGGTCCGGTCCTGATGGTCGCGGCGCTGGTCGCCGAACGCTCCGGCGCCCCCTTCTGGCTCCAACGCACCCTCGCCTGGCCGGGGTTCCTGTGGATGGCGCTCGCCCTCTACCTGCTGCTCGCCGTGCTCGCCGGTGAGGTCGTACGGCCCCTGCTGCGCAGGCTGGTCGAGCGGCGGACGCCTCCCGCGCCGGAAGCGGCCGTGGCCGAGGTCGCCGTACCGGCGGGGGCGACCGCGCAGGAGTCCGAACCGCCCGCCCCGGCCCCGACGCGACCGGCCCCGGCCGCACCGGTCCGCAGCGACGCGGCGCCGACGGAACCGGCGCGGGAGGGGACGGCACCCCTGGCGCCCGCGCCCTCCCGGCGCCTGTTCGTCTCCCGGGTCGTCGGCGGCGCCGCCGCGACGGCCGCCGTGGCGACCGTCGGACACGGCACGTACGGCGTGCTGCGCGGCCCGCGTGTGAAACGCGTCACGGTGCCGCTCGCCAAACTCCCACGCTCGGCCGACGGTTACCGCATCGCCGTCGTCAGCGACATCCACCTCGGCCCCGTCCTCGGCCGGGACTTCGCGCAGCGGGTCGTCGACACCGTCAACGGCACCCAGCCCGACCTGATCGCCGTCGTGGGCGACCTGGTCGACGGCAGCGTCAAGGACCTCGGCCCGGCCGCCGCCCCCCTGTCCCGGCTGTCCGCACGGCACGGCTCGTTCTTCGTCACCGGCAACCACGAGTACTTCTCCGGCGCCGAGCAGTGGGTGGAGGAGGTGCGCCGCCTCGGGCTGCACCCGCTGGAGAACGCCCGCACCGAACTGCCCGGCTTCGACCTCGCCGGAGTCAACGACGTGGCGGGCGAGAGCGAGGGCCACGGCCCGGACTTCGGGCGCGCCCTCGGCGACCGGGACCGGGCCCGCGCCTGCGTGCTGCTGGCCCACCAGCCGGTGCAGATCCACGACGCCGTGCGGCACGGCGTCGACCTCCAGCTCTCCGGCCACACCCACGGCGGCCAGCTCTGGCCGGGCAACCTGGTCGCGGAGGCCGCGAACCCCACGGTCGCGGGCCTGGAACGGTACGGCGACACGCAGTTGTACGTCAGCCGGGGCGCCGGTGCCTGGGGCCCGCCGACCCGGGTCTGGGCCCCCTCCGACATCACGGTGATCGAGCTGAGGTCCGCCCGCGCCTGACCCCGATCCGCACGTTCGTGCCCCCGCCGTGCCCCCGTTGTGAAACCAGGCGGAAATCAACCCGACGGTAAGTTCTCTCTCATCTCGCCAGATAGCCCTTCCCCCCGACTCAAACACTGTGATTAGGTGTGCCGCGTCACTAGGGGAGTGACACGTTTGTGCTGGGTTCAGGGGTACGGCCCTGGTCAGGGCCTGGGGAGGGCACCACCATGCGATCTGTTCGCATGCGGATTCTCGCGACACTGCTCGTGCTGGGCGCCGTGGGCGTCGGCGGCTGGCAACTGCTTCCGTCGCAGGAGGACAAGGGCAAAACCATTTCGGTCGGTACGACGGACGCCGTCACGTCGCTCGACCCGGCCGGCGCGTACGACGCCGGCTCCTGGGCGCTGTTCAGCAACGTCTTCCAGTCGCTGCTGACCTTCGAGCCGGACGGCGTCACTCCGGTGCCCGACGCGGCCAAGAGCTGCGCATTCGTGGGCACGGGGCTGAAGACCTACCGGTGCGAGCTGCGCAGCGGGCTCGACTTCCCGAGCGGCCGGGCCATGACCGCCGAGGACGTCAAGTACTCCTTCGACCGCGTCAAGAAGATCAACTCGGACGTGGGTCCGGTGTCCCTGCTGTCCACGCTCGGCTCGGTCAGCGCCGACAGCACCGACGTCGTCACCTTCCACCTGTCCTCGCCCGACGCCACGTTCCCGTTCAAGGTGGCCACCGGCGCCGGCGCCATCGTCGACCGGGACAAGTACCCGGCGAACGCGCTGCGCAGCGGCACCGGGGTCGACGGCACCGGGCCGTACACGCTCACCTCGTACACCAAGGACAAGCGGGCCGACCTCGCGCCCAACGCCCGCTACAAGGGCGCCGTCAGCGGCACCGGCCGCCCGATCGACCTGCTCTACTACGGCGACGCGAACAAGCTCAACAACGCCTGGAAGGCCAAGCAGATCGACGTCGCCACGCGCACGCTGCCGCCGGGCGTCCTGTCCCGGCTGTCCGCGAGCGACCCCGGCCAGCGTGTCACCGAGTCCGACAGCGCCGAGACCCGCAACCTGTACTTCAACACGCGGTCCGGTTCGCCGCTGCACGACGTGCGGGTGCGCCGAGCGATGGCCTGGCTGATCGACCGCGAGCGGCTCGCCGCGCAGGTCTACGACGGCACGGTCGACCCGCTGTACTCGCTGATCCCGACCGGACTGACCGGCCACACCACGTCGTTCTTCGACGACTACCCGAAGCAGAGCGTCGACAAGGCCAAGCAGCTCCTCACCGAGGCCGGCGTCCAGCTCCCGGTGCACTTCACCTACGGCTACGGCAAGGGCCGCGGCGCCGGTGCCGAGGAGGCCGCGGAGCTGAAGAAGCAGCTGGAGGTCGGCGGACTGTTCAAGGTCGACGTCGTGGGCTACGAGTGGACCGACTTCCAGAAGCGCTGGGCGGACGGCAAGCTCGACGCGTACGCCGTCGGCTGGGTCGCCGACTACCCCGACCCGGACACCTTCGGCGCCCCGCTGGTCGGCACCGACTCCACCATGAACACCGGCTACTCCAACAAGCTGATCGACAACCTCATCCTCAACAGCCAGCGGTACGCCGACCGCAGCCGGGCCGCACAGGACTTCCACGACGTCCAGGCCGACGTGGCCGAGGACGTGCCGCTGATCCCGCTGTGGCAGGCCAAGGAGTACGTCGTCAGCAGCGAGGACGTCGGCGGCGGCCAGTACCTGACGGACGGTACGGGCGTGTTCCGGCTGTGGCGCCTGGACTGGATCTGAGGTGACTCCCACGCACCCGGCGCGACACCGCGGAACGGGGGTGCGCGCGGGGTGAGGAGCAGAGGTGCAGCAAAGACGTGACTCCTTCCGGCTGCCGCGGCATCCGGCGTCGGTCGGACTCGCCCGGCGCCGGGTCCGGGACCGGCTGACCGAGTGGGGGCACGGCCCCGGTGACCCGGCGCTGGACGACACGCTGCTGCTCGTCTCCGAGCTGGCCACCAACGTGGTACGCCACGGGCCGCTCATGGAGCGGGAGTTCGAGGTGGTGGTGACCGGACTCGGGGACGGCTCCCTGCTGATCGAGGTCTCCGACGACGACCGCACGGCACCCCGCCCGCGCCCGGTCGCCCTCCTGGACGAGACCGGCCGCGGCCTGCACATCGTGGAGCACGTCGCCACCGCGTGGGGCGTCCGCCCCCGCGGCCCGCTGGGCAAGACGGTCTGGGCCCTCCTACGCCCACCCCCACCCCCCTGACGACATCCGCCCACTCCCCGCCCCCGGGCCGCCGGGGCCGTCCCCGCACCGGCCCACTCGGCAAGAGGGCCTGGGCCTTGCTGCGTCCGGCCCTGACCTCTTGACGGCGTCTGTCCGGGCCCGGCACTCGGGCTGCCAGGGTCGTTCTTGCAGCGGGCCGCTCGGCAAGAGGGCCTGGGCCTTGTTGCGTTCGGCCCTGACCTCCTGAGGGCGTCTGTCCGGGCCTGCCCCCGGGCCGCCGGGGCCGTTCCCCGCACCGGCCCACTCGGCAAGAGGGTTGGGGGCTTGTTGCGTTCGGTCCCGGACCTCCTGACGGCGTCCGTTCGGGCCCCGCGCTCGGGCCGTCGGGGGCGTGCTTCTACGTCGGCGTCGGTTCCCGGGTCGGGAGGGTTATCGTTACCGACAGGCCCTCGCCCGGGGACGTGTGTACCGTCACCTCGCCGCCGTGCGCCCTGACCAGGCCGTGGACGATCGCCATGCCCAGGCCGCTGCCCGCACCGCCGCCCGCGCGGAAGAAACGGTCGAAGATCCGGGCCGCGTCCTCCTCCGCCAGCCCCGGACCCTTGTCCGCCACACACACCCGCACGACCCCCTCCGCACGCTCCACCCCCAGCCGCACCGGCACGTCGTCCGGGGTGTGCGTCCGCACGTTGGCCAGCAGATTGCCCAGCACCTGTCGCAGCCCCGACTCGTCGGCCCGCACCAGCAGCGCCCCGTCGGCCGCCACCGTCACCGGGCGGTCCGGCTGCTGCACCCGCAGGTCGTCCGCGGCGTCCCGCACCAGCCGGCTCACGTCGACGTTGCGGAAGCGCAGTTCGGGCCGCTGGTCGAGCCGGGCGAGCAGCAGCAGCTCGTCGACCAGCCGCCCCATCCGGTCCACCTCGCCGTTCATCCGGTCCCAGGCCCGCCTGCGCTCGCCCGGCTCGCGCAGCATCCCCTGGTCGTACAGCTGGAGATAACCGCGGATCGCCGACAGCGGGGTCCGCAGCTCGTGCGAGGCGTCGGCGACGAACCGCCGCAGCTGCGCCGCGCTGCGCTCACGCGTCCGGTACGCCGACTCCACCTGGTGCAGCATCGAGTTGAGGGCCAGCCGCAGCTGCTCCACCTCCCGCGTCGGATGCTGGCTGGAGGGCACCCGCCGCGTCAGGTCCCCCTCGGCGATCGCCGACGACGTCTCCACCATGTCCTCCAGCGGCCGCATCCACCGCCGCACGCTGACCATCGTCAGACAGGCGAGCAGCGCCAGCAGCAGCGTGCCCACGGCGAAGTCGAGCTTGAGCGCCTTGCCGATGCCCTGGTGCAGCGCCTCGGTCGAGGTGGCGAGCAGGACGTAGTTCCCGTCGGACAGGGCGACGCCCACCGCGTGGTAGGCGGCGTGGTGGACGGTGATCTCGCGCGGCTTCGACGCGCGCGCGAGGGCGGCGGGGTCACCGGCCGCGTCGACCAGCGCCCGCTGGGTCCCGCTCGGTTCGAACCCGGCGACCGACCGGGGCCTGCCCCGCCCGTCCACCACCGCGAACACCGAGCCGGGCCGCGGCTCCTCGCCCCGGGTGGGCGGCTGCACGAACCGGTCCCGCACCAGTGCCACGGCGGCCAGCGAGTCGATCTGCCGCACCGTGAGCCGGGAGTCGTACAGCGACTGGCGGCTCTTGAGCAGCCCCGAGTCCACCTGTGCGAGCAGATAGAGCCGCATCCCCATCAGACTGACCGCGGTGGCGACCAGGATGCCGACGGCGAGCAGCACGACGTTGGTCAGCGTCAGTCCGCCGCGCAGGGAGTGGATGCCGTGCCGGCGCCGCTTCATGCCAGCCCGTACCCGACCCCGCGCCGGGTGGTGATCACTGGCGGGCCCAGGGTGTCGAGCTTGCGCCGCAGATAGCTGATGTACGTCTCGACGACGGTCGACTCGGGCGGTGTGTGCTCGTACTGCCACACGTGCCGCAGGAGTTGCTCCTTGGGCACGATCCGGCCGCCGTTGCGGACCAGGAAGCGCAGCAGCGCGTACTCGGTCGGGGTCAGCTCGACCGTGCGGCCGGCCCGGCGCACCGAGTACGTCGTCTCGTCCAGCTCCAGGTCGCCGTAGCGCAGCGGCGGGCGTTCGGGGATGACGTCGGCCGCCCGGGTGCGGCGCAGCACCGCGCCGATCCGGGCGACGACCTCGTCGATGTTGAACGGCTTGGTGATGTAGTCGTCGCCGAAGCCGAGCGCGCCGACGATCTCGCCGGGGGAGTCCCGCGCCGTCAGGAAGACCAGCCCCAGGTCGGCGCGGCGGGCGCGCAGTTCGCGGCCGAGGGCGCGACCGTCGCCGTCCGGGAGCATCACGTCCAGGAGGGCCACGTCGGGGCGGGTGCGTCCGGCCAGGTCGAGGGCCTCGCGGACGGTGCCCGCGGTCATCACCTCGAAGCGGTGGTAGCGCAGGGCGATGGCGAGGACGTCCGCGATGCTCGGTTCGTCCTCCACGACCAGCACGGTTCCGGGAGCCGTCGTCATGCCCCCAGTATCGGCGCGCCCGCCGACGGCCGGGCGGCTTCCCCCTTTGGAGTTCCTTGAGAGTCATGGGCGGGTCGTGTCCCCGCGCGTGCGGCGCTGCCGATGCTGGTGCCCACGACCTGGGGGACCGACCGATCCGATCCAGTTAAGGAGCGTTCAACGTGGCGGCATTGGCACGCTGGTGCTACCGGCACCGGCTGGTGGTCCTCTTGGTGTGGGTGGGGGCGCTGTTCGGTCTCGGCCTGTCGGCGTCGACGGCGGGTACGGACTACGCGAACGTCTTCTCCCTCCCGAACACCGACTCCAAACGCGCCTACGACCTCATGGAGAAGGCGTTCCCGCAGAGCGCGGGCGACACGGACACCGTGGTGTGGAAGGTCGACTCGGGCACGGTCCGCGATCCGGGCGTACGGTCCCGGATGCAGCCCGCCCTCGACGAGATCGCCCGGATGAAGGGCGTCGGCGCGGTCACCGGACCGTACGGCGCCCAGGGCGCGGGGCAGGTCAGCCGGGACGGGCGCATCGCGTACGCGCAGGTCACCTTCACCGAGCGGTCCAACGCGGTGCCCAAGGAGCTCGTCCAGGACGTCGTCGACACCGCACAGGGCGCCGAACGCGCCGGGCTCCGCGTCGAGTTGGGCGGTCAGGCGATCCAGCGGGTGCAGGAGCCGCCGACCGGGCTCGCCGAGATGGTCGGACTCGTCGCCGCGGCCGTGGTGCTCTTCCTGGCCTTCGGCTCCTTCTTCGCGATGCTGCTGCCCATCGGCGTCGCCGTCTTCGGCGTCGGCACGGGCCTGTTCACCACCCAGCTGCTCAGCCACTCCACCGACATCCCCGACCTCGCGCCGCTGCTGGCCTCGCTGATCGGCCTCGGTGTCGGCATCGACTACGCCCTGTTCATCGTCACCCGCCACCGGCGCGGCATCATGCGCGGCGCCGAACCGGAGGAGGCCGCGGTCACCGCCCTCAACACCTCGGGCCGCGCGGTGCTGTTCGCGGGCGGCACGGTGTGCATCGCGCTCGCCGGCATGCTGGTGACGAACCTGCGCTTCCTGGACGGTGTGGTCATCGGCACCTCGCTCACCGTCGTGCTGAGCGTCCTCGCGGCGATCACGCTGCTGCCCGCGCTGCTCGGCTTCCTCGGACCCCGGGTGCTCAGCCGCCGGCAGCGCCGTCTCCTCGCGGAGCGGGGACCCGAGCGGCAGGGGTCGAGCGGTCTCGCGGCCCGCTGGTCGGCGGGGGTGCAGCGGCGCCCCCGGACGATCGCCGCGCTCGCCGTGGCCGTGATGGCCGTGCTCGCCCTGCCGGTGCTGTCGCTGCGGCTCGGGGCGACCGACCAGGGCAACGACCAGGCGTCCACGACCACGCGCCAGGCGTACGACCTCCTCGCGGAGGGCTTCGGGCCGGGCTTCAACGGTCCCCTCCAGGTGGTCGCGTCCGGCGGGGACACGGCCGAGCTGGTGCGGGGCATCGAGGCGACGCCCGGGGTGGCCCGGGTCGCCGAGCTGCCCCCGGCGCACGGGGTGACGGTCGTCCAGGTGGTGCCGACCACGTCACCGCAGTCGAAGCAGACCGACGAGCTGATCGACACCCTGCGCGACCGGGTGATCCCGCGGGCGGGGGCGCAGGCGCACGTCGGCGGGGTGACGGCGGTCTCGAAGGACTTCGCGTCGGTCACCGGCGACCGGCTGCCGTACTTCGTCGCGACGATCATCGGCCTGGGCTTCCTGCTGCTCCTGCTGGCCTTCCGCTCGCTGGTCGTGCCGCTGACGGCCGCCGTGATGAACCTGATCGCCGCGGCGGCCTCGTTCGGCGTGCTCACGGCGGTCTTCCAGTGGGGCTGGGGCCTCGATCTGCTCGGTCTCGGCCGGGAGGGCCCGATCAACGCCTTCCTGCCGGTCATCATGCTGTCGCTGCTGTTCGGGCTCTCCATGGACTACCAGGTGTTCCTCGTCAGCCGGATGCACGAGGAGTGGGTGCACACGAAGGACAACGCGCGGGCGGTCCGGGTCGGACTCGCCGAGACCGGCCGGGTCATCAACTCGGCGGCCCTGATCATGGTCTGTGTGTTCCTGGCGTTCGTGCTCAGCGGCGACTCGGGCGCGGCGATGGCGGGCGTCGGGCTGGCGGCGGCGGTCGCGCTGGACGCGTTCGTCCTGCGGACGGCGCTGGTGCCGGCGGCGATGCACCTGCTGGGCAGGTCCAACTGGTGGCTGCCGGAGTGGCTGGACCGGCGGCTGCCGCACCTGGCGGTGGAACCGGCCGGGGAGCCCGCGGAGCAGCCGGTGTCCGAGGGCCCCGCCTCGGTGGTCCACGGCTTCGTCCGGACGTCCGACGGCGGACAGGTGGCGGGCGCCGCGGTGACCGTGCTGTCCAAGGGCGGACGCCAACTGGACCGCGTGACGACCCTGGCGGACGGCTCCTACATCGTGTCGGTACCGGGCCCGGGAGCGTACCTGCTGGCGGTGACGGCACCGACCTACGGCGCCCGGGCCCAACACGTGACGGTCGCCTCCGGCCCACTGCTCTACGACGTGGAACTGACGGAGGGAGAGGTGGACGCGTTCGGCTGGGGCGTGTTTCGAAAGTGGCGCCGTCCGCCCGGAGGGCGGGGTCCGCGGCGTCTGGTGCGTGCAGTCGCAAGGCGGAGGATCGCCCTCGTACTGGATGTACTTGGGCGTTCCGACAACGCAGCGAGTGTGCGTGCCAGGCGTCGCGGGCCAGGCGGGACTTTCGAAACACGCCCTAGGCGGTCGGGTCAGTCGTCCCTCCGCCCCTTGTCCGCCGGGTCGGGCAGCACCTTCGTCATTCCCGGCAGGAAGTCCGTGAAGAGTTCGTGGACCTCGTGGACGAGGGGGCGGAGGGCGCGGAAGCGGGCCAGGGTGACGCCGCGGGCCGTCAGCCGGGCGCCCCGCTCGGCCAGCCGGTAACTCCGCTCGCGGCCCTCGGTGCGGTCGAAGATCCAGTACAGGACCAGGCCCATCTGGGCGAGCCACATCAACTCGGGCAGGGCGTCCCGCAGTTCCTCCGGGACCTTGGCCTTCGACCCGGCGAGCACCTCCCGGTGGACGCTGATCGCCGCCACACGCGCGTGCTCGCTCTCCGGGGAGAACGGGCTGAGGGGACTGTCCGGGTCGGCGGCGTTCTTGAAGAACTGCACCGCGAACTCGTGGTACGGCCGCGCCACGTCCAGCCACGCCCGCAGCACGCCCGCGAGCCGCGCCTCCAGGTCCGTCTCCCGGTCCAGGACCGCGCGGACGGCCACCTGGTGCTCGGCGGCGATCCGGTCGTAGAAGCCCTGGATCAGGTGCTCCTTGCCGGCGAAGTAGTAGTACGCGTTGCCGACCGAGACCCCGGCCTCCTGTGCGATGGCCCGCATCGTCGTCCTGTCGTAGCCACGCTCCTGGAACATCCGCATGGCGGTCTCCAGGATCAGCGCACGGGTCTGCTCGGACTTGCTGGGGCTGCCGGCCTCGTCGGGACGGTCGTTCTTCGCGGGCACGGAAAGAGCCTAACGACCGCCCGCGCGGCGCCGCCGTTCACGGTCGGCGGGCCAGTTCCGGGCGTTTGGCGTAGTCGGTGAAGCCGGTGACGTTGCCCCAGGGGTCGGTGATCTCCACGACCCAGCCGGTGGCCGTCGGGAACGGCTCGTCGAGCAGGCCGACGCCGCCCTCGGCGAGTCTGCGCGCGGTGACCCGGGCGTCGGGCACCTCAAGCCAGACGCGCGGGGAGGGCCACACGGGCGGCCGGTGCCCGAACCCCTCCTCGACGCGCAGCAGGATGCCGGGGGCCTCGTCCCCGACCTTCAGCAGCGCGATCCCGGCCTCGTCGAGCCGGAACCCCACGGCGAACCCGGCCCGTTCATAGAACTCCACGGCCTCCGCGAGCTCCCCCACGGGCACCAGCACATGGTCAAAACCGAGCAGCTCGTACGACTCTTCGCCTGACATGTCGTCAGATTAGGTGTGCCCCGCGCGAAACCAAGCGGACAGACCGCGAGGTCACCCACCCGGCCGAGACGGTCACGGCGACCTGGACGTATCCGGCCGACGCCGACGGGAGCGTGGACCGGCGGCGGCGAGGGGCCGTTCCCCCTCGGTGGGTGGAACGGCCCCTCGGCGGTGCGGGGTCGGTCAGAAGCGGCGGGTGATCAGGGCGCGCTTGACCTCCTGGATCGCCTTGGTGACCTCGATGCCACGCGGGCAGGCGTCCGTGCAGTTGAACGTGGTGCGGCAACGCCACACGCCGTCCCGGTCGTTGAGGATCTCCAGGCGCTGCTCGCCCGCCTCGTCACGGCTGTCGAAGATGAAGCGGTGGGCGTTGACGATGGCCGCCGGGCCGAAGTACTGGCCGTCGTTCCAGAACACCGGGCAGGACGACGTGCACGCCGCGCAGAGGATGCACTTGGTGGTGTCGTCGAAACGCGCCCGGTCCTCCGCGGACTGGAGGCGCTCCCGCGTCGGCTCGTTGGTGTCCTTCGTGACCAGGAACGGCATGACGTCCCGGTACGCCTGGAAGAACGGGTCCATGTCGACCACGAGGTCCTTCAGCACCGTCAGGCCCTTTATGGGCTCGACCGTGATCGGCTTCTCGGGGTTGATGTCCTTGATCAGGGTCTTGCAGGCGAGCCGGTTCCTGCCGTTGATCCGCATGGCGTCCGAACCGCAGATGCCGTGCGCGCAGGAGCGGCGGAACGTCAGCGTCCCGTCCAGGTCCCACTTGATCTTGTGGAGTCCGTCGAGGACCCGCTCCTTGGGGTCGATCTCCAGCTGGAAGTCTTCCCACGTCGCCTCGGCCGAGACCTCCGGGTTGAAGCGGCGGATCCGGAAGGTGACGGTGATGTACGGAGACGCGGCGGACTCGGCCTCCACCTTGTCCAGAACAGGGGTTGCCATCAGTACTTACGCTCCATCGGCTGGTAGCGGGTCTGAACGACCGGCTTGTAATCGAGACGGATGGACTCGGCGCCGTCGTCGCCCACCTCGCGGTACGCCATGGTGTGGCGCATGAAGTTGACGTCGTCGCGGTTCGGGTAGTCCTCGCGGTAGTGACCGCCGCGGGACTCCTTGCGGGCCAGCGCGGAGACGGCCATGACCTCGGCCAGGTCGAGCAGGTTGCCCAGCTCGACGGCCTCCAGCAGGTCGGTGTTGAACCGCTTGCCCTTGTCCTGGATCGCCACGTTCTTGTAGCGCTCGCGCAGCTCGGCGATCTTCTCGACGGCCGTCTTGATCGTCTGCTCGGTGCGGAACACCATGACGTTCGCGTCCATGGTCTCCTGGAGCTCACGGCGCAGCACCGCGACCCGCTCGGTGCCCGTGGAGGCGCGCAGCCGCTCCAACTGCTCCACCACCAACGAGGCGGGCTCCTCCGGCAGTTCGACGAACTCGGCCTTCTGGGAGTACTCCGCGGCCGCGATGCCCGCCCGGCGGCCGAACACGTTGATGTCCAGCAGCGAGTTGGTGCCGAGGCGGTTGGCGCCGTGCACGGACACGCAGGCGACCTCGCCCGCCGCGTACAGGCCCGGGACGACGGTGGTGTTGTCCGACAGGACCTCGCCCTCGACGTTGGTCGGGATGCCGCCCATCGCGTAGTGGGCCGTGGGCTGGATCGGGATGGGGTCCGTGTACGGCTCGATGCCCAGGTAGGTGCGCGCGAACTCGGTGATGTCCGGGAGCTTCGCGTCCAACTGCTCCGGCGGCAGGTGCGTGAGGTCGAGGTAGACGTGGTCGCCCTCAGGACCGCAGCCGCGGCCCTCACGGATCTCCGTGTAGATGGAGCGGGACACGACGTCGCGGGACGCCAGGTCCTTCATGACGGGCGCGTACTTCTCCATGAAGCGCTCGCCGTCCTTGTTGCGCAGGATGCCGCCCTCACCGCGGGCGCCCTCGGTGAGCAGGATGCCCATGCGCCAGATACCGGTCGGGTGGAACTGGAAGAACTCCATGTCCTCCAGCGGCAGTCCGCGGCGGTAGACCGCGGCCTGGCCGTCACCGGTCAGGGTGTGCGCGTTGGACGTCACCTTGAAGAACTTGCCGCAGCCGCCGGACGCGTAGATCACGGCCTTCGCCTGGAAGACGTGCAGTTCGCCGGTCGCCAGCTCGTACGCCACGACACCGGCCGACTTCTTGACGCCGTCGACCTCGGTGATCAGCTGGTCGAGGACGTAGAACTCGTTGAAGAACTCCACGCCCTCCTTGACGCAGTTCTGGTACAGCGTCTGGAGGATCATGTGGCCGGTGCGGTCGGCCGCGTAGCAGGAACGGCGGACCGGGGCCTCGCCGTGGTTGCGGGAGTGACCGCCGAACCGGCGCTGGTCGATGGTGCCGTCCGGGGTGCGGTTGAACGGCAGGCCCATCTTCTCCAGGTCGAGGACGGAGTCGATGGCCTCCTTCGCCAGGATCTCGGCGGCGTCCTGGTCGACCAGGTAGTCACCGCCCTTGACCGTGTCGAAGGTGTGCCACTCCCAGTTGTCCTCTTCCACGTTGGCGAGCGCGGCGGCCATGCCGCCCTGCGCGGCGCCCGTGTGGGAACGCGTGGGGTAGAGCTTGGTCAGGACCGCGGTGCGGCTGCGCTTCGTGGACTCGATGGCCGCGCGCATGCCCGCGCCGCCGGCGCCGACGATGACGGTGTCGTACTTGTGGATCTTCATGATTCTCGCAGCCCCGTGCCTAGCGGATGTTCGGGTCGAAGGTGAAGATCACCAGCGTGCCCAGCAGGATGGTGAACACCGTGGCGGTGTAGAGCAGGCCCTTCAGCCACAGCCGGGTGTTCGCGCGCTCCGCGTAGTCGTTGACGACCGTGCGCAGGCCGTTGGCGCCGTGCAGCATCGCGAGCCACAGCATCAGCAGGTCCCACACCTGCCAGAAGGGCGACGCCCAGCGGCCGGCCACAAAGGCGAAGCCGATCTTGGAGACGCCGCCGTCCAGGACCAGCTGGATCAGCAGGTGGCCGAGGACCAGGACGACCAGCACGACGCCCGACAGGCGCATGAACAGCCAGCCGTACATCTCGAAGTTGCCCCGGGTGGTCCTCGGGGTCTTCTTGGTGCGTTGGCGCGGTGCCTCGATGAGCGGGGCGGGGTTGTCGGCGTCGTACAGCCCGGGACCCTCGACGGGGCCGATCCCGGACGCGGTGGTTTCAGTCGTGGACATCTGCCTCAGCTCCCGAACAGGACACGAGCGGCGTGACCGAGGACCGGGTAGATCGCTCCGGCCATCAGGACGACCCAGACCACGACCACGCTCCACAGCATCTGCTTCTGGTAACGCGGGCCCTTCGACCAGAAGTCGACGGCGATGACACGCAGGCCGTTGAGCGCGTGGAAGAGGATGGCGGCGACGAGGCCGTACTCGAGGAGCGCGACGATCGGGGTCTTGTAGGTGGCTACGACCTTGTCGTAGTCCTCGGGGGAGACACGCACGAGAGCGGTGTCCAGCACGTGAACGAACAGGAAGAAGAAGATGAGGACGCCGGTGACTCGATGAGCCACCCAGGACCACATTCCTTCCCGGCCGCGGTACAGCGTTCCAGCCGGCACGGAAGAACCCTCCGGGAGCGGGGACTAGGGCCGCGCCGGCTCGGTGTCGGTCGGGCCCGGCCGGGTACGGTCCACCGGCCCCCAGCATCGTAGCCACGTGCCCGAGGCGCTCAGCCGGGGGGCCCTGGTTATGTGATCAAACTGGCACCGTACGGGCTAGCCGGGCGGCCGGCGCACCGGGGGTGCCCCCGCGCCCCCGAGGCGGGTCAGCAGCCGGTGCTTCGCCAGACGTCGCAGCTCCTCGGCCGTGACCACCCGTTCGTCGTCGGGGTCGTTCGCCAGCCGGGAGCGGATGCCCTCCAGCACCCGATCCAGCGATTCCCCGGCCGGAGCGTCGCCCAGATAGATGACGAACGTGTGTCCGAATCGGGCCTCGTAGGCCGCGTGGGCCGCGCTCAGGGCCGTATGGGCCGCCGAGTACGTGCCGGCGGGCAGGGGCGGCAGCGACTCCGTCGCCAGCGCTCCCGCGAGGTCCTCCGGCGCCAGGTCGTACGTCGCCTCGTCCGCCGCCGCGAGGAGGGCGTCCAGGTCGGGATAGGGGCGGTGGGCCGCGAGGCGGTGGGCCCAGCGGTCGCTGTGCAGGCAGGTCAGCAGGGTGGCGTGGACCTCGTCGGCCGGCGCGGTGTTGAACTCCTGGAGAAGGGTGCGGGTCTGCCCGGGGAGTGCCGGTACGGCCACTCGTCCGGAGGAGTACGGATGACGGTGCGCAGGCAGCGTGGGTCCTCGCGTCACGTGTGGGATGGCAGGGGATGCTGTGAGATATGTGGCGTCACGTTATCGAGAGTGGTCACTGTGTGTCCGACAGATGCCCGAATTTCACTCTGACGGGAGAGTTTGAGAACGGCCTGTGGACGCGCGACGTCGCCTTTGGCCGTAGGTTGGCTGAGTGAGCCAGCACAGACGCCGCGTGTCGGCGCAGCAGGAGGGACGGAGGCGGGCGGTGACGGCCGCCGCCGTCGCGGGCACGGTCGCCCTGGGCGTCGGCATAGGTTTCTGGGTCTCGTCGAGCAGCGACGGAGCACCCGACGGGGCCGGCCGGCAGACCGTCGGCGACACCTCGGCCGCCGCGTCCAGCCCGTCGCCCTCCCGCAGCTATCCCCTGTCCCAGGCACCGCGCACGATCCCCGCCGTGCGCTCCCACACACCGGCCCGCGGCCCCGGCTGGCGGCCCGCGCACGCGGAGCGCGTCGTGGTCGGCGACCCCGAGCTGGCCGACGAGGGCCGGCTGATCGCCGGTGAGCTGGGGCTGACGTACGCGGGCGAGAAGGACGACGTGCGCGCCGGGGACGTACGGCTCGCGCTCAACGGGGACGAGGGCGCGAACCCGGAGTCGTACACGATGACCGTGCGCGGCGGGCGGGTCAACATCAGCGGGCCCGCCGACGCGGGCGTCTTCTACGGCACCCGCACCCTCAAGCAGGAGGTCCACGGCGGCGGCACGGCACCGGAGGGCGTCGTGCGCGACCAGCCGGCCAAGCCGCGCCGCGGGTTCATGCTGGACATCGCGCGCAAGCCGTTCTCCGAGACCTGGATCGAGGACCGGGTGCGGGAGCTGGGCGACCTGAAGTTCAACGAACTGGGGCTGCACTTCTCCGACGACCAGGGCTTCCGCATCGAGTCCACCACCCACCCCGAGATCGTCTCCAAGGACCACCTCACCAAGGCGCAGGTCAAGCGGATCGTGGACCTCGCCGCGAGCCGGCACATCCAGGTCGTGCCCGAGATCGACTCGCCGGGCCACCTCGGCGCGGTCATCGCCGCCCACCCGGACCTCCAGCTGCGCAACGCCCAGGGCGTCGCCACCCGCGGGGCCGTCGACATCTCGAAGGACGCCTCCGCCGCGATCGTCGACGAACTCCTCGACGAGTACGCCGGGCTGTTCTCCGGCGGCTACTGGAACCTCGGCGGCGACGAGTACCAGGCCCTGACGGTCTCCGACCCGCAGGCGTCCTACCCGCAGCTGGCCGCCGCGGCCCGGGAGGCGTACGGCGCCGGCGGGAACGTCGCCGACCTGACGACCGGCTGGCTCAACGACCGCGCCGACACCGTGCGCACCCACGACCGCACCATGCGCGTCTGGAACGACGGCTTCTTCCGCAGCTCCTCGGTGCAGCCCGCCAAGGACCTGGAGGTCGCCTACTGGACGGGCAAGGAGTTCGGCGCGCGGGAGCCGGTGGAGTACCTGAGCGCGGGACGCAAGGTCCTCAACTACAACGACGAGTTCCTGTACTACGTGCTCGGCGAGCCCAACGACTTCGTGTACCCCACCGGCCGGCGGATCTACGAGAAGTGGACACCGCGAGTGCTGCGCGGCACCGCCGCCGTGCCCGAGCGCTACGACGGGCAGATCCTCGGCGGGTCCTTCGCCGTGTGGTGCGACCTCGCGAACTCCCAGACGGAGGACCAGGTGGCCGCGGGCATCCGGATGCCGCTGCGGGCGACCGTCCAGAAGCTGTGGGACCCCGGCAGCCCGGCGCTGTCCTGGGCCGAGTTCCAGAAGCTGGCGGACCGGCTGGGATGAGCCGTTCGTAGGCCGGATTCCCGGTGGACGCGCGGGCGCGGCGAACCGTATGTTCCGGAGGCCGTGCGCGCGGCTCGGGGAGGGCGGGCGCAGGCACTCGTCGCCGCGTCCATGGGGGAGGACCCGCCGTGCTCTGTGCCCGCTGTCAGCACTTCGCCGCCGTGCCGGGCGCAACGCTGTGCGCGCAGTGCGCCGTCGCCCCGCCACCGCCCGCGCCGCCGTTCGCCGCGCCGCCGGCCGCGTGGCTGCGCTCGCCGGTCGGGCTCGGCCGGGCCGCGGCCTGGGTGCTGGGACTGGTCGTCGCCGTCGACCTGTTCGCGGTCTGGGCGGACCTCACGATGCTCGACGTCGCGGGCGACCTCGCGGACGGGACGTACGGACCGGGCATCCGCGAGCGGGCCGACGACGCGGACACCCTCTACGGCCTGGCGGGCCTCGCGCAGCTCACCGTGCTGATCGCGAGCGCGGTCGTGTTCCTGTGCTGGTTCCACCGGGTGCGGGTCAACGCCGAGGTCTTCGCGCCGTTCGGACACGCCAAGCGGCGCGGCTGGGCGATCGGCGCCTGGTTCACCCCCGTCGTGAACTTCTGGTACCCGCGCCGCATCACCCTCGACATCTGGGACGCCAGCAGCCCCTGGGGACCACCGCGTTCGCACGCGCTGATCAACGTCTGGTGGACGCTGTGGCTGGTGTCGCTCGTCACCAGCCGCGCCGCCTACTCCCAGGGGCAGGAGGCCGAGTCGCCGACCGATCTGCACGACTCGGCCCGCCAGATGCTCTTCGCCGACGCGGTCGACATCGTGGCCGCCGTCCTCGCGATCCTCGTCGTGGTCCGCCTGACCCGCATGCAGCACCTCAAGGCCCTCGCGGGCCCGCTGCCCACGGACCCGGCCCCCACGGCGCCCTGACCGCCCGCGCCCACTGTCACCGGGTGGCCGAAAAGCACCTCCTCCCGTCCGCGGGCCGTCCGGCGGGTGTCTCCTGTGACACTCGCGGGGTGCCGCACGCAGTAAGGGGAAGTGCGGGCTCCGCAAAGGTCGGCGCCCTGGCGAGGGAGGCGTGGATGAGCCTGGTGGAACTGATCGCCGGGGCCGACGACCGCGGACTGGCCGCCAGCGGGCTGGCTTGTCTGGATCGCTGTGTACCGCTGCTCGGCGGCGACGACGAGATCCTGCGACCGCTGTGGAGGAGCCTCACGGAGACGGGCGGCGACTGGGGCGAGGGCCTGGCCGAGGCACGCGCCGCGCTCGGCGCATCGGACGGCGAGGGCGACGGGGCGCAGGAGGACGAGGCCGGCTTCCTCGCCCGGCGCATGCTGGACGCCGCCCCGGACGAACCCACGGGCGCCGGCCTGCGCGCCTGGGCCGACGCCTGCTCGGTCGCCGCGCTCCGCGTCCACCGCCTGCTCGAACCCGCCGACGACACCGCGGGCGACCACGAGCCGCTCGCCGCGCGCCGCGCGGGCCGCACCGACGGCATGTCGCCGCTGGTCGCCGCCGAACTGCGCCGCCAGATCACCGTCCTCGAACTGCTCGCCGAGCACGGCCCGGTGGGCCTGCGCCGGGCCCTGGACGTGTCGACCGAGGGCCGCCGGGTGCTGCGGGCCGTCGTCTCCCGCCGGGCCCGGGGGCGGGTCTGACACCCTTGCCGGACCGTACGGGTCTCACAGCACCAGCCACTTCACGACCGCGTCCCCGTGCCGTGCCGACTGTCCGTAGAACGCCGTCAGGTCCCGGTGCGCCGACTCGAAGGCGGCGCGCGTCCCGGACTCCGCGCCGTCCTCGTCCCGCCCCGGCAGCAGCGTCTCGCGGGCCAGAGCCCACAGCACCTCGAAGTCGGCCGACGCGAGATACCCGGCGACCCGGTCCACCTCCTCCGCCGTGAGCGTCAGGAACGGCGGCCGGTCCGGATCGGCCGGGAACACGGGCCGGCCGCCGAGGACCACGTCGGTGCGGGGGCCGTCCACCGCGCCGTGCGGGGGAACACCCGCGTAGAGGAGGTCGTGGTCGAGGTAGCGCCGGTCCAGCACCCCCTCGCGGTGGCCGCGGACCCGCAGCCGCACCGCCTCCGAGTCGTCCTCGAACAGCCGTCGCATCCAGTTCGCGCTGTTGCGCAGGGCCGGGGGCGGCACCGCGCGCAGGTGGAAGTACATGTTCATCACTGGAGGAGCGCACGCGGCGGCCCGGACGTCACTCGCGGCGCACTCGTGTGAATCCTGGGACCGCTGTGACTGTTGTGGGGGCGTCGTGGGGCGGTCCTGCGCCGGTTGCCGGCACACCGCCCCGCGAGGGTGACGAAAACTCCGGTGACCTCGCTCTATGGAGTGTGACTGCTCAGTATGTGACGACCCAGCAGGAGAGCACCCGGCCACAAGCCGCGGTCAAGCCGGTGCGCTGGGCGGCGGACGCGGTGGCGACGATGCGCGAGGGCGCGCGGATGCGGCTCGACTACTCGGCGCAGAGCCTGTGGCGCGTCGACCGGATGATCGACGAGATACGCCGGGACGGGGCGCCGGCGGCCGCCGTCGAGCACGCGCTGCGCGGATTCGGGGCGTACGCGGGCGAGGTGATCGTCCGTCAGACCGGCGCCGAGTGGTGGGCGAGCGGCGGCGACCACTGGGTGCGCACCCCCGACGGGCGGCTGTGGGACCCCATCGACGAGGCGCGGCGCTGTTTCGGCGGGCACGGTTCGCTGCGGCTGCTGTGCCGCGACGCGAACGCGGCCGCGGAGCAGTGACCGGTGTGGGTGCGCCGTGCCTGGGCACGGCGCCGTCCTGGAAGGACCAGAGGTTCGTGTACACGACGCCCGCCCCCGCGGTGGACATCGCGCAGATCGTCCCCGAACTGTTCGTGTGGCGCAGGACGACCGTACGGCTGCATCCGCGGCCCGGCGACCCCCACCACCGGGACAGCCACGTCGGGGGGCCGATGCTGAGGGTCGCGGGGAGCGGGCGGCCCGTGTGCGAGGAGCACCCCATGGACCCGGACGGGCGGCTGCCGCGCCCGATGGTGTCGGTGGCGCAGTTCTTCCGCGACGACCTGCCCGAGATCCCGTACCCGGCGGGGTGCGACCTGCTCCAGGTCTACTGGTGCCCGAACGAGCACTACATCGAGTACGCCGACTCGGACTTCGCGGGGCCGGCGGTGGAACTGGTCTGGCTGGACTCGGCGAAGGGGGGCCGGGAGCCGCTGGAGGATCGTTTCCGCGGGGTGCGGCCGCTCAACGGGTCGTATGAGGTGCGGCCCTGCCGGATCTCCCCCGAGCGGGTCGTCGAGTTCCCCGACGCCGGTGAACTCCCCGGCGACCTGGCGCGGCGGCTCCTCGCGGTGGACCGGGAGCGCGGGCTGCACTACCGCGGCGGCCTCTCCGTGGCCCGCGGCTGGAAGGTCGGCGGCTGGCCGGACTGGCACGCCGCGGACGTGCGCGACCTCTACTGCCCCGACTGCTCCGAGAGCGTCGACCTGCTCCTCAAGGTGGACAGCAGCGAGTGGGACGGCGACGGAGACCGCTGGTGGCCGGCCGAGGACCGCACCCTGGACCCCGGCCCCCTGGCAACGGCCCACGAACCCACGGGCACGGACGTGGGCCGCCACGGCGAGCTACGCGTCTTCACCTGCCGCGACGACGTACGCCACCGCCCGGTACTGGACATCCGCTGACGCCCGCCTCCGGCGGTCAGTGGGCTGCTTGGGCACCCCGTGCCGGTGGTGGGTGGGATCGTCTGGGTGTTCGCCCCGGTACTGGGTGGATTGTCGTCGCCCGGACTCGGTGTGTGGTGCTTGGCGCTTTTGTGGGACGTGATGTTCCCGGGGGGCGGTGCGCTGGGAGAGCGGGGGGCGGATCGTGCTTTCCCGGGCGGGTGGAGGGAGTGGGTGCCGTGGACGCGGACGGGATGCGGGTGTGCGCCGCGGGCTTCGTCGCGCGGGTCACCGCCCGCAACCGGCTGCCGCTCGACTACTCCGTGCGCAGCCTGCGCCTGGTGGACTTCCTGATCGACGGACTGCGCAAGGGCGGCGCCGACCCGGAACGGGTGCGGGAGCCGCTGCTCGGCCTCGGCGCGTACGTCGGCGAGGTGCTGGTCCGCCGCGCCGGGGCGGTGTGGGTGGACCTCGACGCCGAGCAGCGCGACCGCTTCGGACAGCCGGTCGGCGTGCGCCTGCCGGACGGCCGGCTGTGGAACCCGCTCGGTAGGGTCGGCAACCGCTTCCGGTCGGGCGCCCCCGAGGAGTCCCTCCAGCTCTTCTACCTGACCCTGCACGGCCGGGCCCGCCGTACGGTCGTCGGCCCGCGGCAGTCCCGGGAACGCGGGGGACTGTGACACTTCTGTGGGCCGGGACGCTGATCTCCCTGGGAGCACGGGACACGGGATGCCGTGTCCGCAGTGCGGATTCGCTGCGAGCACGAACACGGGCCCGATCGGGGGCGCGGGCTCGGTACGGACGGGGACGGTTCTTGGGCCAGGGAGGGGAACCCCGCCGCGGTCAGGCTCACGACGGGCAACTGGGCACGGCCGTCGAGCGGGCGCAGGACGGTGACGAGGCCGCCTTCGCGGTGGCCTACCGCATCGTGCAGCCCGGGCTTCTCGGCTATCTGCGCGGCCTCGTCGGCGACGACGCGGAGGACGTGGCGTCGGACGCCTGGCTGGAGATCGCCCGGGACCTCGGGCGGTTCAAGGGCGACGGCGCCGGATTCCGCGGCTGGACGGCGACCATCGCCCGCCACCGGGCGCTGGACCACCTGCGCAGACAGCGGGTACGGCCCCGGGGCACGGCCCTCGAACAGGACGTGCTCGACCTGCCGGGACCGCACAGCACCCACGACCAGGCCCTGGAGTCCATGTCCACCGAGCGCGCCCTCGCGCTCGTGCGGGAGCTGCCGCGCGACCAGGCGGAGGCGGTGCTGCTGCGGGTCGTGGTCGGCCTGGACGGGCCGGCCGCGGCGCGGGTCCTCGGCAAGCGCCCCGGTGCGGTGCGCACCGCCGCGTACCGGGGGCTGAAGCGGCTCGCGCGCCAGCTGGGCGTCCCGGACACGGACGAAGGTGTGACGGATGACGGCCCCCGGACGCTGGGGGAGTCGAAATGAACGGTCACGGCCGCGAACCGTATGGAACGGCGAGGGCCGGCGGAGCCGGGACGCCGGGTGACACCCGCGTGCCGGACGGGCGAGTGACGGACGGATCGGACAGGGACGGGTACCGACATGGGTGAACGGCAGAGCGACGGCGGGCTGCCCGGCCGTCCGCACGTGCACCCCGGCGGGCGCGGTTCCGGGCCCTCGTCCCCGCCGGACGCCGGTTCGTGGGCGGTCGCCGAGGGCGACGCGGCCATACCCGGCCTGGAGGCCCGGTTCGCCGCGGCCCTGCGCACCGTCACCATCGACGCCGACGCCGAGCAGCGGGTCCTCGCCGCGTTCCGGGCCGCCCACGCCGCGGGCGGCGGCCGCCCGGCGCGGACCCGGCGGCGGGACGACTGGCGGCCCCGGCGCGCGCGCCGGGCCCGGCTCTCGGTGCGGGCTACGCTCTCCGTGGTCCTCGCGAGCCTCACCCTGGGCGGCGTCGCCTTCGCGGCGATCGGCACGGGCCGGTCCTCGTCGGACGGCGCCCCGGGGGAACGGCCCGGCACACCCCCGGCGACGAGCGCTCCCGGCACCCCGTCCGGCGGCTCCACCGCCGGTGCCGCCGCGCCGTCGGGCCGACCCGGCACCGCCCAGGACACCCTGGCGCACTGCCGGGCGTACGAGCAGGTCGAGGCGCACGGCAAGGCGCTGGACGCGACGGCCTGGCAGCGGCTCGTCGCGGCGGCCGGGGGCACGGACCGCGTCGCCGCGTACTGCGCCGCCCAGGAGGCCCGCGCCGACGAGCGGGGCGAGCAGGGCGAAGGCCAGGACGGCACCGGCGCGGACGACCGGAGCGGCACACCGGGCCGGGGCCAGGACGAGGCCGGGAACAACGGCCAGGACGGTGCGCAGAACGGCGCCACGGGGAACGGCGCGGGCAACGGCCAGGCCGGCACCGCGGGCGGCGCCCCGGGCGAGGGCGGGGGGGACACCGGTGCCGTAGGCGCGCAGGGCGACGGACAGGTCGCGGGTCAGGGTGCGGGCCAGGGCCTCGACGAAGGGGCCGGGCAGAACGCGGGCGGGAGCGCGGGCAAGGGTGCCGGGCCGAGCAACGCTCCCGGCGCCGAGGCGGATCAGTAGTCCGCGGCGCCCGGGAACGGCCCGTGGCGGGCCGGGTGTTCATCCGTCGTGGGTCAGGTCCGCCGCGCACCGCTGCCGTACCGGCCCCGCGGTCGCGTCGTCCTCCGCCGAGGCAACGGCCGGGGCCGCCACCCCCCACAGGAGAGGCCCCGGCCGTCGCGCGGCACGGGCCGCGCGGCGGCCCGTACTTCCTACAGCGCCGCGTGCGCGTTTTCTGTCACACCCCTCCGCGTCCCCCTCCGCGTCACGAGTCAGTTGCATCTTCTACCGTCATGGACGACCATCGCTTTCACGCCGTAACGTGCCTTTCGCGTCGAGACGCGACGTGCGCATGACCACCGCAACGATCGATCGAGCAACCGAGACGGCGAGGACCCGGTCCGCGAGAGCGGCTCCGGTTCGGGCGCGAGGAAGGGCACCACGGGTGCTGGGGGACGACGCGGAGTTGACCGCCGCCGTGCGTGCGGCGCAGGACGGGGACGAGACCGCGTTCCGGACCGTGTACCGCGCGGTGCATCCGCGGTTGCTCGGCTACGTCCGCACACTGGTCGGCGACCCGGACGCCGAGGACGTGGCGTCCGAGGCGTGGCTCCAGATCGCCCGTGACCTGGAGCGGTTCAGCGGTGACGCGGACCGCTTCCGCGGCTGGGCCGCCCGTATCGCCCGCAACCGCGCGCTGGACCACATACGCATGCGCGGACGCCGCCCCGCGATAGGCGGCGACGAAACGGAACTCACCGCACGGGCCGCCGACTCCGACACCGCGGGCGAGGCCATCGAGGCCCTCGCCACCGACCACACCCTCGCCCTGATCGCCAGGCTCCCGCAGGACCAGGCCGAGGCGGTCGTCCTGCGCGTGGTCGTGGGCCTGGACGCCAAGACGGCCGCGGAGACGCTCGGCAAGCGCCCGGGCGCCGTACGCACCGCCGCGCACCGCGGCCTGAAACGGCTCGCGGAACTCCTGGGCGAGGATCCGGAATCCGCCGCCCGGCTCGACGCACTGCCGCCCCAGCGAGAACCGCGCCCTCGCGCGGTGACGTCCGCCACTGTGACGCATACACCGTCGCGGACGCAGAAGGACATGTGATGGCCGACGAGCAGTACCAGTGGCTCAACCGGGATACGGCGGAGCGCCTGCTGCGCGGTGAATCGCTCGAAGCCGTCGACGCCGCCGCCCGGGAACAGGCCGAACGGCTCGCCAAGGCGCTCGGCTCCCTCTCCGTCGAGGCCGCCGGACCCGAGGTCGAACTCCCCGGTGAGGAAGGGGCGTTGGCCGCCTTCCGCAAGGCCAGGGAGGCCGCGGCCGGGGAGCGTGCCGAGACCGGAGTCCGGACGGCGCCCGGCGCCCGGCGCTCCGGTTCCGCCGCCCGGTCCTCCGACGCCGGCCTGGTCCGCCTCGGCCGTCCGGACCGCACCGCCCGCCGCCCCCGCTGGACCCGGCCCCTGCGGCTCGCTCTCACCGCGGTGCTGGCCGCGGGCACGCTCGGCGGGGTCGCCGTCGCCGCCGTGGCCGGTGTCCTGCCGATGCCGTTCCACCACGACGATCCCGGACCCACCGCCTCCGTCTCGTCCCCGGCGACCCCCGGGGACCCGCTCGGCTCCCCGTCCCCGGACGCCACCCGGGGCGGCACGGGGGGCACGGCCTCGCCGGACACCTCCCCGGACGACGCCCCGTCGGGCGACCCGGACGGCGCGGACCCCGCGGGCAAGGGCGCCGACCCCGCGGCCGGTTCCCCGGACGCCCCGTGGACCGGCGTGGCCGCCGTCTGCCGTGACCTGCGCGACGGCAGGACCGTCGGCCCCGACCGGCGGCGCACCCTGGAGGGGCTGGCGGGCGGTCCGAACCGGGTGGGCAAGTACTGCAAGGCCGTCCTCAGGGCCCCCGCCGACACCCCGGACGAGCACGGCAACGGCAACGGCAAGGCCAAGGGCGCGGGCAAGGGCAAGGGCAAGGCCGGGAAGAACACCACGGTCCCTGGCGGCCCGAGCACGAAGAAGGCCCAGGGCGACCAGAACGACCAGGGCACCCAGAACGGCGACGGCCAGGCCGGCGACAACAACGGGAACGGCAACGGGAACGGCAACGGCCAGGGCGACCAGGGTGACGAGGACGGCCAGGGCGACCAGGGCGACGACGAGGACGGCTTCGTCCGCAGCGACCGCGACGCGCCGGTGAACGGCCACGTGGAGCACGCCGACCGCGGCGGCCACGGACACTCGGGTCGCTCCGGGCACGCGGGCCACTCCGGACACTCGGACCGCCCCGGGCACGCCGACGGCACCGGCCACACCGGCCGTCACGGGCGCACCGACCGCCACGGGCACGGCGGCGGACGGGACGAGGCGCGGCACGCCGGTCGCGACGCCGGCCGTCACGCCCGCGGCGCCCGCCCCGGCCTTCCCTCCTGACCTGCGCGTCCGTACGTCACAGAAGTTTTTTCCGGGAGGGTGTGACATTTTCGGGGGCCGGTACGCAGTAGAGAGTGAGCCGACTGGTCATCGGCTGTCGCACTGAGCCGGGGTTCCCCCCGTACCCAAGGCTCGTGCACCTGGCGCGGGCGGGACACGTTCCCCCGGTCCCGCCCGCGCCCTGCACCTTCCCGAGCAGCGCCTCATCGGTGGACGACGACCTCGTCGCCGTCGCGGACCTGCGCGAACAGCGCCGCGATCGCCGCCTCGTCCCGTACGTTCACACAGCCGTGCGAGCCGCCCGCGTAGCCCCGGGCCGCGAAGTCGTACGAGTAGTGCACCGCCTGGCCGCCGCTGAAGAACATGGCGTACGGCATCGGGGAGTCGTAGAGCGTTGACACATGGTGCCGTGACTTCCAGTAGATGTGGAACACACCTTCGCGCGTCGGGGTGTCCTGCGAGCCGAAGCGGACCGCCATCGTCGACAGCGTGCGCCCGTCGACCATCCAGCGCAGGGTGCGGCTGGTCTTGTCGATGCACAGCACCCGTCCGGTCAGACAGCGCGGGTCGGGCGCCCCGGCCGGCTGACCGCCCATCAGATACAGCTCCCACGTGCCCGGCCGGTGCGTCATCCCGAGCAGCCGCCGCCAGGTGACCGTGTCCGTGCGCCCGGTCCGGGGCAGCCCGCGCCTGCCCTGGAAGCCCCGCACCGCCTCCTCCGTGAGGTCGTCGTAGCTCCCGGTCGGCCCGTCCCGGAGCCAGTCGACCTGGCGCAGCCGGGCCTGGAGCTCCCGCACCCCGCCGCCGCTGTCGCCGCGCGACCACAGCACCGGGGCGGGCACGACGGGCGCCGGCGGCGGCGCGGTCCCACCACTCCGCCCGGCACCGGACCCCGAGCCGGACCCCTGGCCGACGCCTGCGCCGGCTCCCGTGCCGGGCCCCTCGTCGGATCCGGTCCCGGAACCCGTACCGGACCCCGTGGCGCCGGTCCTGCCCGGCCGGGGCACCTCCACGTGCACCGGGGAGCGGTGCTTCCCGTCGGCGTCCGGGACCTGGACGGTGCAGCCGCACACCACGGCGAGCACGGCGAGCGAGGCGGCCGGGGCGAGCGCGGCGGGCCGCCGGGCGCCGGTGACGATCCCCCTGATTCCCATGCCCCTGATGGTTCCCGCGTGAGGGCCGGTGAACTCCGGTGCATGGTGGGGAGGAGGAACCGTCCGCACGGGAGGCATCCGTCATGACGCGCGAGTCGGAGTCGGGACTGCCGGTCGAGCCGGTCTACGGGCCGGACGACCTCGTCGGCTGGGACCCGGCCGAACAACTGGGCGAACCGGGCGCGTACCCCTACACCCGGGGCGTGTACCCGACGATGTACACCGGCCGCCCCTGGACGATGCGCCAGTACGCCGGGTTCGGCACCGCCGCCGAGTCCAACGCCCGCTACCGGCGGCTGATCGCGCACGGCACCACCGGTCTGTCCGTCGCCTTCGACCTGCCCACCCAGATGGGCCACGACTCCGACGCGCCCCTCGCGCGGGGCGAGGTCGGCCGGGTGGGCGTGGCGATCGACTCGATCGACGACATGCGCGCGCTGTTCGACGGCATCCCGCTGGGCGAGGTCTCGACGTCCATGACGATCAACGCCCCCGCCGCCGTGCTGCTCCTGCTGTACCGGCTGGTCGCCGAGGAACAGGGCGTCGGCGCCGACCGGTTGACCGGGACGATCCAGAACGACGTGCTGAAGGAGTACATCGCGCGCGGGACGTACATCTTCCCGCCGGAGCCCTCCCTGCGGCTGGTCGCCGACGTCTTCCGCTACTGCCGGGCCGAGATGCCGCGCTGGAACACCATCTCCGTCTCGGGCTACCACATGGCCGAGGCCGGCGCCTCGCCCGTGCAGGAGATCGCGTTCACCCTG
Source organism: Streptomyces sp. NPDC026672 (assembly GCF_040638185.1). Classification (NCBI taxonomy): domain Bacteria; kingdom Bacillati; phylum Actinomycetota; class Actinomycetes; order Kitasatosporales; family Streptomycetaceae; genus Streptomyces; species Streptomyces sp. NPDC026672. The sequence continues at coordinate 316,824 of NZ_JBEZXS010000006.1, forward strand.
GCCGACGCCGTCGCCTACGTCCGTACGGCGCTCGCGGCCGGCATGGACGTCGACGACTTCGCGCCCCGGCTGTCCTTCTTCTTCGTGGCCAGGAGCACGCTCCTGGAGGAGATCGCCAAGTTCCGGGCCGCGCGCCGGATCTGGGCACGGGTGATGCGGGAGGAGTTCGGCGCCCGCGACCCCAGGTCGGCGGCGCTGCGCTTCCACACCCAGACCGCGGGGGTCCAGCTGACCGCCCAGCAGCCCGAGGTCAACCTGGTCAGGGTCGCCGTGCAGGCGCTCGCCGCGGTCCTCGGCGGCACCCAGTCGCTGCACACCAACGCCTTCGACGAGGCCCTCGCGCTGCCGACCGAGACCAGCGCCCGCCTCGCCCTGCGCACCCAGCAGGTCCTCGCCCACGAGACCGACGTCACGGCGACGGTGGACCCCTTCGCCGGTTCGTACGCGATCGAGCGGATGACCGACGACGTGGAGGCCGCCGCGCTGGAGCTGATGCGCCGGATCGAGGAGCTGGGCGGCGCGGTCGCGGCCGTCGAACGCGGCTTCCAGAAGGAGGAGATCGAGCGCAACGCCTACCGGATCACCCGGGAGACCGAGGCGGGCGACCGGGTCGTGGTCGGCGTCAACCGCTTCCGGCTGGACACGCGGGACGCGTCGGGCGAGCCCGACGGGGCGGACGGGGCGGAGCCGTACGTGCCGCTGCGCGTCGACCCGGCCGTCGAGCGGCGGCAGACCGCGCGGCTGGCGCGGCTGCGCGCCGAGCGCGACGCGGACGCGGTGGCGGCGGCGCTGGCCGCGCTGCGCCGGGCGGCCGGGGGCACGGACAACGTGCTGTACCCGATGGAGGAGGCGCTGCGGGCGCGGGCGACCGTGGGGGAGGTGTGCGGGGCGCTGCGCGAGGTGTGGGGGACGTACGTTCCGGTGGACGCGTTCTGACCGCCGGCCCGAAACCCGGAATGTCGTACTCCCGTGCGACACTCCTTGGCATGTTCGGCGTCATCGATCTCCCCACGTATCTGGCCGGCCTCGTCGTGATCGTCCTGCTGCCCGGCCCCAACTCGCTGTACGTGCTGTCCGTCGCCGCCCGCCGCGGCGTCCGCACCGGTTACACCGCCGCCGCGGGCGTGTGGTGCGGGGACACCGTCCTGATGACCCTGTCCGCGGCCGGGGTCGCCTCACTGCTCCAGGCGAACGCGGTGCTCTTCGGGATCGTGAAGTACGCGGGCGCCGGCTACCTCACCTGGCTGGCCGTCGGCATGCTGCGGGCCGCCCGCGGGATGTGGCGCTCGCGGCGCGAGCGGGCCGTCGAGGACGCCGCCCCCGCCCCGGCCGGCGACGAGCGGCCCTTCCGCCGGGCCCTGGTCGTCAGCCTGTTCAACCCGAAGGCCATCCTGTTCTTCGTCGCCTTCTTCGTGCAGTTCGTCGACCCGGGCTACGCCTACCCGGCGGTGTCCTTCGTCGTCCTCGGCGCCTTCGCCCAGGTCGCCAGCGTGCTCTATCTGAGCGCCCTGATCTTCGGCGGGACCCGGCTGGCCGCCGCCTTCCGCCGCCGCAAGCGGCTGTCGGCGACGGCGACCTCGGCGGCGGGCGCCCTGTTCCTCGGCTTCGCGGTCAAGCTCTCCCTGGCGAGTTCGTGACCCTCCCGGGCGCCGCCACCTTCCCGGGCGCCGCCCTCAGACGGTCCGGTCCGGCCCGGACCTGCCGATTCCGACACGGGCGAGGTAGTCGGTGAGACCGGCCGCGGTGGCGCCCGCCCAGCCCACGTAACCGTCCGGACGGACCAGGAACAGACCCGGCCCGTAATGTTCGGGGGCCGGGCCCCGCACCGTCCGCGACCACGGGCCGAGTTCGGGCGCGTCGGGGCCGAGCAGCGTCCAGTGCGGGCCGCGGAAGGCGTCGAAGAGGCGCACGCCGTCCACCGTGCCGTCGGGCGCCCGGTCCCCGGCCCGGACGCCCGTCACGGCCGGCCGGGTCTCCGACGTCAGCGTCGACTCCCGGTAGCCCAGGTCGAGTTGCTGGGTGGCCCGGCCGCGCCGCACCTCGCCGCGGTGCACGCCCGTCGACAGGCCCAGCATCCGGGCGGCGTTGCCGCGCCGCTCCTCCTCGTAGGTGTCGAGCAGCGCCGGCGGAGCTCCGTCGCGCAGCACCGCGCCCAGCTTCCAGCCGAGGTTGTAGGCGTCCTGCACGCTGGTGTTCAGGCCCTGGCCGCCGGCCGGCGAGTGGACGTGCGCCGCGTCCCCGGCGAGCAGCACCCGGCCCTCGCGGAAGCGGTCGGCGAGCGCCGCGCGCGGCCGGAAGTCCGAGGCCCAGCGCACCTCGGTGACGTCCTCGGGGGCCAGGTGCGTGCGGGCGGCGACGACCTTGCGGACGCCGTCCAGCGAGAGGTCGGGCCCGGTCCCGTCCGGGAACTGCGCGGCCAGCTGGAACTCGTCCGTGCCGGCCAGCGGGCACAGCGCCAGGAAGCCCTCGCCGCCCTCTCCCTTCGCCCCGCCGCCGTTCCCGTCCCCGTCCCCGTCCCCGTTCCCTGGGAACATGTGCCAGAAGTCCCGGCCCAGGCCCGTGACGCGCACGTCGGCCACCAGCACCGGGTGGGGGTCCACGGTCTCGCCGGTCATGCCGATGCCGAGCGCCCGGCGCACGGCCGAGCGTCCGCCGTCCGCGGCGACCACGTGGGCGGCGCGCACATCGGGTCCGGCCGCGAAGCGCACGCTGACCCCGTCCTCGTCCTGCTCAAGGCCCACGACCTCGCGGCCGAAGTCCACCCGGCCGCCCAGCTCGGTCAGCCGGGCGTACAGGATCTCCTGGGTGCGCCACTGCGGCACCATCCAGGGCTCGCGGTACGGCGTTCCGGGCCCGGGGTCCTCCACCGGGTCGAACATCCGGTGTTCCCCGGCCCGCCGCCCGTCCCGCCAGATCATCGCGACCGGGTAGGTGCCGCCGGCCGCGAGGATCGCGTCGAGCACCCCGAGGTCGTCGAACACCTCCATCGTGCGCGGCTGGAGGCCCTTGCCGCGCGAGCCGGGGAAGAGCGCGTCGGCCCGCTCGACGACCAGCGCGTCGACCCCGCGCCGGGCGAGGTCGATGCCCAGGGCGAGCCCGGTGGGTCCGGCGCCGACGACGAGGACGTCTGTTGCGTACGGGTTCACGGAGATCTCCTTAACGTCGTTAAGTGCCATCACCCCCGAGGGTGCCCTTAACGCTGTTAAGCTGTCAACCGTGAGCACGGAACGACGCGCCCCCCTCGACCGCCGCCGGGTCGCGGACACCGCCCTGCGGGTGCTGAACGAGGTGGGCCTGGACGGTCTGACCCTGCGCGCCATCGCCAAGGAGCTGGACGTCAAGGCGCCCGCCCTGTACTGGCACTTCAAGGACAAGCAGGCGCTGCTCGACGAGATGGCGACGGAGATGTACCGGCGGATGGCGGCCGGGACCGCGGACGTCCCGTCCGCCACCTGGCAGGACCGCCTGCTGCTGACCAATCGCGGACTGCGCGCCGCGCTGCTCGGACACCGCGACGGCGCCAAGGTCTTCAGCGGCTCACGCTTCACCGGCACGCCGCACGCGGCCGAGATGGAACGGACTCTGCGGCAGTTCACCGAGGCGGGCTTCACCCTTGCCCGGGCCGTCCGGGCGAACACGACGGCGTACCTCTACACGCTCGGCTTCGTCACCGAGGAACAGGGCGTCGAACCCCTCCCGGGCGAACGCCGGGAGGGCTACGACATCGAGGACCGCGCCCGCGCGATGGCCGCCTTCCCGCTGACGGCGGCGGCGGGCGCGGAGATCTTCACCGACTACGACCGGCACTTCGAGGAGGGCCTGGCACTGGTGATCGCGGGTATCGAGGCGCGGTACGGCATCGGATGAGCGGACGGGTCCGCGCCGCCCCCGCCGCCTGTTGGGGCACTAGGTGTATTGACCTGAAGCGTTGTTCACACGGCTGATGGGTGGGTGGCCTGCGAGTGCGGTGTGGCAGCGGTGGTGGTTGTAGGTGTGGAGGAAGTCTGCCAGGGCTGCGGTGCGTTCGGTGTTGCTGGTGTAGGGCCGCAGGTAGGCCCATTCGTCGAGCAGGGTGCGGTTGAAGCGTTCGAC